>CAYUQR010000075.1:9246-16269 GCA_964446825.1 uncultured Rikenellaceae bacterium
CCAGATTGCTGAGCGGCAGTGAAGTTACTGAAACAGCTTTAAAGAATGCCCGTGAGTTGTTACAGGCTGCTTTTAACTGATTAAAATTAAAATTACTAATGAGAGAAGGTCTATTAAAAGGTAAAAAAGGGATCATTTTTGGTGCCCTTAACGAAAAATCTATAGCCTGGCAGGTTGCATTAAAGGCCTGGGAGCAGGGTGCAGAACTGGTTCTGACAAATGCCCCTGTCGCCATGAGGCTTGGAAATATTAAAGATCTGGCTGAAATAACAGGTAGTCAGGTAATCTCTGCCGATGCAACTAAAATGGATGAAATAGAAAACCTGCTGAGCGAAAGTATGAAAATTTTCGGTGGAAAATTTGACTTTATTCTCCATTCAATTGGTATGTCGCCAAATGTAAGGAAAGACATTCCATACGAACAGACCAGTTATGAGAATATGCTGAAGACGTTTGATATCTCTGCACTGAGTTTTCACCGTGTCCTTCAGACTGCTTATAAGCTGGATGCATTGAAAGAGTGGGGATCGGTGGTTGCTTTGTCATACGTTGCAGCGCAGCGTACTCTTTCAGGATATAATGATATGGGTGATGCCAAAGCTTTGCTTGAATCAATCGCTCGTAGTTTTGGCTATATATATGGTCGCGACAGAAGAGTCCGTGTTAACACTGTATCACAATCACCTACTGCCACCACTGCCGGAAGCGGAATACATGGTTTTGATTCACTTATCGATTTTTCCGAAAGAATGTCACCGCTTGGAAATGCTACCGCCGAAGAATGTGCCGATTATTGTGTGGCCCTTTTCTCCGATCTTACGCGAAAGGTTACGATGCAGAACCTTTTCCACGACGGAGGCTTTTCAAGTATGGGTATGAGCCTTAAGGCAATTGAGCAGTACCAGAAAAGCTTTGATGAGTGCGACTGTGATAAAGAGGGAAAGTAAATAAGTATAAATGCCTATTTTTAAAGCGACTTGCGATAAGGTGAGTCGCTTTTTCTATATTTGGATTACCTAATCCTGAAGTTATGATAAAAATTGTAATTCTTATCATTTTCTATTTCACTTTTCCTCTGTTAATCATTCTAATGTGCAAGCGCTGGTCGCCTCTTAAAAAGCTGGGATCGATTGTACTTGCATATGCTTTCGGCCTCTTATTTGGGAGCATCGGCATATTACCCCATGGCAGTGATGGATACAAACTTGCTTTGCAGGGAAGATCGGCTGTGCCAAAACCTGAAATGGAAGCTCTCCTGGCGTCTGGTACTATCAGCGAAGCAGATATTTATGTTAATAAAATCGCATCAACGCAGGATATGCTCATATCACTTATAGTCCCGCTTGCTTTTCCTCTTTTGCTTTTTTCACTTAATATCAGGCGTTGGCTACGTTTTGCAAAAGATGGTTTTATTTCAATGATCCTCGCTATTGTTTCCGTGATAATAATAATTATTTCCGGATATTTTATTTTTAAGAACGTTGTGCCTGACTCCTGGAAAGTGGCGGGTATGCTTGTGGGTGTATATTCCGGGGGAACGCCAAATCTTGTCTCTCTGAAAGTTGCCCTCGGCGTTGATCCCAATCTTTTCGTTATGACAAGTACTTACGACATGATTATCGGAGCTATAACAATTATTTTCTTTATTACTGCCGGTCCAAAAATTTTCAGGGCCATACTGCCTCCTTTTAAACATGTTGGAGATACTGAAGGAAGTGATTCGGTGATAGCCGAGACTGAGAGTTTTGAAGATTATTCAGGGATGTTCAGAAAGGGCAGACTTCTTCCACTGATCGAAGGTTTCGGGATAGCCCTTCTTATCTTTGTGGTTTCTTTCGGAATAAGCCTTCTTCTGCCTAAGGTATCACAGATGGTTATCGTTATATTGTCGATAACTACTCTGGCAATAATTGCATCACTTATTGAGTGGATCAACAGGATTGAAAAGACCTTCCAGCTGGGAATGTACTTCGTTCTTGTTTTCTCATTTACTGTGGCTTCAATGGCTGATCTCAGTGTTATCTTCAGTATTGGGTTCCTGGGTCTTTTTGCTTACGTGACATATGCCTATTTCGGCTCACTTTTTCTTCACCTGCTTCTGTCAAAAATTTTCGGAGTAAACGCCGACGATTACCTGATTACAACAACTGCATTTGTATTTTCACCACCGTTTGTGCCTGTAGTAGCCGGCGCGCTGAAAAATAAGGATGTCATAATAACAGGAATTACCGTAGGAATTATCGGATATATAATAGGTAACTATCTTGGCGTAGGGCTTGGATATTTCCTGAAGGGGATGTAAAAAACGTAGGGACATGCCATGGCATGTCCCTACATATATAATATTTTATTTTGTTTTGTTCTGTTTTTTCTAATTCCTAGAACAGATAATTCAATCCGATAGAGAAACCAATATTGCCATCCTGCGCATGAAATGCTTTCCCCATATCTATAGCTATCACGAAGTTCTGATTCATCACCAGCATGATACTGATCCCTGCATCCTGGTGCAACTTGTCCTTACCAAGTTTGAAGTAATCAGAAAAATTTTCAAACGGATATAGCTGACTTTCGAACACAGCCTGAAGATTATCAGGGAGCTTGATCTCTTTTGTAACAACTCCAAAGTCATAAAAGCCGTCAAGACCCAGATAACAGTCCTGTTTGAAGAATTTAAAGTATACCGGTTTCCAGCGAAGTTCAAGATTCCCATAAAAGACTCCATCCCCAACAACCCTGTTCCGCAATACTCCCCTTAATGTGCTTACTCCGCCAAGACCTTCATTGGTAGCTCCTGTGAGCATGGATGTAATAATCTGCGACTGATAGAAGAAAGGAACTTTACCTGAAAGGGTTGTCTGATATCCCAGACGATAAACAAATGAAAGATCGTTCTTTATAATAGTGAAATATTGACGATGCGTTATATAGAGTTTAGAGAATCCCCAGTCATTGCCCATGAACTTTGGCGCTACTTCAATTCCTATCTCGGTCCAAATACCTTTCATGGGGTTCGGCCTGTTATCGCGGGTGTCATATACCAGTCCTGCTTTAATGGTATTGACCCAACCGCCGCTTGCTTCCTCAGGTGTAATTATCCCAAGGTTCTGGTAATATTCAAAAAGACCAGCCTGGTTGGCAACAAAAGGTAATTTATCTTTCTTACCTTTATTGAGTTTTGGAATATCGACTGAATCATTATTAAATTTTTCAAAAGCGAAACCAGCGCTCCATTTGATATGATCGCCTGACAGGTTACCCTGCAAATCATTTTTAAACCTGAACTGATCTCTCTTGAAACTGTAAAACATAGCTGACTTGTAAGACGAGCTTGATTTATCAATCCAGTCTTTATTATAAACTGACTCATAACCATTAAAACCATAGAAAGTATTTGCCTCATCGGGAAGATAACTGAGGTCACTTGTCAAATGCACACCAGGAATAAGGTGATTTGACTCATACATAAACCTGAAAATCCCGCTTCCTTTCGTGAAATGAGATGCTTCAGTATACGTATGATCAAAAAAATCCGGATATCTGCTGCCATCGCCGTAATTAAAAAATTCCACAAGAGCTCCATACTGAAATCCCAGATTGGAATCATATGTAACTGCAGGAAGAGCGCCACCGAATTTCCATCCGGTCTTTACCTTTTTTTCCTGTGTTGACACTGATTTTTCCTGTGCCGATACTGAAAACACAACTAAAGAAATAAGCAAAACTGAAAAGGTCTTTTTCATAGGTCAGAGGTTTGGTTCATAGTGATAAAGATAAAGAAAAATGGAAATAACAACCTCTTTTTTTAATATTTGCTACCTTAGGACCAAAATAACATGAATTAATGCAATCAGAACTACTTATCAAAGATATAAAGTGCCTTGTGCAGACGGAGCTTACTCCAAAACTGAAGGTAAGCGGCAGTAAAATGATGGCGGTGAATACCATTTCTGATGCCTTCCTGTATTTGTCAGATGGTCTGATTAAAGACTTTGGCAGAATGAGTGAAATGAACGATGCAGATTTTATCCATGAAAACAATCATTATGAAATAATTGATGCCTCTGGCAAAATGGTCTTTCCTTCGTTTTGCGATCCTCATACTCATCTTGTTTATGCCGGCAGCCGGGAAATAGAATACATTGATAAAATACGCGGATTGTCATATTCAGAGATTGCAAAAAGGGGAGGAGGCATCCTTAATTCAGCCAAAAAGCTCCATGATATTTCTGAAAATGAATTATTTGAACAGTCATCAGTACGCGTTAATGAAATAATTTCCATGGGAACAGGGGCCGTTGAGATAAAGAGTGGTTATGGCCTGAATACTGAAGATGAATTAAAAATGCTAAGAGTCATACAAAGAATTAAAAATAATTTTCCGATAGAGGTTAAAGCAACATTTCTTGGAGCACATTCAATTCCGGATGATTATAAAAATAAAAGGGACAAATATGTTGACCTTGTAATCAATGAGATGATCCCTCTGGTGGCTTCAGAAGAGCTGGCTGATTACATCGATGTATTTTGTGATCAGGGTTTCTTCACAGTTGAGGATACGGAGAGGATCCTGATGGCGGGGCTGAAATACGGTCTAGTTTCAAAGTTACATGCAAATGAACTCGGATACACAGGTGGCATCCAGGCAGGTGTGAAGTATAATGCTCTTTCTGTTGATCACCTTGAATATACCGGAGATGAGGAAATAAAAGTTCTTCTTGATTCAGATACCATGCCTACCCTTCTTCCCGGATCAGCCTTTTTTCTGGGTATGCCCGATCCTCCTGCGCGAAAGATGATATCTGCAGGTCTGCCAATTGCCCTGGCATCAGATTTTAATCCTGGGTCATCGCCTTCGGGTAATATGAAACTGATTATGTCGTTGGGGTGTATAAAGCTAAGAATGCTTCCGGAAGAGGTTATCAATGCTGTATCAATAAATTCAGCTTATGCAATGGGATTATCTGAGACGCATGGATCAATATCAAAAGGTAAAGTGGCTAATGTATTTATTACAAAGGAGATACCATCGTATGAATTTATGCCTTATGCTTTTGGCAGCGATCTGATTGATACAGTAATTCTTAAAGGTAAGATTATTAAAAGACATTTATAACATTATTATAATATAAGAAACCTCTGTGCCCCTCTGTGCTACTCCGTGTTTCTCTGTGTAACCAAAAAAGTTAAGAACTTACACAGAGTTGCACAGAGTAGCACAGAGACACAGAGAAAATCAAATAGAAAATACTTTTGCATGGAGAATAGGATCATTGAATGCGTGCCTAATTTCAGCGAAGGAAGGGACCTTACAATTATAAAACAGATAACCGATGTTATCGAATCTGTTGAAGGTGTAAAATTACTGGATGTTGATCGGGGTAAAGATACCAACAGAACAGTTGTAACCTTTGTCGGCAGCCCTGAAGCCGCTTCTGAAGCTGCGTTCCTTTCAGTAAAAAAAGCTTCCGAGGTTATCGATATGTCGAAGCACCATGGCGAACATCCACGTATGGGGGCTACTGATGTCTGCCCATTCGTACCCGTTTCAGGTATTACAATGGATGAAACAGTGGTATATGCACGTAAGGTGGGTGAACGCATCGGAAATGAGCTGGGTATACCGGTTTATTGTTACGAGAGTGCTGCATATAAGCCTGAAAGAAGGAACCTTGCAAGTTGCCGGTCGGGTGAATATGAAGGTCTTAAAAAGAAACTTGCTGATTCTGCATGGAAACCCGACTTTGGCCCTGCCAGGTTTAATGAGCGTTCCGGAGCAACAGCTGTGGGAGCCAGGGATTTCCTGGTGGCTTATAATGTTAATCTGAATTCTACATCCACACGCAGAGCTAATGCAATTGCTTTTGATGTAAGGGAAAAGGGACGTAATATCATAAGTAAAGAGGGCGAAAAAATAAATATACCAGGCACACTTAAAAGTGTTAAAGCTATTGGATGGTATATTGAAGAATACGGAATTGCACAGATTTCAATGAACCTGACAAATATTTCCGTCACTCCTGTTCATATTGCATTTGATGAAGTTTGCAGGAAAGCTGAAGCAAGAGGCGTAAGAGTTACGGGTTCAGAACTTGTAGGATTAATCCCGTTGAAGTCGGTGCTCGATGCCGGCAGATATTTCCTCGAAAAACAACAGCGTTCGTGTGGTGTTTCGGATGAGGAACTTATAAAGATAGCTGTAAGGTCGATGGGACTTAATGATGTTCATAAGTTTAAACCTGAGGAAAAAATAATTGAATACGTTATGGCAGACAAAAATAAAAAAAGGCTGATTGACATGAGCATGAAAGGTTTTATGGATAAAACCGCTTCTGAATCTCCGGCTCCCGGGGGCGGATCGGTGTCAGCTTATATTGGTGCCCTGGGAATGGCTCTTGGAACCATGGTAGCGAATCTTTCAAGCCATAAAAGGGGATGGGATGACAGGTGGAAAGAGTTTTCCGACTGGGCTGAAAAAGGGAAAGATATTCAAAACATACTGCTTAATCTTGTTGATGAAGATACAGATGCCTTCAACAGGATAATGTTATCTTTCTCAATGCCAAAGAAATCTGAAGAAGAAAAACTGGCAAGAAAGAATGCTATACAGGAATCAACAAAGAATGCCATACTAGTCCCTTATAAAGTAATGGAAACTGCCTTTTCAGGTTTCGGATTAATCAGGGAAATGGTCGGGAAGGGCAATCCAAATTCAGTTACAGATGCTGGTGTTGGTGCAGTAGCTCTGAATTCATGCATAAAGGGAGCCTTTTTAAATGTTAGGATCAATGCAAGCGGACTTGATGATAAACAATTTGCGAACTCAATTATTGCCTCGGGTAACGAAATTGTCTCAAAAGCTGCAGCTCAGGAAGAAGAAATAATTAAACTTGTCAATTCGAAGATCGAATCTGTATGAGATCCGGCAACCGGCTACCGGCAACTGGCTCCCGACTTCCGACTTCTGTCTTCTGCCTTCTGCCTTCTGCCTTCTGCCTTCTGCCTTCTGCCTTCTGCCTTCTG
>CAYUQR010000076.1:0-16199 GCA_964446825.1 uncultured Rikenellaceae bacterium
GCAATTAGTAAGAAAAGGCAGGAAGAAACTGGTAGATAAAAGTAAAGCTCCTGCTTTAGATTCATGTCCTCAGAGAAGGGGAGTGTGCGTTCGTGTTTACACTACAACACCTAAGAAACCTAATTCTGCAATGAGGAAGGTGGCCAGGGTAAGGCTCACCAACCAGAAAGAAGTTAACGCTTATATTCCAGGAGAAGGACATAATCTCCAGGAACACTCAATAGTGCTTATCAGAGGCGGCAGGGTCAAAGATCTGCCCGGTGTTCGTTATCACCTTATTCGTGGTGCTCTCGATACATCGGGAGTTGATGGTCGTACTCAGAGAAGATCAAAATATGGAGCTAAAAAGCCTAAGAAGTAACAGTTAAAGGAATAAGATAATGAGAAAGTCAAGACCAAAGAAGAGGATTCTGTTACCGGATCCAAAATACAAAGATCCGTATGTAACAAGGTTTGTGAATAATCTTATGTTCAGTGGTAAAAAGAATCTTGCTTTTAAAATTTTCTACGACTCACTTGATATAGTCGGTGACAAATTTAAAAGTGAAGGTAAGACTCCGCTTGAAATTTTCAAGCAGGCTCTTGATAATGTTACACCACAGGTTGAAGTAAAAGCCCGCAGGGTGGGAGGTGCAACTTTCCAGGTACCTATGGAGATCAGGTCAGACAGGAAGGTAAGCATCAGCATGAAAAATATGATTTCATTTGCACGGAAGAGAACAGGACATTCGATGGCCGAGAGGCTTGCTGCGGAACTGATGGCTGCTTACAAGCTTGAAGGCGGGGCATATAAGAAGAAAGAAGATACGCACAGGATGGCTGAAGCAAACAAAGCTTTCGCTCATTTCCGGTTTTAATTGACAGATAATAAGGGGCAGAAGGAATTTAATCAGATGGATAAGAACCTGAAATATACCAGAAACATCGGAATCATGGCCCACATTGATGCCGGTAAGACCACGACAACAGAACGGATTCTGTTTTATACTGGTCGTACCCATCGAATGGGTGAGGTTCATGACGGCAATGCACAGATGGACTGGATGGTTCAGGAGCAGGAGAGAGGAATTACAATAACCTCTGCTGCAACTACTACTTACTGGAAATATAAGGATGAAGATTATAAAATAAACATCATTGATACTCCTGGTCACGTTGATTTTACAGTTGAAGTTGAAAGATCGTTAAGAGTCCTTGATGGTGCTGTTGCTGTTTTCTGCGCAGTAGGTGGCGTTGAGCCACAGTCGGAAACGGTATGGCGTCAGGCGAATAAATATGTGGTCCCCAGGCTGGCATTTATAAATAAGATGGACCGTGCAGGAGCAGATTTCTACAGTGTGGTTCAGCAAATTCATGATAAGCTTGGTGCTAATCCTGTCCCTGTTCAGATACCTATTGGTTCGGAGGAGAACTTCACAGGTGTTATCGATCTTATTGAAATGAAGGCCATCATATATTACCCTGATAAGGTAATGGTTACACGTTATGAGGTAGAAGATATTCCTGCCGCTATGCAGCAGGAAGCCGATGAGTGGAGAGGGAAACTTGTTGAAGCTGTTGCCGATGTTGACGACACACTGCTTGCAAGATACCTCGAGGATCATGAATCAATAACCAGTGAAGAACTTCTGGTTGCTCTCAGAAAAACCGCTATTGACGGGCTGGCCATTCCTGTTACGTGTGGATCAGCTTTTAAGAATAAGGGTGTTCAGAGACTTCTTGATGCAATTGTTGCTTTCCTTCCCTCACCTGTTGATAAAGGTTCAGTACTGGGAGTTGATCCGAGGAATGATGAAGAAATAATAAGGGAACCTGATGATGATGCACCAATGGCAGCTCTCGCTTTTAAAATAGCAACGGATCCTTTTGTAGGTCGTCTGGCTTTCCTCAGGGTATATTCAGGTGTTCTGAAGGCAGGCGACACGGTGTTGAATACCAGGACAGGAAAGAGGGAACGCATTAACCGTCTTTTCCAGATGCATGCCAATAAACAGAATCCGAAGGAAAGTATTTCAGCCGGCGATATTTGCGCTGGTGTGGGATTTAAGGATATAAAAACCGGCGATACATTATGTGCAATAAATAAGCCGATTTTGCTTGAAACAATGGATTTTCCGGAGCCTGTTATTGGTGTTGCCATTGAACCCAAAACTCAGGCCGATGTCGATAAGCTTTCAATAGCTCTCAACAAGCTTGCTGAGGAAGATCCCACATTCCAGGTAAGGACTGACCCCGATAGCGGGCAGACAATTATCCACGGTATGGGCGAGCTTCATCTCGAGATACTTATTGACCGGCTGAAGCGTGAATTTAAAGTTGAATGTAACCAGGGAGCTCCCCAGGTTGCTTATAAAGAGGCTATTACAACCTCTGCAGAGTTTCGTGAAGTATTCAAGAAACAGACTGGTGGTCGCGGGAAATTTGCCGATATAACATTTGAAATGGGACCAACGGACGGAAATGCAAGGGGCCTTCAATTTATTAATGATATTAAGGGCGGTCATATACCCAAGGAGTATATCCCGTCAGTTGAAAAAGGATTCCGCGAAGCAATGGATAATGGTCCGCTGGCAGGTTTCCCTCTGGATAATTTAAAAGTAGTACTTAAAGACGGTTCTTATCATCCGGTTGACTCTGATGCTCTTTCATTTGAAATAGCAGCCAAGCAGGCATTCAGGAAATTTGCATCCAAATGCAATCCTGTGATACTGGAACCAATAATGTCGACAGAAGTTGTTACTCCTGAAGAATATGTTGGGGATGTCATTGGCGATTTTAACAGAAGAAGAGGCAGGGTGGAAGGTATGGAATCGAAAGCAGGATCAAGGGTCATTAAGGCAAGAGTACCTCTGGCAGAAAAATTCGGGTATGTTACAGTACTAAGGACCCTTACCTCCGGAAGAGCAACGTCAACAATGGAGTTCTCCCACTATGAAAAGGTACCTGCGGAAATATCAAACAGAATTGTAGAAGTTACTAAAGGAAAAATTCTTTAAAAAGATGAGTCAGAAAATTCGTATTAAACTGAAATCTTATGATCATAATCTGGTGGATAAATCTGCCGAGAAGATCGTAAAAACCGTAAAATCTACCGGTGCAGTGGTAAGTGGTCCAATTCCGCTTCCGACACACAAAAAGATTTATACAGTTCTTCGTAGCCCGTTTGTTAATAAGAAAGCAAGAGAGCAGTTTCAGCTGTCATCCTATAAAAGGTTGCTTGATATTTACAGCTCAACACCAAAAACCATCGATGCTCTGATGAAACTTGAGCTTCCCAGCGGTGTTGAAGTAGAAATTAAAGTGTGAAACCAGTAAAGCTATAAAGAGATGTTGATGCAGGGATTAATAGGAAAAAAGGTTGGAATGACATCCATTTTCGATGAAAACGGAAAGAACGTTCCATGTACTGTATTGCAGGCCGGACCATGTGTTGTTACACAGATCAAGACAGTGGAAAAAGACGGCTACTTTGCTGTGCAGCTTGGTTTTGAAGATAAGAATGAAAAACACACGACCAAAGCTGAATTGGGCCACTTCAAGAAAGCAAATGCCACTCCAAAAAGGAAAATTCTGGAGTTCGACGGTTTTAAAGAGGGACAGGTTAAAGAGGGAGAGGTACTGGATGCTACACTCTTTAATCCCGATATCATGATTGATGTCAGAGGGTGGTCAAAAGGCAAAGGATTTCAGGGTGTTGTTAAACGTCACGGTTTCAGTGGTGTTGGCGGACAAACACACGGACAGCATAACAGAGGCAGAGCACCCGGTTCTCTCGGCGCTTCATCATTCCCTTCAAGAGTATTGCCTGGTATGAGAATGGCAGGACGCACAGGAGGAAATAAAGTCAGATCGATGGACGTGAGGATAATGAAACGTATGTTAGAGGATAATATATTAATTGTTAAAGGATCAATTCCCGGTCCAAAAGGTGGTTACGTAATAATTACAAAATAATGGAATTAGCGATTCTTAATATTAGTGGTAAGGAAACCGGAAGAAAAGTTAATCTTAACGATTCAATTTTCGGTATTGAACCAAACGACCATGCCATATA
This sequence comes from uncultured Rikenellaceae bacterium, assembly GCA_964446825.1. GTDB lineage: Bacteria > Bacteroidota > Bacteroidia > Bacteroidales > VadinHA17 > LD21. Next base: position 4,055 of record CAYUQR010000076.1, read on the forward strand.
TCTGGATACCAAACAGTATCTTGCCAATCAGAGGCAGGGTACTCATAAATCAAAGGAACGTGGCGAGGTAGCAGGAAGTACAAGGAAGATAAAAAGACAAAAAGGTACCGGAACTGCACGTGCAGGGAGCATTAAGAACCCTTTATTCAGGGGAGGAGGACGTATGTTTGGACCAAAACCAAGGTTCTATGGCTTTAAACTTAATAAGAAAGTTAAGCAACTGGCCAGAAAATCAGCTCTTTCATATAAAGCATCTACAAATAATATTATTGTACTTGAAGATTTCTCTCTGGAGACTCCTAAAACAAAGGAAATCATCAAAATGGGTGACAATCTGAATTTTACCAATAAAAAATCAGTATTTGTTTTACCGGAACAAAATAATAATATATATTTGTCAACCCGAAATGTACAGGGGGTTGAAGTTGTAATTGCCAGCGAATTAAGCACTTACAAAATAATGAGAGCTTCAACATTGATACTCGTGGAGAGCGCAGTTGACGTTTTGCAGGCAACATTTGAAAACTAGAAAAATTTGAGTGATGAATATTTTGCTTAAACCGATTGTAACGGAAAAGATGACAAAACAGGGCGATAAATTTAATCGCTACGGTTTTCTTGTTGCCAGAAGCGCAAATAAGTTACAGATTAAAAAAGCCGTTGAAGACCTTTACAATGTCTCGGTTGATTCGGTTAACACGATGCGTTATGGCGGGAAAATAAAGACCCGTAATACCAAATCAGGGCTTCTTACAGGTAAAACATCTGCAACAAAAAAAGCGGTTGTAACCCTTTCAGAAGGAAACAAAATTGATTTCTATAGCAATATTTAATAACCTATATGGCAGTCAGAAAAATAAAACCTGTAACACCAGGTCAGCGACACAAAATCGCAAGCACTTTTGAGACTCTCACAAGTGCTGAGCCGGAGAAATCCTTACTTCGACCGCTCCGAAAGACAGGAGGAAGGAATGTTAACGGCAAACGGACTATGAGGTACATTGGAGGCGGTCACAAAAAGATGTACAGACTAATCGATTTCCTCAGGGAAAAAGATGGAATACCTGCAACGGTGAAAACGATAGAATACGATCCTAATCGTTCTTCGAGAATCGCCCTTGTTGTTTATAGTGATGGTGAAAAGAGATATATTGTTGCTCCTAATGGGTTACAGATCGGTCAGAAACTGTTATCCGGCAAAGAAGCTGCTCCTGAAATTGGGAACACGCTTTTTCTCAGCGATATTCCTCTGGGAACTATCATTCATAATATTGAACTTAAACCGGGGAAAGGCGGAGCAATAGCTCGCAGTGCAGGTACTTATGCCCAGTTGTCGGCCAGGGAAGGGAAATATGCTACCATTAAGCTTCCTTCGGGAGAAACAAGGATGATCCTTACTTCGTGCCGTGCTACTATCGGTACAGTCTCCAATGCCGATCATAACCTTGAAAGGTCTGGTAAGGCAGGTCGTTCGAGGTGGCAGGGTCGTCGTCCGAGAGTAAGAGGCGTTGTAATGAACCCGGTAGATCATCCAATGGGTGGGGGTGAAGGAAGAGCTTCAGGCGGACACCCAAGGTCGCGAAAAGGTATTCCGGCAAAAGGTTATAAAACCAGGGATAAGAAAAAATACTCTGCAAAACATATTATTGAAAGAAGAAAAAAATAACTGATATATTATGAGTAGATCTATTAAAAAAGGACCTTTCATTGATTTCAAGCTCGAGAAAAGAATTCTTGAAATGAATGACGGACAGAAGAAATCAGTGATCAAGACATGGTCAAGAAGATCAGTGATCTCTCCTGATTTTGTCGGACATACTATAGCAGTTCATAACGGGAACAAGTTTATCCCCGTTTACATTACCGAGAATATGGTAGGCCATAAGCTGGGAGAATTTTCACCAACCCGCACTTTCAGAGGTCATTCTGGTAATAAATAAGTAATGTAAACATTGAAAAACATTTAGAAATGGGTGCAAGAAAAAGAAATACAGCTGAACAGAAGAAAGAGGCCGCCAAAACCAGGTACCAGGCGGTACTCAGAAACTGTCCCACATCTCCGCGTAAGATGAGGCTGGTAACTGGTCTGATAAGTGGAATGGAAGTGAATAAGGCACTTGATATCCTCAAGTTCAGTTCGCAGGAAGCTTCCCGCCGGCTTGAAAAATTGCTGCTGTCAGCAATTGCCAACTGGCAGGCCAAAAATGAAGGAGTAAGAGTTGAAGAAAGCAATCTCTTTGTGAAGCAGGTTCATGTTGACGGGGGCCGCTCATTAAAAAGACTTCAGACAGCACCTCAGGGAAGAGCTTACAGGATAAAGAAAAGATCAAACCATGTAACTCTGGTACTTGACAGTATGAATAAGGAAGTTGAAAATTCATCAAAATAGAATAGATGGGACAAAAAGTAAATCCGATTGGCAACAGACTAGGTATAATCAAAGGATGGGATTCGAACTGGTACGGAGGAAAAGATTTTTCCGGTAAACTGGTGGAAGATACCAAGATAAGGGAATACCTTAATGCCAGGCTTGCAAAAGCAAGCATTTCAAGAATTATTATTGAGAGAACACTCAAGCTTATTACAGTTACTGTTAATACTGCACGTCCCGGTATAATTATCGGAAAGGGCGGACAGGAAGTTGACAAACTGAAAGAAGAACTTAAGAAAATAACGAAGAAAGAAGTTCAGATAAATATTTTTGAAGTTAAACGTCCCGAACTGGATGCCAACATAGTTGCAAATAATATTGCCCGTCAGCTTGAAGGCAAAATTTCATACCGTCGCGCTATTAAAATGTCAATCGCTTCCACAATGCGAATGGGAGCAGAAGGCATCAAGATTATGATCTCCGGTCGTTTGGGCGGAGCTGAAATGGCAAGGAGCGAATCATATAAAGAAGGCCGTATCCCGCTTCATACTTTAAGAGCCGATATAGATTATGCTTTAGCTGAAGCTCATACAAAAGTCGGACTGCTGGGTGTGAAAGTGTGGATTTGCAATGGGGAAGTTTATGGCAAAAGGGATCTCAGTCCGAATATCGGAGCAAGGAATGCAAAAAGCAAAAGCCTTAAGAGAAAAGCAAAGAAATAAGACACTGATTAGTATATAATTTTATAACAATATTTGAGCGATGTTACAACCGAAAAGGACCAAATTCAGGAGAGCCCAGAAGGGAAGAATGAAAGGCAATGCACAAAGAGGCAACCAGCTGGCATTCGGATCATTTGGTATCAAAGCCCTTGAGGAATCCTGGATAACAGGAAGACAGATCGAGGCAGCCCGTCAGGCCGTTACGCGTCATATGAAACGTGAAGGTCAGTTATGGATACGTGTTTTCCCCGATAAGCCGATAACAAAGAAACCTGCAGAGGTACGTATGGGTAAAGGAAAAGGAGCGCCTGAAGGTTTTGTTGTACCGGTAACACCGGGACGCATTCTTCTCGAGGCAGAAGGAGTCCCTTATGAAGTTGCAAAGGAGGCGCTCAGGCTGGGTGCTCAGAAGCTTCCGATAACGACAAAATTTATTGTAAGGCGCGATTATCTACAGGAATAAAACTTAGACAGAGATGAAAATTTCAGAAATAAAGGAATTAAGCACTCCGGATCTTCTAGAACGCATCGATACCGAAAGGACAATGCTCGTTCGTATGAAGCTAAACCATGCAATAACTCCTCTTGATAACACTCATAAGGTTAACGAGGTAAAATTAACGATTGCACGTCTGCTGACAGAAATGCGTACAAGAGAGTTGAATAAGAAATCTAATAGCGAGACCACCAATGGAAAGGAATCTTAGAAAAGAACGTGTCGGTACGGTTGTCAGTACTAAAATGGATAAATCAATCGTCGTTGCCGTTAAAAGAAAGGTTAAACATCCGATCTATGGCAAGTTTATTAACAAGACAAAAAAGCTGATGGCGCATGATGAGGAAAATACCTGCAATATCGGTGATACTGTACGCATCTCAGAAACCAGGCCTCTGAGCAAAAATAAAACCTGGAGATTAATTGAAATAATCGAAAGAGCCAAGTAATCATGATACAACAGGAAAGCAGATTATCCGTAGCCGACAACTCAGGTGCCAAGGAAGTACTTTGCATCAGGGTACTCGGTGGCAGCAAAAAAAGATATGCTACCGTGGGAGATAAAATTGTTGTGAGTGTGAAATCCGCACTTCCCTCAGGTGAAGCAAAGAAAGGAACTGTCAGCAAAGCCGTTGTCGTCAGAACAACCAAGGAGATCCGTCGTGCCGATGGTTCTTATATAAGATTTGACGATAATGCAGTTGTTTTACTCAATAACGTGAATGAAGTGCGTGGTACACGTATCTTCGGTCCGGTTGCGAGGGAACTGCGCGACAAGTACATGAAGATTGTTTCATTGGCACCTGAAGTGTTGTAATATTTTTAAATACACAACGATGCAGAAGAAATTACATATGAAAAAGGGAGATTCGGTGATGGTTATTACCGGAGAATCAAAAGGTCAGAAAGGCCGTGTTCTGGAGGTCGACAGGGATAAAGACAGGGCTATTGTTGAAGGTGTTAACCTGGTATCGAAGCATACCAAACCTAATGCCAAAGCTCCGCAGGGCGGGATAATAAAAAAAGAGGCACCTGTGCATATCTCAAACCTGATGCTTATCGATCCTGCATCCGGAAAACCTACCCGTATTGGTAAAAGGCTTAATGAAAAAAATAAATTAGTGCGTTATTCTAAAAAATCAGGAGAGGAGATCAAGTAATGTATATACCTGCGTTAAAAACCAAGTATAATGACGAGATAGTCCCTGCATTAATGAAGGAATTCGGATATAAATCGATAATGCAGGTGCCCAAATTGGAAAAGATAGTTATCAATCAGGGTGTGGGTCAGGCTATTGCCGATAAGAAACTTCTGGAGTTCGGCGTTAAAGAGTTATCGGATATAGCAGGTCAGAAAGCTGTTCAGACAAACTCTACAAAAGATATCTCGAATTTCAAGCTTAGAAAAAATATGCCTATTGGTATAATGATAACATTGCGTAAGGAGAGGATGTATGAGTTCCTTGAGAGGCTCATAGCTGTTGCATTGCCTCGTATACGCGACTTTAAAGGCATCAATTCCAAACTCGACGGTCGTGGTAATTATACCCTTGGCATAACCGAACAGATTATTTTTCCTGAGATTGATCTCGATAAGATTGCCAAGATAATGGGACTTCAGGTGACATTTGTAACATCTACAGATTCGGATGAGGAAGCATTAGCGTTGCTTAAGCACTTCGGTTTACCATTTAAAAATCTTAAAAACTAGTAATATGGCTAAGGAATCAATGATAGCACGTGAAGTTAAAAGAGCCAGGATGGCACAGAAATATGCTGCAAAAAGGGCTCAGCTGAAAGCCGATGGAGATTATGTTGGTTTAAGCCGTCTGCCTCGAAATTCAAACCCGAACAGAATGCATAACCGGTGCAAGATAACCGGGCGTTCAAGAGGGTATATGAGACAATTCGGAGTCAGCAGGATTACTTTCAGGGAAATGGCATCATTTGGGCTTATACCGGGTGTAAAAAAGGCCAGTTGGTAGTTGAAAAGATGAATATAAACAATATTAAAAAATAAAAGATGACTGATCCAATTGCAGATTTACTGACCAGAATTAGAAACGCTATTATGGCTGGTCATAAGGTTGTGGAGGCTCCTGCATCCAATCTTAAGAAAGAGATTGCAAGAATTCTTTTTGAAAAGGGTTATATCCTCAGCTATAAGATTGTGGAAAATGATGGACCACAGGGTGTATTAAAGATTGCTCTCAAGTATAATGCCAAGAGCAAGAAACCTGCAATAAAAGAAATACAGCGAGTCAGCCGGCCCGGTCTGCGTCAGTATACCGGATCTGATGAAATACCACGTATTCTTAATGGCCTGGGTATAGCAATAATCTCGACATCAAAGGGATTAATGACCGACAAAGAGGCAAAGAAAGAAAAGATCGGTGGAGAAGTATTATGTTATGTTTATTAATTAGGAGGATAGCTTAATGTCACGAATAGGAAAATTACCTGTAAACCTGCCAAAAGGCGTTACTGTCAGTATCAGTGACACCAATGTGGTCAGCGTGAAAGGGCCCCTTGGAGAGTTAACTCAGGCAGTTGACAAAGATCTTAAGGTGGAACTGGTGGAGAACGAATTAATATTATCGAGACCAACTGAGTCAAAAAATCATAAGTCGATACACGGGCTCTACCGTGCGCTTATACATAACATGGTTGTTGGTGTTTCGGAAGGCTACAAGAAAGAGCTTGAACTCGTTGGAGTCGGTTACCGTGCAGAAGCAAAAGGTCAAAATCTTGAAATGAGTCTGGGTTTCTCACACGAAGTAATTATTCAGCTGCCGGATGAAGTTAAAGTTGAGACCAAAACTGAAAGAAGGGCTAACCCGATAATTACACTGACATGCATTGACAAACAGCTTATCGGACATGTTGCAGCAAAGATCAGATCTCTTCGTCCGCCGGAACCTTATAAAGGGAAAGGAATTAAGTTTGTTGGAGAACAACTCAGAAGAAAGGCTGGAAAATCAGCTAGTGTTTAGGGTATAAAAAAGTAAAAGTAAAAAATCATGGCCTTAACTAAGTTGGAAAGAAGAAAAAGGATCAGAATGAGGATCCGGAAAAAAATAAACGGAACTGCTGAAGCTCCAAGGCTGGCGGTATATCGTAGCAATAAACAGATCTACGTTCAGGTTGTTGACGACCTGAATGGTTTAACTCTTCTGTCAGCCAGCTCCAGGGAAAAAGAAATTGCGGCACAGACAGGCATTAAAAAAATTGAACAGGCTAAACTTGTCGGGAAACTTCTGGCTACCAAATGCAAAGAAAAAGGTATAGAGAAAGTTGTTTTCGACAGAAGCGGATATAAATATCATGGCAGAGTAAAATCATTGGCTGATGCAGCCCGCGAAGGCGGATTAAAATTCTAATGAGTTATGGGAAACGGAATAAGAAAAGTAAAAACCAGCGATCTGGAACTAAAAGACAGGCTTGTAAGTATTCAGAGAGTGACCAAGGTTACAAAAGGAGGACGTACATTCAGCTTTTCAGCCATTGTTGTGGTTGGTAATGAGGATGGTATTGTGGGCCATGGTCTGGGTAAAGCCAGTGAAGTAACGACAGCTATCTCAAAAGGTATTGAGGATGCAAAAAAGAATCTTATTAAGGTTCCTGTCATCAATGGAACAATACCTCACGAGCAGGTTGCCAAATTCGGGGGTGCAAAAGTATTCATCAAACCTGCATCTGATGGTACAGGTGTTAAGGCCGGTGGTGCTATGCGTGCAGTACTTGAGAGTGTTGGTGTGAAAAACGTGCTTGCCAAATCAAAAGGATCATCTAACCCTCATAACCTGGTTAAAGCAACTTTTGCAGCACTTCTTGAAATGAGAGACGCCTTCTCGGTTGCTGAACACAGAGGTGTCACATTGGATAAAGTTTTTAACGGTTAGTAAAGAACATTACGATGGCAAAAATTCGTATCACCCAGGTAAAAAGCAAAAACGGTAAACCGGAAAGGCAGAAAAGAACTCTTGAAGCTCTTGGTATCCGTAAATTAAACCATAGTGTTGAACATGAAGCTACACCACAGATATTAGGAATGGTAGTTAAAGTAAGACACCTGGTAAAAGTTGAAAATATTTAAGGTATTAAACATATTTATAATACAAAGTTATGGATTTGAGTAACTTAAAACCTGCTAAAGGATCAATTAAAAAAGGTAGACGTCTCGGTCGCGGTCAAGGCTCCGGTAAAGGAGGTACTTCAACCAGAGGACATAAAGGCGCTAAATCCAGATCAGGTTATAGTAAGAAAATAGGATTTGAAGGAGGGCAGATGCCACTTCAGAGACGTGTTCCCAAATACGGTTTTAAAAATATCAACCGCAAGGAATACAAGGGTATCAATATCAGTACTCTTCAGAATCTTGCAGAGCAACATAATTTAGACCTTATCGATTTTGAGGTACTTTTTAATGCCGGTTTTGTTTCTAAAAATGCGCTTGTTAAAATACTTGGCAAAGGAACTCTGGAAAGGAAACTTGAAGTTCACGCGCATGCATTCAGCAAATCAGCTGTAGAAGCAATTGAAGCAAAAAAGGGAACCGCTGTAAAAATGTAATTTCATGAGACTGATTCAGACTATAAAGAATATCTTCAAGATAGAGGACCTGCGGGCAAGGTTAATCTATACTTTTGGGATTATTGTATTATACAGGCTGGGGAAATATGTTACCCTTCCGGGGATTGACCCTTCTCAACTGGCAAACCTTAAATCCCAGACGAATTCAGGTATTATGGGTTTGCTCGACATGTTTTCCGGAGGAGCATTTTCTCAGGCCTCGGTTTTTGCCCTCGGTATAATGCCTTATATTTCCGCTTCCATAGTAGTACAATTGCTTGGTATTGTTTTCCCCTATTTCCAGAAATTACAGAAAGAGGGAGAAAGTGGAAGACGCAAGATGAATCAGTATACCAGGTACCTTACAGTAGCAATTCTTATACTTCAGGCACCAACATACCTTATTAACCTTCATGCCCAGCTTCCTGCATCGGCTTTCATCATTACAGGAACATTTTTCACAATGTCTTCAGTAATTATTCTCACAGCCGGAACAATGTTTGTTATGTGGCTTGGAGAAAAGATTACCGATAAGGGGATAGGCAACGGTATATCGCTTATAATTATGATTGGAATCGTTGCACGTCTGCCGCAAAGTTTCATATTTGAATCTGGTTCAAGAATGAACGGGGCAGGTGGTGCCATTGGCCTTATTGTTGAGATTTTGTTCTTATTCCTGGTTATTCTTGGTACAATTCTTCTGGTTCAGGGTACACGTCGCGTGCCTGTTCAGTATGCGAGAAGGATTGTTGGTAATAAACAGTACGGAGGAGTACGCCAGTATATACCACTTAAGGTAAATGCTGCCGGTGTAATGCCTATCATCTTTGCCCAGGCAATCATGATGCTCCCCATCATAATAGCTGGATACTCAAGTTCGGGATCGGCCTTTGTTGTGGCTTTCTCGAATATGTACGGATTCTGGTATAACCTGGTAACGGCTTTTCTAATCATAGTCTTTACGTATTTTTATACGGCTATTACCATTAATCCTGTGCAAATGGCAGAAGATATGAAGAAAAACGGAGGTTTTATTCCAGGAATCAAACCGGGAAGAAAAACAGTGGAATTTCTCGATACAATAATGTCGAGGATAACATTCCCGGGGTCAATTTTTCTGGCTATAGTTGCAATACTTCCCTCTATAGCAGTGAAAGCATCTGTTACACCGCAATTTGCACAATTTTACGGAGGCACATCACTTCTCATTCTTGTAGGTGTTATTCTTGACACCCTGCAGCAGATTGAGAGTCATTTGCTTATGCGTCATTATGATGGTCTGATGAAATCGGGGCGAATAAAAGGCCGGGTAGGATCAGCGTCATCAATATAATTTGTTTAACGTTCTTTGATGTTGTATTTAAAGACTGATGAAGAGGTTGGGTTGTTAAGAGAAAGCAATTTACTGGTGTCGCGAACACTTGCAGAACTTGCTTCACTTATAAAACCCGGGATTACCACTCTTTATCTCGACAGAATAGCCGAAGAGTTTATCCGCGATAACGGAGCTACACCGGCATTCAAGGGATACGGCGGTTTTCCAAATGCTCTCTGTACCTCTGTTAACGACGAAGTTGTTCATGGGATCCCATCGGAATATATCCTTAAGGAGGGCGATATAATATCGGTTGACTGCGGGGTTATATTGGACGGATGGTATGGCGACAGTGCCTATACCTTCCCTGTTGGTAAGATAACAAAAGAAGTAAGACGACTTCTGGAGTTTACACGGGCTTCCCTCGAAGAAGGGGTTAAGGAAGCGGTTGCAGGAAACAGGGTTGGAGACATCTCTTATGCAGTACAAACATTTGCGGAAAGCGGAGGTTATTCAGTAGTAAGGGAACTTGTTGGTCATGGACTTGGAAGAAAATTACATGAACAACCTGAAGTAGCAAACTGGGGTAAACAGGGAACCGGTCCCTTAATGGAAAAAGGACTTGTAATCTGTATTGAGCCTATGATCAACGCCGGGAAAAAGGAGACAATGCAGATGAGAGACGGTTGGACCATAAAGACAGCTGACGGCGGACCTTCAGCACATTTTGAATATGCTGTAGCTGTTGATAAGGGGAAAGCAGACGTACTAACAACGTTTGAGTTTATTGAAAAAGTTATAAATAAAATGTAAACTTATGGCTAAGCAATCATCTATTGAACAGGATGGTACTATCATCGAAGCCCTTTCTAATGCAATGTTCAGGGTGGAACTCGAAAACGGGCATGTAATTACGGCTCATATTTCGGGTAAGATGAGAATGCATTATATTAAGATATTGCCCGGCGATAAGGTAAAGGTGGAAATGTCACCATACGATTTAACTAAAGGAAGAATAACATTCAGATATAAATAAGAAATACTGATATTGTAATGAAAGTAAGAGCATCTGTTAAAAAGCGCAGTTCTGACTGTAAGATAGTCAGAAGAAAAGGTCGCATTTACGTTATTAATAAGAAAAATCCCAAGTTCAAACAGAGGCAGGGATAATTTTAACTAATTTTGCAACTCATTTAAGAAAAGTTTTATATGGCACGTATTGTTGGTGTGGATTTACCAAGAAATAAAAGAGGCGAAGTTGGCCTGACATACATCTATGGAGTAGGCAGGAGCACTGCTCAGAAAGTACTCGATGAGGCTGGTGTTGACAGAAATGCAAAGGTTCAGGACTGGACCGATGATCAGATAAACTCCATCCGCAGGGTACTGAATGAAAGCTATAAGCTTGAAGGAGAACTACGCTCCGAGACACAAATGAATATTAAGAGGCTTATGGACATTGGCTGCTATCGTGGTGTCCGTCACAGAATAGGACTCCCTGTCAGAGGACAGAGTACCAAGAATAATGCCAGAACCCGGAAGGGAAGAAAGAAAACTGTTGCAAACAAGAAAAAAGCTACTAAATAAATAGATTATGGCAAAGAAGACTGGAGCATTAAAGAAGAGGGTCGTTAAGGTAGAACCTTCAGGCCAGGCACATGTTCATTCATCCTTTAATAATATTATTATTACTCTGACAAATAATTCAGGTCAGGTTATTTCATGGGCATCTGCAGGGAAAATGGGATTCAAAGGTTCCAAGAAAAATACTCCTTATGCAGCACAGATGGCATCTGAGGAATGTGGGAAAGTCGCTTATGATCTTGGATTAAGAAAAGTTAAGGTATTTGTTAAGGGCCCGGGTTCAGGTCGCGAATCAGCAATCAGATCTATTAGCAATGTTGGCATTGAAGTTACAGAAATTGTTGATGTAACCCCGATGCCTCATAATGGTTGCCGTGCTCCCGGAAGAAGGAGAGTATAAAAATTTATTGAATTGAATATTTGTAAGTTATAAATTAATAGAACAATGGCAAGATATATTGGCCCAAAATCAAGAATTGCGAGAAAATTCGGAGAACCCATTTTCGGTCCCGACAAACATCTGGAAAGGAAAAATTTCCCTCCGGGACAGCATGGGATGAATAAAAAGAGAAAGAAAACTTCAGAATATGGTGTTCAGCTAAGGGAGAAGCAGAAAGCAAAATATACCTATGGGATGCTTGAGCGTCAGTTCCGCAATACATTTGAAAAAGCTTCAAGGAGTAAAGGTGTTACAGGAGAAGTGCTTCTGCAGCTTCTCGAATCACGTCTTGATAATGTTGTCTTTCGCCTTGGTATTGCTCCTACAAGAGCAAGTGCCCGGCAGTTTGTTTCACACAGACACATTACAGTTAACGGGCATGTTGTAAATGTTCCGTCATACCAGCTCAAACCAGGCGATATTATCGGCGTTCGTGAAAAGTCGAAATCTCTTGAAGCAATAGTCGATTCACTTACAACAAGAAAATATACAAAGCTTTCCTGGTTGGAGTGGGATGACACACAAATGGCAGGTAAATTTATGAATATACCTGAACGTACTGATATTCCAGAAAACATCAAGGAACAATTGATAGTTGAATTATATTCCAAGTAATAATAATATTAAGATAAATTCTATGGCCATT
>CAYUQR010000077.1:0-15111 GCA_964446825.1 uncultured Rikenellaceae bacterium
TGGAACGCCTCCGGCGTTAAAGGGATTGATCCTCATTAAGGTCAAACCGCGGAGCGGTTTCATCAATACTAGGAAGGAGTATGGTTTACAATACCAAACCGCGGAGCGGTTTCACAATAAGGCACTATCGGTGTGTCTTGAATTTATCTATATTTGTAACTCAAATAGCGGAAATATATGGTTATTGAAAAAGACGATAAACTGATTCTCCTGACTAATGATGATGGTTTATATGCTGCTGGTTTAAGAACCCTTCTTGATGTAATGGAAGAGTTTGGCAAGGTGGTACTTATCTCCACAACAGAAAGTATGTCGGGGATGTCGCAGGCTCTGACTGTAAAGACCCCTTTACGGGTTAAAATTCTGGAGGAGAATGAGAGACACAGGATCTATGCATGCAACGGAACTCCGACCGATAGTGTCAAACTGGCTATAAATCAATTGCTTGAAAGGACACCTGACTGGGTTGTTTCCGGGATAAACCATGGTTCAAATGCTTCAGTGAGCGTTCTGTATTCAGGTACTATGGCAGCAGCAATTGAAGGATGTCTTTATGGAATAAACTCTGTCGGGTTTTCTCTTAATAATATCTCTCCAACGGCAAATTTTACTGTGTGTAAGAAATATATCCGGATAGTAATGAAAAAACTTGACCTTGAGCCACTTCCTGAAGGTATCTGTCTAAATGTCAATATACCGGCAGCAGAAAAGAAAGAGATTAAAGGGATAAAAATCTGCCGGCAGGCGAAGGGAAACTGGAAAGAAGAGTTTGAAAAAAGGAAAGATCCGATGGGAAAGACATATTATTGGCTGACCGGTATTTTTAAAAATCATGAACCGGAATCCACTGATACTGACGAATGGGCCATTGCTAACAATTTTGTGTCGGTAGTGCCCGTTTCAGTTGATATGACTGCGCACTGGTACCTCGATAAACTCAAAACACAATTTAAAAGATGAAATTCTACGAGAAGTTCGACAAAATGCTTACCGGGTTAATATCCGGATTTGTATTACCTTTTTTAAGCGGGCTTGTTATTTTTATATTCTCTTCAGATCATCAGTCACTTCACTCATATCTTGACCGGATATTTAATTCAAACATAATCACACACGCTATAAGTCTTTGTGTCTTCCCAAATATAATTATTTTTTTGATATTCAGTCGGTTCGATATGCTAAAAGCTGCTCGGGGAGTGCTTGGCATAACAATCGTGTGGGCTGTAATAGTTTTTGGCGTAAAGTTTTTATTATGAGGTATTTTATAATTGCCGGAGAACAATCGGGCGATCTTCATGGGTCAAACCTGGTGAAAGGATTATTTCATACCGACGACAAGGCAGAGGTATTTTGCTGGGGAGGAGATCTGATGGAAGCTGCCGGAGCCACCCTCCTGGTACACTATAAAAAGATGGCTTTCATGGGTTTTGTAGCTGTAATTAAGAACCTGGGAGCAATCAGTAAAAACCTGTCCATCTGCAGGCAGCAGATTGCAAAATATCATCCGGATTTAGTTATTTTCATTGATTATCCGGGTTTTAATCTGCGAATAGCCGAATACGCAAAAAAATCAGGGTATAAAACATTTTATTATATCTCTCCAAAACTCTGGGCCTGGAATGAGAAGAGAGTTATTAAGATAAAGAAGTATATCGACCGGATGTTCATCATTTTTCCATTTGAGGTGGACTTTTATAAGAAGCATAATATTATTGTTGAATATAATGGTAATCCCCTGGTAGATGAAACAGAAAAGAGGATTGCTTCATTACCTTCCAAAGAAGTGATTGGCAGGGATCTCGGAATTGATGAAAAACCTGTAATCGCACTGCTCGCAGGGAGCAGGAGACATGAAATTGAACTTATTCTTCCCGAAATGCTCAGGATTGTCAAATATCTTCCCGGATATCAGTTTGTTCTGGCTGGTGTTAAGAACATTCCCGATGAAATTTATTCTGATATTATTGGTAATAATCCTGTTATGCTGATTAAGGAGAAAACTTATGAAATATTGTATATATGCCAGGCTGCCCTGGTTACTTCAGGTACTGCTACTCTTGAGGCAGCATTGCATGGAGCTCCTCAGGTGGTTTGTTACAAAGGTGATTTTTTCTCAATGATTATTGCCTGGATGGTTATTAAGGTGAAATATATCTCACTTGTGAACCTTATTATGAATGCTGAGGTGGTGAAAGAACTTGTTCAGTATGACCTTAAAGAAAAAAGTCTGCTTAAAGAACTTAGAGCTATTCTGCCCGGTGGTGAAAAGAGAGAAAAGATCATGGCTGATTATAAAATTCTGAAGGATAAACTTGGCCCCTCCGGTGCCTCTGAAAGAATAGCAGGAGAGATGGTGAAGGAGTTGAGAAGATGAGGGGGTGAATGGGAGAAGGGGAGAATGGGTGAAGAGAAGAATTGGTTAAAAAATTAATTAATTGATGATTAGAAAGATAATTTTAACAATATTTTCATTAACTCTTTTTACTGTTATTTCTTCCGCCCAGGTAAGGGTTAGGCTTTTTGCAAACCTTTCTCCTGAATCAGCAGTATTCACCGTGACAACAGGGGAATATGAATTTGACTCATATAATGGAGTTTCACTGGTAATTAACAAGGATCAATCTGCCATAATAACCCGCTATAACGGTAAGCTGGCTGTTAAGTTCAGAGCGACTAAAGGATACATTTGTGACTCACTCTCTTTAACAGGAAAAACCGGAGACGATTTTTTCTCACTCAGGATAAATGGACTTTCTCCCGTAAGGAGATATTATTCAGGCGATCTTTTCTGTTTCCCCGATATGGCTACAATGCTTTTTATTAATAGTTGTGATATTGAAAGGTATATTTCAGGAGTTGTTAAAACAGAGGGAGGAACAGGTAAAAGCACAGAGTATTTCAAAACACAGGCTATAATTGCCCGCACTTATCTTTACAAAAATTTAGACAAACATATTTCTGACAGGTTTAATGTTTGCGATAATACACATTGCCAGGCTTACAACGGATTATCTTACGATTCATTAATTGAGAGAGCTGTATTGGAAACCAGGGGCCTTGTCATTCTTGACAAGGACAGCTCACTGATAATTTCTGCCTTTCACTCAAACTGCGGAGGTGAAACTTCATCATCGGAAGATGTGTGGCTTAGAGAGCTGCCTTATTTGAAGAAAGTAATTGACCCGTATTGCCTTACATCAAGAAATGCCACCTGGTCGAAGGTTATAAGCATTCATGACTGGCTTATTATGCTGGAAAAATCAGGGTATAAGGGGAGAAAGGATGATCCGTCTTTGTTAAGTTTCTATCAGAAAACTAGGGTGCCTGATTATATTACCGGCACATTCATAATGCCATTAAGTGATATCAGAGCTAACTTAAATCTCAGGTCAACATTTTTTTCAGTTATCCCCCGGGGCGATTCACTACTGCTTAAGGGAAAAGGTTATGGACATGGTGTAGGACTTTGCCAGGAAGGAGCAATGGCAATGGCAGAAAAGGGATTCAGCTATAAACAGATAATTGACTTTTATTATAAGGGAGTTATTATTACAGATATAAAAAATGCGGTAAATTTACCGCAGGATTAAAATCTACTTGCCTGAGGATTAGGGTAGTTTTACCCACCCCCCAGGGGGGGCTAATTGTTGAAAATGGGAGAAGATTAGTGTAAGAAAAAATTAAGAATTATTCAAAGTATATGTTTGCAATATTCAGAAAGGAGATAAGCGGCTTTTTCAGCAGCCTGACGGGTTATATTGTGATTATTGTTTTTCTTCTGGTTAACAGTCTTTTCATGTGGGTCTTTCCGGGTGAATGGAACATATTTGACAGTAACTATGCAAGCCTCAATACTCTGTTTTTTCTTTCTCCATGGTTATTTCTGTTTCTTGTTCCGGCTGTTACAATGAGGATGATTGCTGACGAAAAAAGGCTGGGAACAATAGAGCTAATCTACTCACGGCCAATTGGGGAAAGGGGAATAATTTACGGGAAGTACCTGGCTTCTGTATCGCTTGTCTTGCTGGCACTTCTGCCTGGTATTATATATTATATTTCAGTTTATTATCTGGGATCACCACCTGGGAACCTTGATAAAGGAGGGACACTTGGTGCTTTTATCGGACTGTTTTTCCTGGCTTCAGTTTATGCTTCGGCAGGTATATTTGCGTCGTCTCTTACAGATAACCAGGTAATTGCATTTATCATAGCCGTCCTGATCTGTTTCATTCTTTTCATGGGTTTTGATTCCTTTGCTTATCTGCCGGGATTAAAAAAAGTTGATGAACTGGTAATAAGGCTTGGAATTAACGAACATTATAAATCTATAAGCAGGGGAGTTCTGGATATTAAAGACGCTGTATATTTCGTTGCTGTTGTTGTTATCTTCAATGAGTCAACACGTTTGGTTCTGCTTTCACGTAAATGGAAAAAAAGAAGTTAAAGGATGTCGGGCGAAGGGAAGAATACAAATATTAAATTAAAAAGCTGGATACAATTTGTAGCATCTGTGGCAGCAATAATAATTTTTGCTGTGGCCGGATCGATGGTAAGGATGAGGTTTGACCTTACAGAAGATAAGCGATATACTCTTTCTGTACCTACAAAAAAGATACTTTCCGGTTTGAAGAACGACATATTTATTCAGGTATATCTTGATGGGGAGATTCCGATACCTCTTAAGCGGCTTAAACGCTCCGTTAGAGAAATGCTTGATGAGTTCAGAATAGCTTCGGGGCGTAAGATCGATTACGAATTTATAAATCCATCAGGAGGTAACAGTGAAAAACAGAGGAACGTCAGATACCAGGCTCTGGTAAATAAAGGACTGACACCCATTAATATACAGGCTGGAGATGAGGAAGGCGGATCGACACAAAAAATAATCTTTCCTGGAATGCTGATAAATTACAATGGAGCTGAAGTTCCTGTTAATTTTCTTCAGAATAATCCGGCAATTCCATATGAAGAGAATATTCTTCATTCAGTTGAAGGACTTGAATATGAGATGATACAGACAATAGCTACTCTCAGTTCCGATACCATTTACAAAGTTGCGTTTCTCGAAGGACAGGGAGAGATCCCGGAGATTGAAACAGCAGATATTACCCTTAACCTGGCCAGGTTTTTTACAATCGACAGGGGCGCCATCGGTGGAAAAACAGGAGTCCTCGATCATTATGCCGCAGTTATAGTAGCAGGTCCCGAAAAAGAGTTTGCGGAAGCTGATAAACTTGTTCTTGATCAATATATAATGAATGGTGGAAAAGTAATCTGGCTCGTTGATGAAGTAGCGGTTAGTGCTGATAGTCTTATTAATGGTAGCACCGTTGGACTTTACCGTCCTTTGAATATTGAAGATCAGCTCTTTAGATATGGGGCAAGAATAAACCCTGCAATTGTTCAGGATCTTGATTGTGATATTATAAGGCTGAAGGTAGGAGGGCCCGGATTACAACAGCAGTATGTTCCAGCACCATGGGTTTACTATCCTCTTCTTAATCCTTCACCATCACATCCTGTAACAAGAAATCTTAATAAAGTCCTGGGTGAATTCGTAAACTTTATCGATACAGTTGGGCTTGATCCTGCAATTCATAAAACAATACTTCTTACAACTTCAAAATTCAGCCGGATACTTTCACCGCCGCTCGTCATAAATCTTAAAGAGGCAGGTTTAGCACCTGATGAAAAGGAGTTTAACAGAGGAAATCTTCCCGTGGCCGTTTTACTTGAAGGAGTCTTTCCGTCTGCTTTCAAAAACAGGATGCTCAGTGCTATTACTGATGCGAAAAACCTTAAAATAAAGACAGAAAGTATTAAGACAAAGATGATAGTTATCGCTGATGCAAATATTATAAGGAATGATGTGAAAAGAATGGGGAGAGAAGAGACACCTCTTACTCTTGGACAGGATAAATATACCGGACAAATATTCGGGAACAGGGATTTCCTTATCAATTGTCTTAATTATCTTGTTGATGATTACGGCATTATGGAGTTACGCTCAAGGGAGATAAAGTTAAGGCTGCTGAACACAGCGATGATAAAATCTGAAAAACTCGAATGGCAGGTCCTTAATATAGCAGGTCCTGTAATAATTGTAATTTTAGCCGGTTTGTTATATGGCTTTTTCAGGAAGAGAAATTATACAAGGTTCTGATAATGAATAAAAGAATAATTATAAGTGTATTATTAACACTTATAACGGGATTCGTACTGGTGTTTATTTTAAAAAATCGTTCACCTTTTGGAAGAAATAACAGCTCATTTGCCATAAAACCTGAAAATGAGATAACCAGGATCGAATTAACCCGGGGAGAACAGCATATATCGCTTGATAAGGAAGGTGAAGAATGGCTCTTAAACGGTATAACTGAAACGAGGAAATCAGGCGTTCTGTTTATTGTGAGTATTCTGCATGATATGAAGATCAAGTCACCGGTTTCCGCTGCATTTTTCACTAAGGAGATTAATAACAATAAGATAACCCCCGTCAAAGTGAAAGTGTTTGAAAGAAGAAAACTCCTTAAGACTTTTTTTGTATATAAAACCCAGTCAAATATTTATGGGAACATAATGAAGATTAGGACAGGATCGAAACCTTTTATTGTATATATGCCTGGCTTTGAGGGCAATATAGGTTCAATATTCACTCTTAACGAACTTTTCTGGCAACCATACACCGTTTTTAACCTCCTCCCCTCAGAAATTGAGACTGTAGATTTTGAGAATTTTGAGGATCCTGCTTCCTCTTTTTCCATTGCAAGTAATAAAAATGGTTACTCTCTTTCTGACAACAACGGGCGGCTCACAGGATGGGATTCGACAAGAGTTGTACGTTATCTTTCCTATTTTATCAGGATTCCCTTCGAATCGTGGGATTTTGAATCGGGAAACACCAACAGGGAAACCGTTGAAGCTCAGAAGCCAGCCTACAGGATCACTGTAACTACAGTAAAGGGAATAAAGACGGTTTTGACTCTGTGGAAGAGATGGATCATTCAAAATGGCGCAAGAATTATAGACAGTGACAGGTTACTTGGAAAAACGCAGAACAACAATGAGCTATTTATTTTAAGATATTTTGATATAGACCCTTTGATTAAGAAGAAGTCATATTTCTATCCGGAATAAATTTTGTTTGAGGTAATAGTTTTTTTTTGTAATATTGGTAATTAAGAATTGAACCAGGTGTGTGATTCAATTCACTCATTTAGACTTATATAATAAATTTTTGAAATCAATAAATCAACTTAAAACGATACCAATATGAAATTTGTAGTATCCAGCTCGGAACTTCTAGGTCATCTGCAGGCAATAAGCAGGGTAATCAGCTCGAAGAATACCCTCCCGATACTTGATAATTTTTTATTCAATCTTTCAGGAAACGATCTTGAAATTACTGCTTCAGACCTTGAATCAACGCTGATAACACGGATGAAGCTTGAAAATACAGAGGGCGATGGCACAATTGCCCTTCCTGCGAGAATATTGCTTGACACACTTAAGGAATTTTCTGTTCAGCCTCTTACCTTTGATATCAACCTGGATACCATGGCTGTTGTAATAAGTTCTGAAAATGGTAAGTTTAATGTTGTAGGTCAGAATGGTATTGATTTTCCGGCATTACCTGCTGTGAAGAAAGAGAAAAAAATTGTATTCAGTATCAATGCAGACATCTTGCTGGCTGGTATTACCAGGACAATATTCGCCACCGCAGATGATGAGTTAAGGCCTGTTATGGGTGGTATCTTCATTGAGGCTTCGACAGATAAGATTACATTTGTTGCATCTGATGCTCATAAGCTGGTAAGATACCAGCGTACCGATGCACACGCTGATGATAATGCCTCCTTCATTCTTCCTAAGAAACCTGCTTCGTTACTAAAAAATATTCTTCCGAGGGAAGAGGGACCGGTGGCTGTTGAGTTTGATGATAAGAATGCATTTTTTGATCTCAGCGACTATAAAGTAGTATGCCGGCTTGTTGAAGGCAATTATCCTAATTATAATTCAGTTATCCCAAAGAATAATCCCCGTAAAATAACAATTGACAGAGTTGAGTTTTATAATACATTAAAAAGAGTATCAGTCTTCTCAAACCAGGCAAGCAACCTGGTGAAGCTTCAGCTAAAAGGTAATCAGGTAGTGGTTTCTGCACAGGATATTGATTTTTCTATTTCAGCATATGAAAGGATAAAATGCCTCTATGAGGGTGAAGAGATTGAGATTGGATTCAAATCGGTCTTTTTGCTTGAGATACTGGCAAACATAGCATCGCAGGATGTTATGATTGAACTGGCCGATCCAACAAGAGCAGGTCTGTTTCTGCCGGCAATAACAGAAAATGATTCAGAAGACCTGCTGATGCTTCTGATGCCAATGATGATAAATGCCTGACCATTGAATCTTAATCTTAAACGTCCAATAGCTTTTATTGATCTCGAGACAACGGGAATAAATGTCACAAATGACCGCATTGTTGAACTGTCGGTTCTCAAGATCAGTCCCAATGGTAAAGAGGAATGGATGAGCACACGGGTAAATCCCGAAATACCAATCCCTCCTAAAACTACAACTATCCACGGTATCAGGGATGAAGATGTTGTGAATGCCCCTGTTTTCAAAGAGATTGCCAGGAACCTCACATCTTTTCTTGAAGGTTGCGACCTTGCAGGTTATAATGCCATTAAATTTGACATTCCTGTGCTTGCGGAAGAATTTCTGAGAGCTAATATCGATTTTAATTTCCGGAAACGAAAATATGTTGATGTTCAGGTTATTTTCCATAAGAAGGAACAAAGAACACTCTCGGCAGCCTATATGTTCTATTGTAAAAAAGAGCTCAAAGATGCTCACAGCTCAAAAGCTGATACCGCAGCCACTTTTGAAGTTCTTAAATGTCAGCTCGACAGATATAACGACCTCGAAAATGATGTTGATAAGCTGGCTGACTACAGTTCCTTTAATACAAATGTTGATTTCGCCGGAAGAATAATACTTGATGAGAACGGAGTTGAAATTTTCAATTTCGGCAAATATAAAGGTAAACAGGTTGAAGCAGTTTTTAATGAAGATCCGGCATACTATTCATGGATGATGAACGGCGAATTTCCTCTTTATACAAAGAAAGTGCTGACGGAGATCAAATTGAGGTCTTTCGGGAAACAAAAATAAGATGAAGATCATTTGTATAGGTCTTAACTACAGGAAGCATGCAATGGAAATGGGTTGGGCTATCCCGGAAGAACCGGTGGTTTTTCTTAAACCCGATTCATCGCTTCTGAAAAATAATAAACCATTTTTTCTTCCCGGATTTTCTGAAAATATTCATTACGAAGTTGAAGTAGTGGTTAAAATCAGCAAACTGGGCAAAGGAATATCCTCAAAGTTCGCACCCCGATATTATGATGAACTGACATTAGGAATTGATATCACCGCCCGTGATCTTCAGAGCCGTCTGGGAAAAGCAGGTATGCCATGGGAATTATCCAAGTGTTTTGATGGTGCTGCACCAGTTGGGACTTTTATACCTGTAAACAGCTTGAAAAGTGTAGATGACCTCAACTTCAGACTTGAGATAAATGGTAAAGTTGTTCAGCAGAGTAATACATCCGATATGATTTTCGGAATTAATAAGATCGTTGAATATGTCTCGAAGTTCTTTACTCTGAAAACGGGTGACCTGATATTTACGGGAACACCATCTGGCGTTGGTAAGCTTAAAAGAAACGACAACCTGGTTGCCTGCCTTGGAGAAAAGCCGCTTCTCGATTTTGTGATCAAGTAATATTAATTTCTTCCCCTGATGCCTCACTGAGGACTTTCTCAGCTTTCTCCATATACCGTTTTCCTGCCAGACGGTGTTTTATCAGTATAATGGTGATAAAATCTATCGCCTTCTGAACAGTCATTGATTTTCTCCGGTGTATATGTCCTCTTTCAGGATGAGCATTAAGGAAAGACGGCCCTTTGAATCTGGATGATAAAATTGGAAACATAATACCAAAAGCATTTCTGTAAGCTTCGAGTCGCGAAGTCCCACCAATTCCGGCTGAATTATCCCCGGCATCTTGTAATTCGTCATGGATAATAATGCCTATGTGTCCTTCTTTCTGATATTTAAGTAGTTGCCTGAAGAGAGGTGAGTCTGTTGCAACCATACTGGCACCTAAAACAAGGTAAAGAGGTTTATTAAAACAGGAGTTTTTCCTGTTATGTTCAGACAGGTAACAGGCCACCTGTGCTGCAACAACACTTCCGGAACTGGACGATGTAATTATAAGTTGTGTGTCAGCAGAAAGCCCGTCATTTACAATCTGGTTGAAAGCTGTCCTCGTAATTTTATGATTTTCAGGATTGATGATTTGATTTTGAGCATTGTTCAGGGCCCATATGACATTCAACATAGAATTCCTGTAATATACTCCCCTGATAAATTTGAAATCAGTTTCAAAAATACGGGTCATCAGCCTAATATATGAGCCTGTAAAAATATTGAACCTGTTATCTGTGGTTTCAGCACCTGCGAAAAACCATACCTTATAGTTTTCATGCATATTACCGGGCCAATTATATCAGTTAAACCAGTAAGATATTTTAAGTACAAGGCCTCTGTTTTTGACTCTGTTATCAGCCGGAAATGAATTTTCGGTATAAACAATGAACAGATCAGAAACCGGAGCAAAACGCCATTGGAAGCGAAGGTTTAGATTTATATTGTCGATCTGGTTATTATATTGTACAAAGCTTGTAAAGAAGAGTTTATCGGTAAAAGTAAAATCAAGTCTTGGTCCTATCAGTATATACTTTCCGCTTTTGTATGGCGACGGCAATGAGATATCGTTATACGATGAAATTATGGCAAGGCTTCCGTAAGGCTGAACCCGGTAGTATAGCTCACCATTAATTAGCAGCCTTGAACCGTTATAATATCCTCCGTATCTGCTTCCAATAAGAAAATTGAATGGTTTTCTGATATCAGATGTAAATGTGGCGCCCATTTCTTTCCAGTCAAATTTTTCATCGGCAGGAAGAGGTACCCCTCCCGTATTTGTCGGATCGAAAGGTGACTGCAGTTTAATGAAGATATCTTTCCCATCCACAACAAGTAAACATTTATTCATCCATTCCACCTGATAAAAGAGTTGGGTTTCCCTGTCTGTCATTTTCATAGACGGATCAAAATACGTGTCAAGTTTCATGCCTGGCCCGTGATTTGCAATCTTGCTTGAAGAGGGATAGAATTTATACTGAAATGTCGGGTTAAGTTCATAATAACCGGTTCTCCTGATATATCCTACTTCAGCAATATAACCTGTACCAACCAATGACTGATTAAGATTGGCAATTATGTGCTGGGAACTGAAATTAAGATAAACAGCTGTTGCTGCAGACTTAGCAGTTGCTCCCGGGTAAAATGCCTGATGGTAAAAAGCCTTTCCTGTCCACCTGTTGTCTGCGCTTGAAAGATTGTATTCAACGCCTGCAACCCTGTTAAACTTGTAATGTATTGAAGTAGAATCGTTAAATGAAGCATAAGTGGTCATCCGTTTATTTACAATGAAAGCGGTAATATTGGAGTGGTTAAAAACCTGGCGTTGAAGTGCTGCAACAGCAAAATTATCAGCTGAAATATCATCTTTTTCTCCTGTCTGAATGTCCATGACTCCTATCCTCCAGTTATCTCCGATTTTCCCGCTGAGTCTTGCACCTGCCTGGACAGGGCTCGTCAATCCAATTCGGCGTGAGAAGAATGGACGCAGGTTGTCGGTACCCAGTTTCGCAAAAAGATCACTGTTTTCAAGATAAAACTGCCTTTTTTCAGGAAAAAACAATTCGAACCTGTCGAGGTTGGTAACCTGTTGATCAACTTCAACCTGTGAGTAGTCGGGATTAACTGTAAGATCGAGGTTCATTGAAGTGGAAAGGATAACTTTAGCATCAATACCTGCACTGGCTGATGGCTTGAATCCTTCCCCTGCCTCTTTATTCTGTGTAGTCTTTGCTGATACATAAGGTATCAGTGAAAACCTTGGTCCCGAACCAGGTAACGGTTTATCCCATACGAGGGTGCCGGTATAGGCAAGAGTAGCTGTTGCAAACTGCCTGGGCATTGGAGCCCAGCTCGATTTTTCACCCGTCTTAAGATCCTGCCGGCTGAAATTTATTCCCCATTCCGGAGTGCCTCCGTTATATCGCATACTTCGAAAAGGAATGGCAAACTCGGCGACCCATCGATCAGGGTAATTTTTTACTGCAGATCTCCATTTAATATCCCAGTCAAGGTTTACTAAGCCTCCGTTGGCCTGCACTCCATCCCACTGCGCTCCGGCAGCTGAAACTCCAAATGCAAAACCATTGGTCTGGTCATTGAAGGTGTCAATAAAAACTATGAAATTATCATTTTTCATAAATGAGAAATCCCGTCGCAATGATTCTACAGGGCGCTTGCCCGGTGTGGGATCGAGGCACACTATTCCAAGGTAAAGTGTCGTGGGAGTATAGGTAACCCTTACTTCTGTCTGGGCAACAGCATACCCGGTATCAGTCGGCAATACTCGTCGAAAATGATCTGCAAGATCCGCTGTTTTCCATACCGGCTCATCGAGTATTCCATCTACATTAATTGTGCTGCTTGTTTTTGAGATCCTTATCCGGTACTTTTCTCTGTTTATTCCTTTTGTCTGTCCAAAAAGCAAAGTATTAAAGCATAACAGGATAGAGGCACTGAAAATAAAGTATATTCTGGGCATTGAGATTATTAAAATTTGGCCACAAGGTAAAAAAAAAATAATACGATAAGAAAATAAAAAAATTCTTTAAATGTATAGCTGTAAAAAATAGATGATTAAAAGGAACTTGAAAAAAGAAGCCGGCCATTTTCACTCATCTTATTTATTATTATAATTTTATATAATATTTAAGTAAATAAATATGATTATAAACATAAGTGCTGATGCTGAAGAAATGGGGAGTAAAGCAGCTAAAGCAGCAGCAGTTTTTCTCAGGGAAGCAATAGAGAAAAATGGAGAGGCCAGAATGATATTATCCACGGGAAACTCCCAGTTTGAAACTCTGCAATCGTTGCTGGAAGAGGATGTTGAATGGGGAAAAGTTGAAGTTTTTCACCTTGATGAATATATCGGTCTCCCGGTCACTCACATGGCAAGCTTCAGAAAATATCTGTACGAAAGGTTCATTGCCCATACTAACCCAAAAAGATTTTTCAGCATAGATGTTGAAGGTGATCTATCACAAAAAATTGCGATCCTTACGCAGGAGATAAGAAAGAAACCTGTGGACCTCGGTCTCATTGGAATAGGGGTGAATGGCCATATTGCTTTCAATGATCCTCCTGCAGATTTTAATACGCGGGAAGCCTATATTATTGTCAATCTTGATGAACAGTGCCGGAAGCAGCAGGTTAATGAAGGATGGTTCAAATCTGTTGAGGAAGTTCCTGCTAAAGCAGTATCAATGACCACCTGGCAGATTATGCAGTGTAAAAAAATTATTTCGGTTGTACCTCACAAAGTTAAGTCAATAAGTGTAAGAAATACACTTATGAACAGGCTGACAGAAATGGTTCCTGCGACAATTTTGAAACAACATCCTGATTTTCAGCTTTATCTTGATAAGGATTCCGCATCTGAAATAGTTATACTATAAAATATTAGATACTATGTATGGTATCGAATAAACAGGATTTTAATGAGATGAAAGAATTTTTTAAAATTGAAGCTGTACACTATATTACAGGGAAGCCGGTCCGACTTGAAATTATTGACGGTATCATAACAAAAATTGAGGACATCGACTCTTTAAAGGGTTGCGATGAAGCACTGGTTATTGCTCCTGGTTTAATCGATAACCAGATTAATGGTTATACAAATGTTGATTTTTCAGGTGATAACTTAACTGCAGAAGATTTTGTAAAGGCTGCAGAATCGATTTGGAGAGGAGGTGTTACTACTTTTGTGCCCACTCTGATTACAAGCAGCAATGATTTGTTGATTAAAAACCTCAAGACACTTAATAATGCTTGTGGGCAAAATGATCTGGTAAGCAAGTCTGTTCCGGGTTTTCATCTTGAAGGCCCATATATATCAACTGAAGAGGGATACAGGGGATGCCATCCGGTTCAGTATATACATAAACCCTCATGGGAAGAATTCATGATATTCCAGGAGGCGGCAGGAGGAAAAATCATTCAGGTTACAATTGCTCCTGAACTTGAAGGCGCAGCAGAGTTTATAAAGAAATGTACAAGGGAAGGTGTCATAACAGGTATCGGGCACACAGCAGCATCATCAGAACAGATAACAGAAGCAGTTGATAATGGTGCAAGATTATCGACTCATCTGGGAAATGGATGTGCCAATATGATACATCGTCATAAGAACCCGTTATGGGCTCAGTTAGCTGATGACCGGCTTACTGCATCCGTTATAGCTGATGGCCTTCATCTTTTGCCTGAAGAAATGCAGGTTTTTTATAAGGTAAAAGGTCCTGATAAAATAATCCTTACTTCTGATGTTATCTACCTTGCAGGAATGGCACCCGGAAAATACAGCTTTCTTGGAAGTGAAGTTATTCTTAACGATGAAGGGATGTTACTCAACACAGAACAAAACTGTCTTGCCGGGGCTTCCTTTCCTCTGAAAAATGGAGTTGAGAATATGGTTACATTATCAGGTTGTTCCCTTTGGCAGGCAATAAATATGGCTTCCTCAAATGTTGCACGTATCTTAAACCTTGAAGAAAGAGGCAATCTCTACCTGGGAAAAAGGGCTGATCTGATGCTATTTAAGAAAGAAGGTCAAAGTCTTCAGATAAAGAATATATGGTTAAATGGGACCCTTGTTTTTTAACCAAATTTTAACATTTCGGCATATTATTTTCTTTTGGTAATGATTTTTTCTATTAATAACTTTGGCCGTTAATTAAAACTTACGAAGATGGGAAATCTTGGAGCTACGGAGATTATACTGATCTTGCTTGTTGTTGTACTACTTTTTGGTGGGCGGAAAATTCCTGAACTCATGAAAGGTATAGGTCAGGGTATGAAAGAGTTTAAAAAAGCTTCCCGACTGGACGATGAACCGC
>CAYUQR010000078.1:0-14850 GCA_964446825.1 uncultured Rikenellaceae bacterium
CTGGAGGAGAGGAGAAAGCTATGAGGAAGAAATGAGATTTACCTCATCCCCCTGGCCCCCTTCTCCTAAAAGAGAAGGGGGTATTATAAGATAATCAATGTATTAGGTAATACAAAAGGAGATCTTAAAGTGACGCTTCTCTATATTTTAATAAATATCTTATTCTTATAAAGCCAGTAACATAAGTACCATAGGGCGGCCCATACACCCAGGCTGGCTATTACCTCTGTTGTTATTTCTCCTGTCCATGAAAACAGCAGCTGACTGAAAGCTGAAGCTATTCTGTTAAAGATACTGGCACCACGGAACGAGAAAAAGAGATATATGAATATGCTGTTCATTCCTACAATGATAAACATCCGGGAACCTTTAATGAAGAGTTTCTTTACATCTATAAGCCAGTAAGAAAAGGCCAGAACGAGGATTGCCCATCCTCCACTTGCGAAGACAAAGGAAGAAGTTGCTATCTTCTTAATAATCGGTGTGATATTAAGCCAGTCGAGAGAATAACCTATAATCAGGGCTGAGACGCCTGCGATAACCAGAATCTGTATTTTTTTCCCGGTTGTCCTGTCACTCATAAGAAGCTTACCGCACAGAACACCCCATACCGTATGCGCAGTAGTAGATACAAAATTAAGAGTAGCCCATTCACTGGCTTTATCGACACCTTCTATTTTATTATTGAACCAGGCCCCAAGGTTTTCGAAATTAACCCAGGGATGGTTGAAGCCTGCAACCGGGAAAAACCTGTATGCAAGATCTATTAATACAAGAATGGCAAGAGTAAAGATTAGCTGGAAGAGAAAGCTCTTGTTCCTGATAAGGAAGGCAACCAGGTAAGTTACTGATAACTGTGCCAGGACATTCTGAAACCTGAATACAAGATGACCGGCATCCACAAAATATAAAGCCCACCCGAAAAAAAGGAGTAAAAGAGAGCGTTTAATAGCATGATTCAGGATGGATTTATTACTGTATCCCTTTTTAAGCCTGTTAGCTACCGCAAATGGAATAGCAACACCAACAATGAACATGAAGAAGGGCTGAATAAGATCCCAGAAATGCAGGCCATGCCACTCATGGTGACTCAGTTGTGTTCCCAGGAACTGCATGAAACCATTGTTATATTTGCCAAGTTCCTCATATAGCCCGGTCGCTTCTCCGGCTAACAAGAACATGGTAAACCCACGAAAGAAATCGACAGAAGTCACCCTGCCTGGCAATGGTGACACTGTTGCTGGAGCATTTGCATTCATTTATATATCAGATTGGTTTTAAACTGTAATCTCATTTGGAAAAGGTAATAAAGTCTATTCAAATTTAATATTATTAGTTTATGCATAAAAACAATAGCTAATATATATTGTTATAAAGATTTTAACACCCGTCTTATTCATTTCTCATGGAGTTTTTTGCGTTAAATTTTATAATCTAATTAAAAATTTGGAAGTAAATAATGTATTTTTACCGGCTTCATAGAAGGACAATCGTTTAGGTTACATATTTGACAAATAAAATTATCATATATGCATAAAGCTGAAAGCCCGACTGTCGCAGACAGGAAGGTTAAGCCAAGTGTTTTTAGTTTATTACGGCGTTATTCCGCGATGGTTATAGTACTGATCGTAATGGCTTTGATGGGAAGTGGAGTGAACTTGTTCATACCAAAGATCATTGCAAAGGGGATAGATGCCTATTCAGCCGGGCATTTTAATCTTAGTACCATCATAACCGAATTTCTGTCAGTTGCATTTGCTATATTTGTCTTTACATTCGTACAAAGCCTGTTGCAGACATTTGCTTCTGAGAGGGTAGCAAGAGATATCAGAACATCTCTTTCGGAAAAGATCTCTCGCCAGAGTTATTCCTTCATCTTAAAATCGAATTCTGCAAAGTTGCTGACAAACCTCACCTCGGATGTCGATTCAGTTAAAATGTTTGTATCACAGGCCTTTGTAACAATTATCTCTTCGGCTTTTGTTCTTATTGGAGTGTCTGTGCTGTTGATACTCACAAATTGGAAACTTGCACTGGCAGTTATAGCTATCGTTCCGATAATAGGTGTTACCTTTTTTATGGTACTAAGGAAGGTAAGGGTTTTATTCAGGCGAAGCAGGGAGGTAATTGATTCACTTAACAAGATCATTAATGAAAGCATTATAGGTTCTGCCCTTATAAGAGTCCTGAATTCTCAGCAGCCGGAAAGTATGAAATTCCTGGAAACCAATGTTGTGTCGCGTGATCTGGGCATATCAATTCTTCGTTTGTTTGCGACTCTTATTCCGGTAATAATGTTTGTTTCGAACCTGGCCGTGGTTACAATTCTTGCCCTTGGCGGTCATTTTGTAGTGGCAGAAAAAATGTCTCTTGGAAATTTTGCAGCATTTAACAGCTATCTGTTCATGCTGATCTTCCCTATTATGATGATAGGCTTTATGAGTAATATAATAGCTATGGCTACAGCTTCGTATCAGAGGATATATGAAGTACTTGAAGCTCCCGAACCTAAGCAGGAAGGTGTCCGCAACACAAGGATAAAGGGTGATGTCAGGCTCAGTAATGTGTCATTGTCAATTGCAGGGAAACCTATACTGAAGAAAGTATCCTTTAATGTTAAAGCCGGTACCAAAACTGCCATTATCGGACCTACTGCAGCAGGGAAAAGTCAGCTTTTATATTTACTTACAAACCTTATCTCTCCCGATTCAGGTTCTTTGGAGTTTGATGGTGTCAGTATTGACGATTATAAAAAGGAATTGTTCTACAGCCAGATAGGCTTTGTATTCCAGGATAGTGTTATCTTCAATATGACATTGCGCGAGAATATTGCTTTTAATACAAATGTGACTCCCGAATCAATGGAAATGGCAATAGTTACTGCTGAACTGAAAGATTTCATTGATTCGTTACCTGATAAGCTGGATACCATTGTATCTGAAAGGGGAACCAGTTTATCTGGAGGGCAGAAGCAGCGTATTATGCTCGCCAGGGCTCTGGCACTGAACCCCTCTATCCTTCTCCTGGATGATTTCACTTCACGCGTCGACAGGAATACTGAGAACAAGATACTTTGTAACCTTGAAAACAATTATCCTGACCTGACACTCATTTCAGTTTCACAAAAAATTGCACCTGTCAGGCATTTTGAACAGATAGTCCTGTTAATGGAAGGGGAAGTTATTGCAATCGGCAAACATAAAACGCTGAAAGAGAGTTCTCCTGAATATGCCCAGATTTATAGCTCACAACTAAGCACACAACATTATGAACTATGATCTGAATAAGGCACAGGGCAATACTGAGAAGAAAAAATCAGGATTTGCATCACTCAGGAGACTTGTTGCTCTTATCCAGGATGAGCACAGGAATCTGAGGATAGCTTTTGTTGCAATTTTCATTAATGCAGGATTTAACCTGCTTGGACCCTATTTAATAGGGTATACTATCGATACATATATTCAAACAAAACAATATCATGGAGTACTTGTTTTTGCCGGAATACTACTGGTTCTTTATGTTATAGCGTTCATTGTTAATTATACCCAGATGTTTCTGATGGGCAGCATAGGTCAGCGCATGCTGTTCAAATTACGGAATGTTGTGTTTAATAAGCTTCAGGAACTGCCGGTCGACTTCTTTAACCAGAACAAGGCCGGGGATCTCATTTCGCGTATAAACAATGATACTGATAAGGTCAACCAGTTCTTTTCACAATCGCTTATGCAATTCATTGGAAGTATTTTCACAATGACAGGAGCCGGTATTATTCTTTTGTCTATAAATCTTAAACTGGGCCTTGCAGCTCTTTCTCCGGCACTTTTGGTCTGGATATTTACCAAAACCATTTCCCCGTGGGTAAAAAGCCGGAATGCTGCAAGTATGAAGACTACCGGCAGCCTGAGCGCTGAAATTCAGGAGAGCCTTGCAAACTTTAAAGTTATTGTTGCTTTTAATCGTCGTGATTATTTCCGCAGACGATTTGAACAGGCCAATAAACATAATTACAGCAAATCATTACAGGCAGGAATTGCAAACAATGTATTTATGCCTGTGTATACTCTAGCTGCAAACCTGGGTCAGTTAATTGTTCTTGGATATGGCATATATCTTATAGAAGGTGGTAATTTTTCTATAGGCTTATTGATCAGTTTTATTGCATATGTGACAAATTTCTATAATCCCTTACGGCAACTTGCCTCACTGTGGGCCAACTTCCAGGTTGCAATGGCCGGATGGGACAGGATTTCACATCTGTTATCACTCAAGAGTAACCTGAATTATGTGGAAGACACCAATAGTATACCAAGTAACTCATTAATGTGTTTTCGTGATGTATCATTCAGTTATCCTAATGGTACTGAAGTACTTCATGGAGTAAATTTTGAGTTGGTAAGGGGGAAGACCTATGCCTTTGTTGGTCCGACAGGCGGTGGTAAAACGACTACAGCCTCGCTTATAGCTCGCTTATATGATCCAACCAGAGGATCCATTTTGTTGGATAACAAAGATATTCGTTCATATATTCCGGAAGAACGGTGCAGAAAAATTGGATTTATACTTCAGGATCCCTTTCTCTTTTCAGGGACAGTTCGTGATAATATCTTATATGGCAATGATGGTTATTTGAATTATTCCAACGATAAGCTTGCCGAATCCATTTCAGAAGCCGGCCTCGAAACATTACTGGCAAGGTTTGACAATGGCCTTGATACTGTTGTGCAGACGACTGGAGATGAGATCAGCCTGGGTCAGCGTCAACTGATAGCTTTCATGAGGGCAGTGCTTCGTAAACCTGAGTTACTGATACTCGATGAGGCTACTGCTAATATAGATACCGTAACTGAACAATTGCTTAACAGTATACTCAAAAAACTTCCTGAATCGACCACCCGTGTGATCATTGCTCACCGTCTGAATACAATTGA
The DNA here is from genome assembly GCA_964446825.1 of uncultured Rikenellaceae bacterium. GTDB lineage: Bacteria > Bacteroidota > Bacteroidia > Bacteroidales > VadinHA17 > LD21. Next base: position 4,929 of record CAYUQR010000078.1, read on the forward strand.
AAATGCAGATGAGATCTTCTTTGTTAACACAGGGGAGATAATTCCAGCCGGCTCATTCAATCATGCCATTGACCTGCTTTTGCACAGTAAAATCGATTAGAAGCTTTAAAACAGACCTGTTACCGATGTGATACCGGTCGGTGAAGCACTTATCCGATATTCTTAATTTGGGATTTTCAGCTCAGTTTTAATGTGTGATCCCATAAATGCACTACATTTGATTTTTTGTTTGTATTTATTGGAAATCCGAGTTGATAATATGTTAGAACTCAGATTTTGGGTAGCTTCTAAAACAAAAAATATGAGTATTACATGTTTTAGTGTCCGTTCTGATTAATTTAATAAAGAGTTATGCTAAAGATCTTGACTCTGCCCATACTTATTTTGTTTCAGCAATCACCTGTAACACTTACCGGTATTGAATATATTCAGGGCAGTGATTCGCTTAAAGTATCTGTCAGGCTCAATTATGAACTTTTTCTCCGCGATTACCAGCAGACTATATTTGATGATCTTGATCTTGAGGTTTTGAGAAGTTTCAAGCCGTTCCCTGCTGATCTGGCTAACAATTACATAAATACAAAATTAAACATCTATACCAAAAAAAAGCTGATTATAGGGAAGCTGATAAAGATGGAAGAGAATGACAGAGACATCAGATTCAGTATGTTGTACCGTGTGGAGAAAAAGCTGAAAAGCATTACTGTGAAAAATACCATTCTTACCGGGCTATACAGCGATGTGGAGAATCTGACGATTATTAAGAGCGGGAATTATGAAAAAGAAATGAAGTTTACTCCTGAATTTAATGAGGAGACCTTCTTTTTAAACAAGCCCCCTTCATATTGACCTGAAATCATAAATAGATGTTAAAAGTCTTAATTTTAAATACTTTGTTTTTTTTTCATCCTGTGCATGTAACAATAATAACTGTTACCCAGGCCCGGGAAAGTGATACATTGAAAGTATTTTTCAGAATGTACTATGATGACTTCTTAAGGGATTATAAATTGTACAATCCTGATTTTAAGCCCGTGAAAAATATTGAACCTAAAGATTTTCCAAATGAGCTGATCAAAAAATATTTCGACGACAGAGTACAGATTTACATTAATCATAAACTACTTTCGGGCAGTCTGTCAAATGTCTCAACCGATAGTTATGAAATCTGCCTTAACCTTATTTATCAATCAGATAAAAAGCCGAGAAATTTCAAAATCAGGAATCAGATTCTTATCGATATCTATAATGACCAGGCAAATATGGTCTATTTGAATATCAATAAATATGAGGACGCAATAAAGCTCACAGTAGAAGATTTTGAGGAAGACCGTAAACTTAAGTGAAAATATACCTGTTCAGACGACTACACCCTACAACCTGCAACCTGCACGATGCAACCCGGGGATTGCAGCCTCATATCATTCAGCTGTGATCCCATAGGGGGAGAGTCTCAGTTAAAAACCTATTATTCGCTTGCGCTCATTATAATTTTTATTTTCATCTGCCCTCATTCAGGCAAGTCTGATTCGGTCATCTGAAAATAAAAATCCCCGCTTTCGCGGGGAGGTTTTTAATTGGCGGAGAAAGAGGGATTCGAACCCCCGGATCCGTGGTAACAGATCAACGGTTTTCAAGACCGCCGCATTCGACCGCTCTGCCATTTCTCCGCCGCAAAGATAATATTTTTTTGTTTTTTTGGAATTTTTTTGGGAAATTACGTAATTATCAGAAAAACAGCAATATATATTTTTTTTAAACATGATATGAACAATAAGTTTTAATTATTGTTCTATAAATTAGAATTAGTGAGCCTGAGCGGCATTTTTATAAAAAGTTGAATTTCATACAAAAATGTGGTAATTTTAACCTAAAAGTGGCACTAATTGTGGAAAAACGGAAAAATAAATTTGCACATAAACTAAAAAAAAATAAATTTGTATTCAATTAGTAAGATTGGTCTAACCATAAAATCATTCATTATGACAAAAAAAGAATTAGTTAATGCAATCGCTGCTGATGCAGGACTTTCAATTAAAGATGCCGGAAAAGCTCTTAACGCCTTTGTTGGAGCTTTTGGAAAAGCAATGAAAAAAGGGGAAAGAATCCAGCTACCCAGCATGGGTACTTTCAAAGTTGATAAAAGAAGTGCAAGAGTAGTGCGTAATCCTCGTACTGGTGCTAAACTGAATGTTCCTGCCAAGAAAGTTGTTAAATTCAAAGCAGCTCCAGCACTTAACAAAGGTCTTTAATCTCTGATGTATGAGATTGCCCAGGGGTGTTCAAACACCCCTTTTTTTTTATTATCAGTTTTTATATTCTGACATTCTTAATATCATTATAAAACAATAAATCAATAAAAGAATATCAACTTTAGTGGGATTGTTAAAAAATGTGAATGTTTTTTACTATTTTTGAAAATGAAATTTCTTGCTAAAAAGATTAACGCATGAACTGTATTATTGTAGATGATGATCAGATGACCTGCAAGATTCTTGAGGGATATGTCAGCAAATCCACCTCTCTTAGTCTGATTGGGACATTCAGTGATTCAGTTGCAGCAAGAAATATTCTTACACAGCGGAAAGATATCGATCTTGTTATTCTCGATATTCAAATGCCGGAACTGAACGGATTCGATTTTATAGGCAGCCTCGACTTCCCTCCTAATATTATAATAGTATCATCAGCTGAAGAATATGCACTGAAAGCATTTGACTTCAATGTAGTTGATTATCTTTTGAAACCAGTTTCCTATGGAAGGTTTTGTAAAGCTATAGATAAGACTGTCAGATACTTTGCACGAAAGGAAGTTAATAATACAGGTGACGAGGAGATATTCCTTAAAAAGGGATCCTCACTTGTGAAACTCAAACTCGGAGATATTATTTTCATAGAGGCTCTTGAGAATTATGTGACTCTGAATACCAACAATGACAAATTTACCATTCATTTTACAATGAAAGCGATTGAAAGTCAGTTGCCTTCTGCAGTATTTATAAGGGTTCACAGGTCATACATAATAAATAAGAGCATGATCCAAACCATTAAAGAGAACTCCCTCGATCTGAATGTGGGAGGAAACATAAAAAGTATTCCTGTTGGTAAATCATTCAGAGACTCCCTTCTGAATGATATTAATGTAATGGCCAGATAATATCTGCATCTTCTAATGCTTACTAACCGTCAACTTTTTTTGCGGCATCTTGGACAGACCTCTTCATCGCCTTTGATGCTTGAAATTGTCAGAGCTGAAGGTATTTTTATGTATGGGCCCGAAGGCCAGGATTATATTGATCTTATCTCAGGAGTGTCAGTCAGCAATACAGGTCATGGCAACCGAAAAGTCATAGAGGCAATTAAGGATCAGGTTGACTCATATATGCATCTTATGGTTTACGGGGAGATGATACAGAGTCCCCAGGTTAAGTATGCTGAACGGCTGGCAGAAATTCTCCCACGGGGTCTCGATTGCACATATTTTGTGAATTCAGGATCGGAGGCGGTGGAAGGAGCCCTGAAGCTTGCTAAAAGATACACGGGAAAAAGTAGAATAATCTCCTTTAAAAACTCATATCACGGCAGTACGCATGCGGCATTGAGCATACAGGGAAGTGAACTTTATAAGAATGCCTTTCGCCCGTTGCTTCCCGATACCCACCTTCTTGCCTTCAATGATGAGAAATCGCTGGAACAGATTGACAAAAATACGGCATGTGTTGTTGTTGAGCCGGTTCAGGGAGAAGCAGGGGTTATTTATCCTGAAAAAAATTATCTCGAAAAGCTCAGAACCCGATGCAATGAAACAGGAACGCTTCTGATATTTGATGAAATACAGACTGGATTTGGGCGGACAGGGTTTATGTTTGCTCTTGATCGATTTGGAGTAATACCCGATATACTTCTTCTGGCAAAAGCTCTGGGAGGGGGAATGCCTTTGGGAGCATTTATCTCATCAAGAGAAATAATGGCATCTCTTGCCTCAGATCCCGTTCTGGGACATATTACAACTTTCGGCGGACATCCGGTCTGTTGTGCTGCAGGTCTTGCTTCCCTCAATGTAATTATCGACGATAAACTTGTTGAGGCATCTGTCTCTAAATCGCTGCTGTTTAAGAAGGAACTATGTCATCCCCTGATTTCTGAAATAAGGGGCGAAGGCCTTTTGATGGCTGTACAGCTTAATGATAAGGAATTAATTCATTATATTATCAGGCATGCCCCCGGATATGGCCTGATTCTTGATTATTTTCTTTTTTGCGATAATGCTTTCCGGATTGCTCCTCCGCTTATTATAAATGATGCTGAAATACTTATGGCCTGCTCAAGGCTTAAAAAGCTTCTGGATGATGCAATGAACAGAAGAAAAGTTAAATGAGACGAATATTACTATTTCTGATTTTAGTATCTGCTGTTCCATCGGGAGTTTCAAAAGGACAAAACTTAACTGGAGATACCTCAGATGTACTTGAGAAGCTCTATGACAGGCTGGTGAATAATTATGATGACAGTGACCGGATAAGAATTAATGATTCAATAAGGATAATCATCGGCAGCTATGTGAAGTCTGACAGTATTTTCAGTCACAGATTTAATAATCTTCGTTATCTCGGACAGATAACATCCCCTGATTCACTTGTAAAGATCGTGACATGGAATCTGGTTCTCAGCAGCGGTAATGGAAGATATTTTTGTTATATTATCAGGAGGCATGATGCTGGAAAAAGTAACAGTATATACAGTTTATCAGCATCTTACAGGCCTGATCCCGTATTGACTGATACTACCTATACAATGTCGGATTGGTATGGTGCTTTATATTACGACCTGAGGCCTATAGATTATAATGGCAAGCTTTCCTGGATCCTGCTGGGAATTAATTACGGCAATCCTGATATTTCCAGGAAGCTTATTGATGTTTTGAGTTTTACCTCAGATAGTACACTCATTCTTGGGAAAAAGTGGTTTGCAAAAGAAGGAAAGAATGCATACAGGGTAGTTCTGGAATATGCATCAAATGCCATGATATCTTTACGTTTCAGTTCGGATAAATCAATTATGTTCGATCACCTGGTCTCATTTTCCCCTGCTTTTACAGATGACCACAGGTACTTTGGTCCGGATTATTCTTATGATGCCTACACTTTTGAGGATGGATTCTGGCGATTGAAAATTAATGTTGATGCACGAAATAAAGAATGACTATCTTTATTCTTCATAATCAAAAAAACAATTTATGGCCAGAAGCATCAAAACATATCTTTTTTGCTACGACGACCACAGAAGCTTTACAGAAGATGTAAAAAGAAGATTCTTCGATACCGCAAGATATACAGTAATATCATTCCAGACACACGAGGAATTTATTGATCAGCTTAAAGAGGTAAAAGAGCATAATTTCTGTAAGATCGCAATATTGGGACTGCATGATAACGAGGAGCAGCAACGGTTTATAAGTAAACTTAAAGATGAGGTAAAAGAAATAGACCAGAGAACCGGATTGATATTGTTATGTCCGTCTGATAAACTTGAAGAAATAAGGAATACGGTAAGGTACAATATAGATGCATATATCCCAAAAAATTCCAATTCAATTCTTCGTATACATAATACAGTAAAAAAACTATTCAGCGAACACAGTATAAGGATATTTAAAAAGAGAAGAAATATCTCTTTGTATATACTTATTGCGTTTGTACTGCTCTCAGCACTTACTGCCCTTGTTGCTTTTTTCATGCTTCCGGAGTATTTTTAACAACATCCTGTTTAAATCAGAGATAATCAGCGAGATCTGCCGGACACTTATAATATTTCCCGCTGATTACGCAGATTTACGCAGAAAACTAATAATATTTCCAGCTGCTTTAGAGGATTGGCGCAGATCAATACAGATAAAGTGACTATTTGTCAGTATCAGACTTACGGCACAGCTTTTGAGAGGCAATGGCAGATCATTCATGTTAAACTTTAAAATTTTACAATATGCAAACCGGAAAAATTGGAGTAACTACTGAGAACATCTTCCCGATTATCAAGAAATTTCTGTATTCAGATCATGAGATTTTTCTCCGTGAGCTTATTTCAAATGCAGTTGACGCTACACAGAAACTGAATACAATGGTTTCAGTCGGAGACTTTAAGGGCGCGATTGGAGATACCACAATTCGTGTGTCATTTGATAAAAAGAAGAAAACAATCACAGTTTCCGATAAAGGTATAGGGATGACTCAGGATGAGCTGGATAAATATCTTAATCAGATTGCATTCTCAAGCGCGAACGATTTTCTTGACAAATACAAAGACCAGACAAATGCAATAATCGGACATTTTGGACTTGGTTTCTATTCTTCATTTATGGTATCTGACAAAGTTGAAGTAGTAACCAAATCATACCAGGAAGATGCAAAAGCTGTAAAATGGACCTGTGATGGAAGTCCTGAATTTACACTGGAAGAAGTTGAAAAAGAAAACAGGGGTACAGATGTCATTTTGTACATCGACAAGGATTCCAAAGATTTTCTTGATGAGAACAAGATTGAACAGCTTCTGAAAAAATATTGCAAGTTTCTTCCTGTGGAAATTGCATTCGGGAAAGAAAAAGAGTGGAAGGACGGAAAGTATGTCGATACCGGGAAGGACAATATCATTAATAATACAAAACCTGCATGGACTCTTAAACCAGCCGATCTGAAGGATGAGGATTACCAGAAATTTTACAGGGAACTGTATCCTGCAGCAGAAGAGCCATTGTTTAATATACACCTTAATGTTGACTATCCCTTTAAATTGACCGGGATACTCTATTTTCCGAAGATTAAGAGCAATATTGAAATACAAAAGAATAAAATACAATTATATTGTAACCAGGTTTTTGTTACAGATTCGGTGGAAGGCATTGTGCCTGAGTTTCTGACTCTTCTGCATGGAGTTATTGATTCCCCCGATATTCCTCTTAATGTTTCAAGAAGTTATCTGCAAAGCGATTCGAATGTTAAAAAGATATCGAGCCATATAACCAAGAAGGTTGCTGACAGGCTGAATGATATTTTTAAGAACAATAGAGAGGAATTTGAGAAAAAATGGGATAATCTGAAGCTCTTTATTGAATATGGCATGATAACCGAAGAAAAATTTTATGAGAAAGCTTCCAAATTTGCTCTTTTGAAAAACACAGAGGATAAGTACTTTACCTTTGAAGAATATGAAAAGATAATAAAGGAAAATCAGACTGATAAAACTAAAACCCTGGTTTATCTTTATTCCACCAATAAGACAGATCAATATTCCTATATAGAGAAGGCGAAAAACAAAGGATATGATGTATTGCTTCTTGACGGTCAGCTTGATGTTCATCTCATAAACCATCTCGAGACAAAACTTAAAGATTCAAGATTTGTAAGAGTCGATTCGGATGTAGTTGACAAGCTTATTCAGAAGGAAGAAACACGTGAATCGAAGTTACCCGAAGAGGAACAGAATGATCTAAAAAGTGTTTTTAACGTTAGGGTGAAGTCAAAAGAGGTATATAATGTTGTATTTGAAAACCTCGATGAAAATGAAGCTCCTGTAATAATAACTCAGTCTGAGTTCATGCGCAGAATGAAGGAGATGTCGCAAATAGGAGGGGGGATGAATTTTTATGGCGAGCTGCCTGATAGTTTTAACCTGGTTGTTAATCCTAATCATCCGCTTATTTTAAATATTTCCGAAGATCTTAAAACAAAAGAAGGTACCAGGCTTAATGAGAACAGGGCAGAAAGTAAAAAACTCAGTGAAGAGATCGATTTTATGGATAAGGAGCATAAGAAAAAGAAAGAGGACGAGATAAGCCAGCTTGAGAAAGATGATCTTGAGAAACTTCGCAAAGAGCTTGCCACCATTGAGAATGCGAGGAAAGATATTCTTGAAGCATATGGTGCAGATAACAAGGTGGTAAAGCAGCTTATTGACCTGGCATTGCTGGCAAATAATATGCTCAGGGGAGAAGAACTGAGTACATTTGTAAAAAGGAGTGTGGAGTTACTCTAGATCATTCTCCCAATTTCACCTTTGACGTAGTCTATTGCAGCCCTGGTAGGTTCCTTTTCGAGTTCCATTATCTTCTCGAGAAGCTGCTTGCTAAACATCATCCCTGATGAACCTGGAGGAAGCTTTTCGGCTTCACTGTTGATTATTTTAATCATACTGGATCGCGCATTCCTTACAACTTCCCAGGCCTGCGGACTCATATATATCTGCTGTGAAAGGTTATGTTCAAATTCATTTCTTATTGTTGTAAGAAGAGCAGAATGAAGTTGTGTGGCAGTCATCTCCGATGAACTGACTCTCACAAGGAGCGATTCGAGTGATATTCTTTCGAGAAACAGTATTAGTCTTTCATAAGCCTGCAACTTGATTGGAGTTACCGTCCTGCTGTTCTGAAGAATAAGTTCCTGTCTTCTTTTGTCCTGATCATTTCTGATCAAGTTTCTAAGCAGAATCCATGCTGTAAGCAAGACCAGTAATGCCGGGATAGTAATTTTAAGAATGTCTGCAAATGTTTCCATAGTTCTGCATTTAAGATTATTATACAAACTTAAGTTTTTCTTTTTTATTTTCAATCATCATTATTTTTCCCATCAGGCGTATTACCTCAAAACGGATTACCCTTCAATAAATGATATCCATCAGAACAGGGAAGAATGATTTTAAACGATGTTATGTTTTTGAATTTAACTTCATACATTTGGTCATAACCTTTTTAAAATTTTAATTATATATACCACAGTATGGAATATTTATCAGACAGAATTAAATCATTATCAGTGTCTCAGACACTGGCAATGGCCCAGCGGAGCCGCGAACTGAAGGCAAAAGGCATTGATATTATAAGTCTGAGTCTGGGTGAACCTGACTTTAATACTCCTGATTATATAAAAGAGGCAGCTAAAAAGGCAATTGATGACAATTATTCAAAATACCCTCCGGTCCCCGGTTACAATGATCTCCGTGAAGCAATTTCAACGAAATTTAAAAAGGAGAATGGCCTTGACTATTCTCCTGATCAGGTAATTGTATCGGCAGGAGGGAAACATTCACTCATTAACGTTATCCTTTCAATTGTAAACCCGGGTGATGAGGTTATAATCCTTGCTCCATACTGGGTGAGTTATTTCGATCAGATCATTATTGCGGAAGGGAAACCGGTTATAATTGAAGCAAGTCTTGAGAACGACTTTAAGATCAGGCCTGAACAGCTTGAAGATGCAATAACAAGCAAAACGCGGCTGATAATATTCAACTCTCCTTCCAATCCTACCGGTATGGTTTACAGCCATGATGAAATGGAAAAGATCGCAAGGATAGTTGAAAAGCATGACGGCCTTTTTATTATTTCTGATGAAATTTATGAGCACATAATTTTCGACGGCAGGCATGTAAGCATGGCTTCATTCGATTTTATTTACGACAGGGTAATAACCGTTAACGGTGTATCGAAGGGTTATGCGATGACTGGCTGGAGGATCGGCTATATTGGAGCTCCGTTGTGGATTGCAAAGGCTTGCAATAAGTTGCAGGGCCAGTTTACTTCTGGTGTTTGTTCCATAGCTCAGCGTGCAGCTCTGGCAGCAATAAAGGGCACCGGTGAATCACAGAAAATTATGAAAGAGGCATTTCTGCGTCGTAGGGATCTTATATGTGGCCTGCTGAAAGAGGTAAAAGGATTAAAAGTGAGAGTACCACAGGGCGCTTTCTATGTGATGCCCGATATTTCTTACTTCCTCGGAAAGTCGGATGGCGAAACAAAAGTCAGCTCTTCAGATGACCTGGCTCTTTACCTGCTTGATAAAGCTCAGGTAGCAACGGTTGGAGGGGATGCTTTCGGAGCACCTGACTGTATAAGAATTTCTTATGCTACTTCCGATGATCTGATTGTGGAAGC
>CAYUQR010000079.1:0-14757 GCA_964446825.1 uncultured Rikenellaceae bacterium
AGTAACTCAGGATTCAGATCTTTTAGAGCCCATTTCTTTTCGGTAAAGGTACCTTAAATTTTACGCTAACAGGTTTATTTCTTTTTCCTGACTTCCACTTTTGCCAGTTTCTCGTAATACTGAATTAAACCTCCATGATCATCTTTACCTTTTCCGTCATCTTTTAATGACTGCATTATTCCCAGGACCTTGCTTGTAAGAGTTCCCGGCACATTAAATTCCTTTGCCGTCTCCATAGCATTCATCAGGTCTTTAATATGTAGTTCAATTCTGAATCCAGGCTTAAAATTCCCATCAAGTATGAGCGGCATTTTGGCGTCAAGTGCTGTACTCCCTGCCAATCCTCCGCGAATTGCCTGGTACACCTTTTCCGGATCAACACCAGCTTTTGTTGCCAGTACCATTGCTTCTCCTATTGCTGCTATATTGAGTGCCACAATAATCTGGTTGGCGAGCTTGACTATGTTACCACTTCCTATTCCGCCGACCAGTTTTACAGAAGCTCCCATCACACTTAGAATATCCTTAACCTTATTAAAAGTATCTTCAGGACCTCCTACCATAATTGCTAATGTTCCTTCAATAGCCTTTGGCTCACCTCCACTTACCGGGGCATCGAGCATAACAACACCCTTTAGTAAAAGTTTCCCCGCTACTTCCCTGGAGGTTAAAGGAGCGATCGAACTCATATCAACAAGAACTGATCCTGGCTTAACACTTTCAATAACACCATTTTCACCAAGTACCGCCTTTACAACATCAGGGGAATTTGGCAGCATAGTTATTATTAACTCGCATTGCGAAGCGACATCAGCCGAAGATTTTGCTTCTTTGGCACCTTCTTTTACCAGTTCATTTATCGCTTCTTTATTAATGTCATACACTATTAACTGATACCCTGCTTTCTGCAGATTTCTGGCCATGGGCTTACCCATTATTCCCAGTCCGATAAAGCCTATGTCTTTCATCTTATATTTTAATTTATGATTAAATTGGACGTAATACTACCTTTACTGCTTCTTTTGATTCACTCAGTTCAAGTCCTCTCTCCCATTGATCAATACCAAGTTCATGAGTAATAAGTTTTTCCAGATCAACCATTTCTTTGCCCATCAGGGTCAGACACTTTTCCCATACATCCCAGGTATGACTGAAATGGCCTTTTAATGTAACTGATTTGGCTATTAAAGAATCGAGACTAAAATTTACAGGTTGAGGACCCCATCCGATTTTTGTAATTTGTCCGGCAGGACGTACAATATCCATTGAAAGTTTCAATGTTGGAGAGCTTCCTGCAAGGTCAATCACCAGATCAGCCCCATAACCATCAGCCAAAGACATAATTCTTTTTATTGGATCCTCTTTTGAGGAGTTAATAGTAATTGTTGCTCCAAAATCTTTTGAAAGTTCAAGGCGCCTGTCATCACCTTCAGTGCCAATTACCACAATCTCTCCGGCACCTGATAATTGTGCCAGTCTGGCACAGAGAATTCCAATAGATCCGGGGCCAATAATAACAACTGTGTCTCCCGGATTTACATTACTGTTAGACACAAATGATTTATATGCAACACAAAAAGGTTCAGTAATTGAAGCAGCTTTTAAAGAAACATTCGCCGGAACACGATGTAAAATTCTTTCAGGAACCTTAACATATTTTGTAAAAGCACCGTCTACATGGAACCCATATCCTTTTCTTTCGCGACAGAGCGGATAGTTATTTTGTCTGCAAAGAGTACATTTCCCGCAATATTCTGCGTGGGTTTCTGATGTTACCCTATCACCAACCGAGAACCCTGTCACTTTCGCACCCGCTTCTGAAATTGTTCCGGCAAATTCATGACCCAGAATAAACGGGCGCACAAATTTAAATGAAGAAGTATTTTTATGCAGGTGAGGATCTGTTCCACATATTCCAACATAAGCAACTTCAACCAGTACATCTTTATCTCCGATCTCAGGTATCGGCACATCACGCATCTCAGTGGCACCTGGTGCATCTGCGTATTTTACAACAGCTTTCATTGTTTTCATCATCTATTTTCCTACACTAAGTTTAAGTAAATAAAAAACTAAAAATCCAAACTATTATTCCTGAAATTGTTCCCAGGATGAAAGTACCGAAACTTTGAAGTTTATATCCCGTTTTTATATCCATATGTGACATCTGGGTTACCACCCAGAAGAAACTATCATTGGCATGTGATACAACCATTGCTCCCGCGCCTATCGATAATACTATTAATGATTTGCCCACTTCTGACGAAAATCCCAGAGAAGGCAAAAGCGGGGCAATAATAGAAGCAGCAGTTATTATGGCAACGGTGGATGATCCCTGTGCTGTCTTTATGGTTGCTGCAATTATAAAAGGCAACCAGATCCCAATATTTACATCCGAAAGAGCATTCCCTAAGGTTTGGGCAAGTCCCGAATTCTGCAGAACTTTTCCAAAGGATCCCCCTGCTCCGGTAATCAAAATAATTGTGGCAGCATTCAATAAACCCTTCCCAACCCAACCGGTTTCAGAATAGATGCCTTCATGTCTCTTTTTTGGAAGTAAGAAAGCCAAAAGAACACCTATTAATAAGGCGACGGTCGGTTCTCCAATAAAGCTAAAAAACAATTTGAATGTTCCCTCCCCCAGTGGGTATGTAGGAAAATCAGAAATGGACTTTAATACTATCAGGATTATTGGTATAAAAATGGGACTTAACGCTTTTAATGCGGACGGCGCTTCTTTAATTTTGGAAACAATTTCTTCTTCAGTCAGTTCCGGATTTGCATCTATAGTAACTTTTGAAGCAATTTTTACTGCGAACAGCCATCCAAAGAATAAAGCCATTATACTCACTGGCACTCCGAATAGAATGACAAGCCCCAGATTAGCCTCAATAATTCCTGCAGCTGCTATTGGACCAGGAGTAGGTGGAACTAGACAATGAGTGGCAGTAAGACCCAAGCTTAATGCTATAGCGGGACCAGCTAAAGAGATTTTTGCTCTTTTGGAGAGTGCTTTATTCAGAGGTGTAAGAATAACAAATCCTGAATCGGCATACACCGGTATAGAAACAAACCATCCTATAATTGCCATTACAAGAGGGACACGTTTTTCGCCAATAATTTTTAACACCCTGTCAGCAAGTGTATAAGCACCACCAGATAATTCGAGAAAGATCCCTATAATCGTACCGGCTACTATCACTATGCCAATATATCCCAGAGTATTTCCAAATCCATTGTTGATTGACTGAACAATCTGTGATAATGGCATTCCGGTAAATAAACCAAAACCTAAAGATGCAAATAATAATGCAAGAAAAGGGTGTATCTTAAATTTTGCAGATGAAAAAACTATAAACAGAATACAAAGCAGAAGAATAATAATTACCAGCATATGAGTATCCTTAAAAATGCAGTATTTATTTAATAATAAATGTATTGAAAGAGTGTGGTTCAAGTTGGACACAAAGAGCATCTTTCCCGATCTGCAGATTAATCATTTTAGCACTTTCCTCCTTGTTACCAATTACAACAACTTTGCTTTTATCAGGATTAATGAATGCAAGTAATTCTGCATCATTACCTGCAGTTTTTAGTTTTCTTGCTCCAGGTTGAATATAATAACTAAAATGTTTTAATAAATAAAACTCCGGATTATAAGTAGTTTCTTTGGTTTTACTGTTTACAGTAACCATTGCATTTTGTTTCCATCCCCACTGACTTTTACCTGTTTCGTCCAGTACACTGTTCCAGAAAGAATATACACTTACTCCATTATCGAAATAATGTTTCATAAGCGAAAATGTATATTCAGCTGCTTTCCAGTCATTTGAACCATTTCCGCATTCTGTCTCCGACTGCATGAGTTTCAATGCAGGATATTTTTTATGCACACCAGGTATTGCCTGTTTACCGGCCCACTGGAAACTGACACCATGTATATATTTTGATGAAAGAGGATCCTGCATAATCGTATCTATCTTTTCTACTGAAGGCCTTTCATAGGTGCCATACCAAATTTCAGCATCAGGAACATAGGTAGTTACAGCCGGACCAAGATACTTTCCTATGAAGATCCCAAGATCTTCAGATGTCCATATACATGAAGGAAAATTCTGACACGAATTCATCTCATTCTGAACATGAACACCAGTAATATGAATCCCTTCATTCCTGTAAGCCTGAATATATTTAGTAAAGTAGAGTGCATATGCTTTTAAATAATCAGGTTCCATCCGAAACTGGGTAAGGTTCTCTCTGCCATTTTTATCATATGTGAGTCCATTAGTTGCAGAAGCTCTACAGGCGTAATGATTATTTGTTTTCATCCAGGAAGGAGGGCACCATGGAGAACCCCATATTTTAAGATCAGGACGGTATTTCATTGCCGACTTAATATAAGGGATAAGCACCTCTTTATCCCTGGTTATATTGAAATATTTCATTTCAAAATCACCAACAGAATCATCAAGTGAGTAAAAATCGCGGGCATAATCATTAGCTCCTATTGGCATTCTGCATATATTGAGTTTGAGGCCATCTTTAGGATCAAAAATATTCTTTAAGATACTCTCGCGGGTTCCATTATCGAGAACTGATAATGCAGTCCAGCCCAATTCATTGAAACAAGCTCCAAATCCATCAACCACCTGCTCCTTATCATTAACCATGATAGTAGCATCAACTTCTTTGTCAGTTGCCTTGGTCAACACAGTGCTTTTGTGAGTCCAGGCATTTGAATTTGTAGATTGTGTCCATTGAACCTGTGCCATACCGTTTTCGGAAAAAGCTACGAACAGAAATCCGAGAACAAGTACCAACGATAATTTAATTGGAGTTTCCATGTTTTTGAAGTGTTAATATTTATTAACTTTCTAGTCAAGACAGCTTCTTTATTGCGTTAATAATATTATCTGTCGTTAATCCATATTCAATGAGGAGATCCTCGTAGCAATGTGCCGATTGTCCAAACCGATCTTCAATGCCGATAGGGATAACCGGTATTCCACTACCTCGAAGTATGTATGTAATAACACTTGCAAGGCCACCAATTAATGAGTGTTCCTCTACGGTCACAATACCCTTCATGTCGGCTGCAAATTTCTTTATTTCATCCTCATCAATCGGCTTTAATGAGCTGACATTTACTACTTTTACCGAGACATCATCACTTTCCAGTTTTTCTGCTGCCTGAACAGCTCTTGCTACCATTAGGCCATTTGCAAAAACGACAACATCTTTACCATCTCTTATTAAATATGGTTTCCCAATTACATACTCTTGATCCTCAGGAAATATATCCGGGAGATCATGCCGGTTCAGACGTAAATATACCGGGCCATTGCATTCAACCATTTTTCTAACCATTTTACCAGTCTCAATACCATCAGCCGGAGCCAATACTGTCATATTAGGGATAGCCCTCATGATAGCCAAGTCTTCAACAGACTGATGAGTGGCTCCGTCTCCAAAGTCAGACAATCCTGCACTTGACCCGACAATCTTTACATTTAACTTTGGGATACAGATTGCCTGTCGTATCTGATCAAATGATCTCCCTGCAGCGAATACGGCAAATGAATTAGTAAATGCTATCTTACCAGTCAAGGAGAGACCTGCAGCAAAAGAGGTCATATTTGCCTCTCCTATTCCCATCTCGAAAAATCTTTCAGGAAATTCCTGTTCAAACAAGACAGTCATAGTTGATTTACCAAGATCGGCTTCCATCACAACAATATTCTCGTTCTCTTTTCCCAGGTCGAGTAATGTCTCTCCGTATACTTGTCTTTGATTATGTGATTTCATCGCTGTCTAATTTGTTTTAATTAATTCTGAATATGCCAGATCATACTGTTCTTTTGTAAGTTCCCCGTTATGAAAGGAAACTACATTTTCCGCGAAGGAAATACCTTTCCCTTTTACCGTACGGGCAATTATTATTTTTGGTTTACCGGCAACCTGGTCAACCTCTTCGAGGATATTAATAATATCTGTAATATTGTGGCCGTCTACCTCCTCAACATGCCATCCAAATGCTTTCCATTTATCAATCAGGGGATTTGTATTATAGCGATCGGAAATAAACCCTGTTGCCTGTAAGTTGTTTTTATCAAGAAATACAATAAGATTATCAAGCTTATAATAAGAGGCTGTCATTGCAGCTTCCCATATCTGGCCTTCAGCAATCTCACCATCACCTATTATACAATATACTTTGTTATCTTTTTTATCAACTTTAAGGCCGGCAGCCATGCCACAAGCCATAGACAATCCTTGTCCTAATGACCCAGTATTACCCTCTATCCCGGGCGTTGTTTTCATCTCCGGATGACCCTGCAGCATGGCTCCAAGCTGTTTGACATTATCCATTTCTTCTTTTGGGAAGTATCCTGACTCTGCAAGTGCTGCGTATTGTATAAGAGCCGCATGCCCTTTGCTAAGTAAAAATCTATCCCGGTCTTTCCATTTTGGATTTTTGGGATCATGTTTCATCCTGTGAAAATAAAGAACTGTAACAATTTCACTTAAAGAACAAGATCCCCCCAGATGGCCCTTCTGACCTACACCAACCATCCTGATAACGTTGAGTCTCAGTGTAGATGCTTTTTTCCCCAGTTCAGCAATAGTCATATTCATTTTTATTGACAGATTAAAAAACTCATTAAAATATGCTAATTAATTTATATTGAAATAAATTTTTAATTTAGAAGAATAAAAATAGCTTTTTCTCCGAGTAATTCTATAGAAATTATTAATTTATAGAAATATTTAAAATACATTAAAAATATTTTCATTTTCCCTTTTGGTAACAGGATTCCTGTTAAGCTGTTCAGCAAGCAGAGTACCATATTTTGGCGAAGCTTTAAGGCCCGGCGATAAATCGCCTGAGGTAGTATTCAGAATGGTTACTGATGATCTTCTTGCAAGGCCTGACTTCATGATATACAGATCGGGACAGGTATATGCAGTTCACTATGCTGAAGCCTGTGCCGGCTTTGGAGCAGTACGGCTTGCCGGATTATTGAAAGATTCCGTCAGACTGCAAAAATTATCTGATCGCTATTTAAAAGTAATCACTGATAGTATTGCTAATACAGCTAACCATGTAGATGCTAGTGTATATGGCATTTTGCCATTGGAATTATTCAGGCAGAACAGGAAAGAAATTTTTCGCAAATAAGGTCTTGACCTGGCAGATAAACAATGGGAGAATCCTCTTCCGGATGGAATGACAAATCAAACAAGATATTGGATTGATGATGTATGGATGATAGCAGCATTACAGGTCCAGGCTTACAGAGTCACCGGGAATAGTGACTATCTGGACAAAGCAGCTCTGGAGACAGATGCTTATATTCAGAAATTACAACAACCGGAGATCTTCACGGACAGGCCCCGTTACTCTGGTTTGCATATAGCCTGCTGGCTAAATATTGAAAAACCGCAGAAAAGCCAGGCCAAAATGGTTGCTTAGTTTTACCTCAACATTATATACGATCAAATCCTTTCCCGGAGCCTCCATATCATGAACATCCAGCCCCATCATATTTCGAGACTACTGCTCCTGCACAGCTGTCTGATACACAAGATGATTATGTTTTAGGACCAATATCTGTCTCGAATCAGATTGACCTAGTCACTCAGGGTCCGGTATTGCCACAAAACCCGGGTTATTACGATACTGGTTGGTTTTTCAGGTTAGGTTTTGATTGAGGCTGCCTCTTTTTGGAAAACCTCAGTTTTTTTAGCAGGATTATCTGAATGTGTAATATTAAAAAAATTATAATCAGGCTACTTGTATTGAATTCTGGTCGAGAAAGGCCTATAATAGGAATTGAGAATCATTTTAATCTTTTTTAATAGTCAAAACATATGACATTATTTTCTTTTAACTATTTTTATTGTCAATTATAACTTCAATATTTTACTGATATGTTGCAAGATAGAAACAAGAAAGTTTTAAGAGTCAGAGCTCTTATTATTCTGGCTTTTTCTGTAGGCACTTTTGCTGCTGCTCAGCAGACTTATAAATTTCCATTTCTGAACCCTGATCTGACTGTTTCTGCAAGGGTGGATGATCTGGTAGGAAGGATGACCCTTGATGAAAAGATCAGCCAGATGATGGATGTGGCTCCGGCTATTGACCGCCTGGGCATTCCCGCGTATAACTGGTGGAATGAATGCCTCCATGGAGTGGCACGGGCAGGCCTTGCAACGGTCTTCCCGCAGGCTATCGGTCTGGGTGCCACATGGGATCAGGATCTTATCTACAGGGTGGCAACAGTCATCTCTGATGAGGCGAGAGCAAAACATCACGAGTATGTAAGGAAGGGCTCGAGAGCCAGGTACCAGGGCCTTACTTTCTGGTCACCCAACATCAATATTTTCAGGGATCCCCGCTGGGGAAGAGGCCAGGAAACCTACGGCGAAGATCCTTTTCTTACCGGGAAAATTGCTGTGCAATTTATTAAAGGCCTGCAGGGCAACGACCCGAAATACTTCAAGGTTATCTCTACAGTTAAACATTTTGCCGTTCATAGCGGACCGGAGCCTGCACGACACTCTTTTAATGCCGTTATCAACGAGAGAGACCTGAGGGAGACTTACCTTCCCCAGTTTGAAATGGGGATAAAAGAAGGCAAAGCCTATTCGGTAATGTGTGCCTATAACAGTTTTCTGGGGAAACCATGCTGCTCAAGCAACAGGCTGCTTACTGATATCCTGAGGAACGAATGGGGTTTCAAGGGATATATCGTATCTGATTGCGGTGCAATTGCGGATATTTACAGGGGGCATAAGTATGTTTCTACTCCCGATTCCGCAGCATCTGATGCGGTGAGAGCGGGGACGGACCTTGAGTGTTCAAATGTTTACAGGAATCTTAAAACCGCCGTGACCAACAATCTTATTTCAGAACAGGAAATAGATGTATCTGTCAAAAGACTATTCACAGCACGTTTCCTGCTGGGGATGTTCGATCCGCCTGAGATGGTAAAATATGCTCAGATACCTTACAGCGTAGTTGATTGTAAAGAGAATAAACAATTAGCCCTTGAAACTGCCAGGAAGTCTATGGTATTGCTTAAGAATAGGGACAATATACTTCCATTGAAAAAGAATTGCGGAACTGTTGCAGTTATCGGGCCAAACTCCGATCAGACCTTTGTTCTTCTTGGTAATTATAATGGTACACCATCTGACCCTGTAACTCCACTCAGGGGAATAAAGGAAAAGCTTTCCGGAACCGCTGAAGTCCTTTATGCACAGGGTTGTAACTGGGTTGCGGGTATGCCCGGTCAAAAGCCTGATGAAGAACTGAAAACAGAAGCTTTGGAAATTGCAAAAAAAGCAGATGTTGTAATAATGTGCATGGGTATAACGCCAAGGCTCGAAGGTGAAGAAATGAGAGTCAATATAGATGGGTTTAAAGGCGGTGACAGAACAAGCCTCGATCTGCCTGCAGTTCAGGAGGAGCTGATAAAAGCAATACATACACTGGGAAAACCGGTTATACTGGTTCTGCTGAATGGAAGTGCCTTTTCGATTAACTGGGAAAAGGAAAATATTCCCGCTATACTCGAATCATGGTATGGTGGTCAGGCCGCCGGTCTGGCAATAGCTGATGTGTTGTTCGGAGATTACAACCCGGGTGGACGACTACCAGTAACATTTTATAAATCAGTAAATGATCTCCCTTCATTTGATGATTATAGCATGAAAAACAGAACTTACAGATACTTTACCGGGGAACCATTATTTCCATTCGGGTATGGCCTGAGTTATACCACTTTTAGCTATAAAAACCTGAAGGTTAAAAATATGGCCAATACAGGTGATTCAGTTAAGGTTACAGTTAGTGTCAAAAATACAGGCCGACGGGAAGGAGACGAGGTTGTTGAGCTTTATCTGACCGATCTTACAGCAGATGTCCCTGTAGCAATTCATGCTCTGAAAGGTTTTGAAAGAATTCATCTTAAACCCGGAGAATTAAAAACTGTGGTTATGACAATTCCTCCCGATGCATTTTCAGTCATTGATAATAATAATAAAAGGGTCATCCGCCCGGGAAAATTTCAGGTTTTTGTCGGAGGCAGGCAACCTGACCCAAAAGCTTTAAAAGGTGAATCCGGAATACTCAAATCAATAATTACATTAATTTAGCAGGATCAGGTAAAAGTTGTTATCTCCATTATTAATTAATATCATAAAAAAATCAGGGCTCTTGTTTTCATTTTTGCATTGATCCCGGTCATTTCATACGGGCAGTTCAGCAGGGTAATGCCAAACCTCACAACTATCCACTATCCTGCTATGGAAGTTGGAGAAATTGCCGCATCCCCGCTGATAAATAAGTTAAATGATACAAATCCTGTAAGCCTGAACACGATAAGTACTTGAGGATGCTCTTATAATACGACAATCATCATTGCGAAATAAAATGAACCTATAATAGAATAATTCCAGACGTCATGAGAAAATTGAATCTTTTTATTTTATTATTATCAATATTTGTTTCCAGCCCAGGATTAAACGGGGAAAATGGGTACAGGCTATGGCTTCGTTATGATAAAATATCGGATAATTTACTACTTGGCCAATATAAAAATCTTATTACAGGCTGGATCATCGAGGGCCGGTCGCCTGTTTTGCTGGCAGCTGGTAAAGAACTGCAAATGGGTTTGAATGGCTTGCTTGCCTCAGCTATTCCTTCCGAAAAAACGGTAAAAAGAGATGGATTTATTGTGGCCGGAACTCCGGCAAGCTCTCCGATTATTGCTTCACTGAAGTTAAATGATAAATTAAAAACTCTTGATGATGAGGGATATTTGATAATAACCACTACATATAAAAAGAAGAAAATAATAGTGATTACTGCGAAAAAAGATGTTGGCGTACTTTACGGGACATTTTGTTTTTTGCGTTTGCTCCAAACCAACCGGAGCATTCAGGATCTTTCAATTGAAAGTGCTCCAAAAATAAAAATAAGACTACTGAATCATTGGGATAATCTTAACAGAACGGTTGAAAGAGGATATGCAGGATTATCATTATGGGACTGGAAATCACTGCCTGACAGCATCTCACCCAGGTACCTGGATTATGCCCGGGCCAATGCCTCAATAGGAATTAACGGCAGTGTGCTGACTAACGTTAATGCGAATGCCCTGATCCTGACTAAGGAGTACCTGGTAAAAGTTGCAGCAATAGCTGATGTTTTAAGACCTTACGGAATCAGGGTCTATCTTACTGCCAGGTTCAGCGCCCCTGTAGAACTTGATAAGCTAATAACTGCCGATCCGCTTAATCCCGAGGTGATATCATGGTGGAAGAAAAAAGTTGATGAGATTTATAGTTATATCCCCGATTTTGGAGGTTTTACCGTTAAGGCAAATTCTGAAGGGCAGCCCGGACCGCAAAAATACAACCGTTCACATGCCGATGGGGCAAATATGCTTGCCGATGCACTGGCTCCACACAAAGGCATAGTTATGTGGCGGGCATTTGTATATGACAATAATGTACCGGATGACAGAGCTAAACAGGCATATAATGAATTCAAACCTCTTGATGGAAAATTCAGGGAAAACGTACTGATCCAGGTGAAAAACGGACCTGTCGATTTCCAGCCTCGCGAACCTTTCCATCCACTTTTCGGTGCGATGCCAAAAACACCTTTGATGCCTGAATTCCAAATCACCCAGGAGTACCTTGGAGGGTCCGTTCACCTCGTATTCCTGGCTCCTTTATATGAAGAATGTCTCAAATCAGATACTTATGCAAAGGGAAAAGGATCGATTGTCGCAAAAGTAGTAGACGGTTCTTTGGAGAATCATTCACTTACAGGAATGGCCGGTGTCGCAAATATTGGCAGTGATACCAACTGGACAGGACATCCGTTTGCACAGGCTAACTGGTACGCCTTCGGACGTCTGGCTTGGGACCCATATATGGATTCCGGTGAAATTGCCGATGAATGGATAAGAATGACATTTACTAATAATCCGGAATTCTTAAGGATTGTCAGTAAAATGATGATGGCTTCCCGTGAAATTACCGTAAACTATATGACTCCGATCGGATTACATCATATAATGTATGCGGGCCATCATTATGGCCCCGGACCATGGGTTAACAGAGGCAGACAAGACTGGACATCTGTGTATTATCACAGGGCTGATTCAACCGGAATAGGTTTTGACAGGACTCGTACAGGCAGCGATGCTGTTGACCAGTATTTTCCTGAAGTGAGAAATATGTATGAAAATATTGAGACCTGCCCCGAAAATCTTCTTCTATGGTTCCATCATGTTCCATGGGATTATAAGATGCATTCCGGCAGATCACTCTGGGATGAGTTATGCTATAAGTATAATTCAGGGGTTAATTCGGTAATAGAGATGGAAGAGGATTGGCAGAAGATGGAGAAATATATTGACAGCGAGAGGTTTAATAAGGTCAAATCGCTGTTGGCTCTTCAGGAAGAACATGCAAAAATATGGAGAGATGCCTGCATACTGTATTTTCAGACTTTTTCAAAAAAGCCTATAGCCGACCAGTTTGCCAAACCTGAACATGATCTTCAGTATTATATTAATTACAGATATACAAATGTGCCCGGGATAAGGTAATAAATTATTTGGCTTTGGTATGGCACATGCAATGGCTGTTGAGCTGTTTCCTTTTGGGATCAGAGATAAAAGAGTCAATTTTATTGAACAATTGCCTGCCGGCTCACAGGTGGTACTTTGCCGGAATGTACATCAGGTATTCTTCCGAAAGTTTCCTTTACAGCATCAACTAATTCTTTATACGGTCGGTCAGTAACATCCAGGAACCCGATGTTATAGTTCTCACCATCACTGCGCCCTGTACAAGGCTGATCCATCCACTGAAACCAGTGTGCCCCTATCAGGGCAGGATGTGAGGCTGCATTTTCAACATAATAGCGATAGGCAACACCCCGTTCCTCCTGATCACTGGTTTGTGCCAGGCCGGGAGCAAGTCCGCGGCCGGGAGTCCCGAAATGGAACTCACCTATGATTACGGGAAGTCCGGTTAAATCATATACCTTCTTTACCTTTGCATTTGCATCGTAGCCATAAATGTTAATACTGAACACATCAAAACCCATTGATGCCTTAATGATGTCGTCAGGAGGAGTGCCTCCATAACGTAATCCAAGGTTAAGATGATTCGGATCATGCTTCCTGACAGCAGCATTTACAATACTCAGGAATTTGGAAAAGGTATCATATATAAAAGTCTTACGACGTTCCGGAGTATCTCCGTCAGAAAGATATTTTTTCAATTCATTCTGCATTGGTGTTTCCTCTCCGGACAGAATCAGGTTAACAAGTTCTGATTCCCTGCCTGGCCATGGCATTTCATTACCAAGGAAATAACCCAGTAAATAAGGATCATCCTTCCGGGGTGCACATTGCCGGGCAGCTGCTGAATCAACTTTCGCTGAATAGTCCGGGGCATAAACATCGGGCATGCCCATAATCCCGGTCTCGATACCCCATCCCCTGAGAGTCGCTACATAAGGTTTCCTGTGGCTGCCTCCAAAATAAGCATCAGACCAGTTTCCTATTGTATTTATACCCCAGCTGTCCATGCGGCGAACAGTAAGGTCCGTCCACTTTTGATACCAGTCAGAACCAAACCGGCGATAGAGATTCCAGGTATAAAAAGACGTATTAAGCCCTCTCCCCGATTGCTGACCCGGGCTTACAAGTTCATCAGCAGGAGGCATCGCTTTAAATATATACTCCCGGCCCTTTACACGGGAGAATGAATAACCCGAACTGATACAGCAACTCCCTGATGAAAAGAAGAGGTGACCTTCAGGATCAACAAACCACCACCTGCCATCAATCTTTTCCACACGGAAAAACCCAGTTGCTTTTGCTTTGGTAGCCAGGAAGCCACCATATTTTGATACATTGAATTCATTGGTGCCCAGGCTATCTTCTTCCGCTTTCCAGGCTGTTTTAAGATCATCGGTAGTTTTGGCTTTCCCTGGCCAGTCAGCAAGTATCCACTGACCAAACTCATCAACCAGCGGGACAGGACCAAATATGGTATCTTCAGCAGCCATGGTCAATTTGAAATTATTAAGCTCGATGGTTGGGGAGCCTATCGGAAGTCTCATTGACACTCCCAGAGAATCAACTTTATTAATTGGTCCCACATCGCCGGTAAAACCGATCCAGTAACCCGGACGTGCTGTCTTGTATATTGCTGCCATATCCATTCCTTTTGTGTTCCTCTTCTGAAAATGGATCAGGGGTATGGATGCCATTACCCTGGCACCCTGGAAAGGTTGTATCTGTAGTCTGCGGATTCCATCAGCATCATACAGTAGCAGGTCGAAGCGCTGGGTAGTGGAAGAGGTCATTTCGAATGTCAGATATCCGAATGAGGACCAATCAGAAGGTAACTCAGTGTTCAGGTCCTTTATTGCCCATTTCTTTTCGGCAAAAGTGCCTTCAAATTTTACAGTAACAGGTTTATTCTTTAGAGAACAAGCTGTGACCAGTATCAAGAAGAAAATTGCTGAATTCAGTGAAACAGATTTAATCATAATATTTCTTGCTTTATTTCTTAAAAGTAACTCACCTCTTATTGGTTTGAATATTCTGATAATCCCATTTTATTTAATACCTCTTTAAACCGAGGAACAGAACGCAGATTATCAACAAACTCCGTCACCCAGCCATCGTGTTTTTTGTCTTTCTGGCGGTAGCTGATGAA
>CAYUQR010000080.1:0-13545 GCA_964446825.1 uncultured Rikenellaceae bacterium
CTTTTCATCGCTTGGACTACAATTGGAACGCAGACGATAAAAGCGGCGAATACCAATCCAGTACAATGTTTGAAAGATGAGTAATTGCAAGTAAATATTTTACATTAGAATTTAATTTTCCAGATAGGAACCCGTTAAAAATCAATACTAATATCACAAAAAAGATAGGCTGGACTGATGATTGAGAGAAAAACCTGTTGCTAACACGGACAATAAGCAAAGAATCGTAAACAACCAAAGAGTTCCAAAAGATATTTTCAATATAATCTATAAATCTCTTTACCATGAAAACTGTAGTCTTTTTAATCATTTGTATTCTGATCCTTTCATGTGAAAAGGAAAACAATGTCATTCAAGATGGACATTATTCAGGGTCTTTCAAGTATGGCACTGTCGAACTTTGGGAATCATTTGGCATTGAAAGAAACAATTTTGTCGAATATGCTTCCGGAGGTGTAATGTCTCAAAAATTCCCGATCTACTGCCTGACAAAGGGAACTTACAAAATTCGTGGTGGAACTATTGAATTCAATGACATTCAAGTTGCCCAACCACCAAACAAAGAGTTAAGCGTGTGTGATCAAGATTTTCTACTGAGGGGAAGCTATAATATTGAGGAACTTACTGATTCCATAATATCATTCTGGAGAAATTCAACTTTAGGTAAGCAAGAATATAAACTAAAACTCTTCTATTCTAAGTAACATTTCTTGAAGACTATTACCAAACAGCTCTGCTTATAACAAGGACAATAAAGGTAAGTTGTTTGTCATGCTTTTTGCCCGCCTGAACGTACGTTCGTACGGGCGGGCATGATTCTGAGCCACTTACCAAGACCAGTACTTAACTCGGTACCCGGATGGCAAAAAGCACGCCCCCGTCTCGCTCTGCTCGTCGGGGCACGGCATACCTGTCTTGCCACCGGGCAATTTATTAACGGTCGGCACCTTTATTGCCGGGCCGTTAGTGGTAATAATTTAATCTGTAAAACAATGGTTTATAATGCCTTCTCCTCTACCCGCTTGCCCAAATTTGTTTGCGGGTGTATCTCGACAAATCCCTTGATCTTTAATTGGATCAGCATATCTTGGCAAATTCGTTATAAATAAAAGCCGCAAACCTGCCCGCACTTCGCAAGCTGCATTTGTTTAATCTGATAGTTTTTGTACATCTACCGGGACCAAAGGACGTTTAACCTCTCGACGGTTTGCCTCAAAACACGCTTGCATATGGTAATTCTCGGTTTTGTATTTTTAAATTTACAAAACCGGCCCATGAGCATCATTTCAAGTTTTTCCATAGCTCACAAGCCTTATTCCCGCCCATCTATCGAGACAAAAATGCTACGACCACCTAACTTTTTCGAATAAAAATTTTGGTCTGACCGACAAATACTTTCTTAATTAGACAAATTCATTCAATGGTATATAAGACCATTTTTGGTAAGCAATTAACTTATACCCAATTTTATTTAATGTTTTGTATATTAATTAATTGACTTACACAAATAAACTTGACTTTAGTGTTTTTCTATCGTAATTTTATTGAACAAATAAAAACTAAACTTAAAATTAATTACTAAAATCGGTAATCATGAAAAAGTACTTATGGACTATTCTTCTCATTATTTTATCATTTGTTGACACTACCTATGTTTTTGGTCAGGAGTACGAAGCCCTTAAAGGTTTAAAATCAATCAAGGCAGTTTTTGAGTTCAGGAAAGATGATCCGAAAAGTGCGGCTTTTTATCTTAATGCAATACATCAAACCTATAAAGATAAAAATATTACGGCAGTGACTGAGAATCCAGATTTTGTTGTTGTTTTTACCGGTCCTGGTGTGAAGGTTCTATCAAAAAACAAAGAAGATTTTCCACCTGAGGAGCATGAAATAATCGATAATATTGCGAATAAAATTTCTGCTATGGTAAAGGATGGAATAAAAATGGAAATTTGTCTTGTAGCTGCAACCATTCATGGGATTGATCCTGAATCTATTCTACCTGATATTAAGCCTGTTTATAATGGGTGGATATCGCTGATAGGTTATCAAAACAATGGTTATTCATTAATCCTAACCTACTAAAGTATTCTCAAATGTCAGCAAAGAGATTTCCGACTATTGTTCCACAATTTGTACTTTAATATTTGACTTTGAAAATAAACTCAATATTTACCAAAGTTCAATGAAACCATTTCTTTGAGTAATGAATAATAAATTGCTGCGACCACCTAACACAAAATAGAATTCTATAGGTGATTTAGCCTCAATTTTAACATCATCAAATAAACATTTGTTTCCTAATAAAGAAACATTTATCTTTGCAAAAACATTAGATCAGTGACAAAAAAATTCAAAGTTCAGTTTTTAGAAGAGGCCAAAGAGTTCCTTGACAATCTTGCTGATAAACCTAGAGAGAAAATAATCTATAATATCCGTAAGGCCGAGATTACTCAGGATAAAGAACTTTTCAAAAAGCTTAAGGATGAAATTTGGGAGTTCAGAACTTTATATAACAAAACCCATTACAGGCTTTTTGCGTTTTGGGACAAATTAGACAATATAGACACTTTTGTCATTTCTACTCATGGACTAATTAAGAAAACAGATAAAACCCCATCTGGGGACATTGCTAAAGCAGAGAGAATAAGGAGTTTGTATTTCAAACAAAAAAATCAGAAATAATGAAAAGCAACAAATTAAAATTATACAGCTTAGACGAGATAACCGACGAATTTATCGGTAAACCCGGGACACCAAAAAGAGATGCTTTTGAGTATGAACTTCGTCTTGACATTATTGGAAAAGCAATAAAACAAGCTAGAAAAGAACGCCACTTGACACAAGAAGAACTCGGACGACTTGTTGGTGTAAAAAAGGCACAGATTTCGAAAATTGAAAATAGCTTAACAGACGCACGATTTGACACAATAATCAAGGTGTTTAAAGCGCTGAATGCAAAGATCAATTTTAATATTGAACTTCTTGACCAGAATATGACTCTTGCGTAAATACGGATAGATTCTTGATCATCTTGAGGGAATTGAGATTACTCAATAGATCCAAAATTACATTGACAAATTTCAGATAAAAGAGAGCTTTAACACAGGCCTAAACATAACACAGATTTTCCACCAAGACTAATAACTTCTGATTTACCAAGACAAAATGCTACTCTAAAATACGGCAAAAGTGTATTTTCGCATTATGATTAATCTAACAAAAGATCAGATAAAAGAGATTGCCGAGCAACTTGACTGTGGCATGAAATGCTACGTTAATAAAGAAACAGGTATTATTAAATCTACTCCTGATTTTGATAGTTGGCTTACAGATGACACAGAAGCTTGGGCAGATGACTTAGCCGAGCTTGATGAAAATTGGGATAAGTACATTGAAATAGAAAAGATGGAATCCCACGAATTTTTTGACTTAATGGCTGACTTCGCTGAAAGTGTTGATAGTAAAGAATTGCGGGATAGTCTTATTAACGCATTAAATAGAAAACATCCTTTTAGAAACTTTAAGTGGGTTGTAGATAATTCCGGACCATATCGTCAGAAATGGTTTGACTTTAAAAACCAGAGGTTAATTGAGTGGGTAAAAGATCGACTTGAGATCTTAGATTTTAATCCAGACGATGAATAACAAAGAGTTAGAAAAGAAAGTGAAGTAGTACACTTCAGAACTTGCATATAAGAAAGGTTATGTATGTTCTGTGGATGTACTGATAAAGCTTGGATTTATTACAGAAGCCGATTTTCAAAACTGGAGATTTGGCAAGATTCCATATCTTGAAAAGGTTTGCCAGGCAAATTTACATAAACTATCTGCGGTTAACAGGCTTATTCGTAAGTACTCATCAGAATGCAATCCTGAAGCATTATGGACAGAATACAATAAATGGGGAAAAGGTCCCAAAAAGAGACTCATTTTCAGCAAATCCCGAGGCCACAAAATCGAGAGTTTGTATGCAACTCATTTTCTGAACAAAAAAACGAATCAATGAACTAAACAAGGAGAAACAACTCAAATGTTCATTTCCATCAGACACTGAGACAAAGAATCAAAAGACAAATTTATTGCCAGACGAGAAACTACACGTCCGTCTACCGGGACTTGGCCCGCCCGGCTGACGCCGGTCGGGCAGGCAAAAACCACGCCACCGCGACCCTTCGCTTCGCTCTGGGCAGGCTCCGACGGCAACAAAACCGCCGAGCCGTTAGATTTCATAGCACTCGTATTTCGTCCTGAAATAGGTTGACACTTTTTTAACCATCCTGGGAGGATTGAGCATGGAAATGACTTTAAGCACCCTTATGGTGCAAAAAATTAGATGATTTGGTACATATTTAAATAGTCTATATCAATATATCAGGAATGTTAATGCAACAATATGAAATACTTGTCGTCTTTTTGACAATGTAAAGAAATAGAAAATGATACTTTATGACTTAAAGAATGCCTTAAGGTTTATTAAACAACATCGCAGTTTTTCTATAATAAACATACTAGGACTGACAATTGGTATTTTTTGCTGCTTGCTGATTATTCTTTATGTCCAGTCTGAACTGACCTTTGACAGGTTTCACAGGAATGGGAAAAATATATACCGTATTGTTATGCAGCAACCCGGGAACCGTGTCGTGGGAAGCAGTTCGGACTGGTGGGTTGTATCACCGGCAATATTGAAACCAACATGGGAAAATGAACTTCCTGAAGTTGATCTTGTAACAAAGACCCAGTATAGATTCCTGACATTCAGACATTCAGACCAGTTAATAAATGAGGAAATACTCTTCGTGGATCCTGAATTCCTGAACATTTTCACATTTCCATTGATACAAGGGCATAAGGATTTGGCCTTAAATAATATAAATAAAGTTGTTATTTCAGAAAAGATGGCCCGAAAGTATTTCGGGGAAGAGGATCCGATGGGAAAAGAACTGGAAGTGAATGATGGCAGACAATTGACCGTGACAGGAATTTTAAAAGAGATACCAGAAAATTCTCATCTTCAGTTCGATTTTCTTGTATCGTTTAAAACACTGGAGTCAATTCAGGGAAGAAGCTTACTAAGCGATAACTGGCTTAATAATTCATTCAAAACCTACCTGACATTAAATGAAAACACAGATTTGAAACAGCTGGATGCTAAGCTGAGAAAATACGATATTGAGGGATTTAATGGAAAAACCTGGACATTTCACCTCCAGCCGCTATTTGAAATTCATTTTAACAACAAGATGTTATACGGCACAGGCGAAAAGGGGACAATCCTGATTTTTATTACTGTTGGCCTCTTCATTCTTTTTATTGCCAGCTTTAATTACCTGAATTTATATATTTCACACTACAGGACACGATTAAAGGATGTTTCTATCAGAAAAGTAGCAGGTGCATCAAGATGGTTGTTAATCCGCCAGTTTTTCAATGAATCCTTTTTGCTTGTTTTTATTTCCTATCTGATCTCCCTTGCATTGGTTTGGTTAATTATACCTCTGTTTGGTTCTTTCTTTAAGCAGATTCTTGACTTCCAGGTAATCTGGAGCCTCAGGTTTTTCATTGCCAGTCTTGTCCTGGTTATTCTGATGGCCCTTATCGCCGGTGCCTACCCGGCTTTGTATCTTACCCGTTTGCATTTGCTTGATACTCTGAAGGGAGGAAAGGCAAAGCTATCAAAGGAAAGCCAGTATTTCAGAAAGACTATTGTGGTAGTCCAGTTTACCCTCTCTGTGGTTCTTATTACCAGTACGGTTACAATGCTGAAACAGCTGAGATTTATCGGGAACAAAGATCTTGGATATGAAAAAGAGAATATCCTATGCCTTAATCTGATACGTCTTTACTATGCAGAAAGCTATAATCTGACGAATAAGATGAAATTGCTCAAGCATGAATTATTGAGTAATCCCGATATCACAGCAGTATCTGCTTCAACTGATATGCCTTGTAGTGTTGGTTGGTCAAACATACCGGTATGGGACGGAAAAGAAGGTGATGATAATCCTTTTTTTTACAGGATAATAGTAGATTATGATTTCTTTGATCTCTACGGGATACAACTGGCAGATGGCAGGAAATTCTCCAGAGATATGGCGACAGATGATGGCAATGCCTATATTATAAACAGGGCAGCTGCCAAAAGGATGGGATTTCAATCGCCCATTAATGCAAGGTTCGGTTTTGACAGCAAGCTTGGAACTGTTGTTGGAATAACAGAGGATTTCAACTTTGAGTCATTGCATAAATCCATCACACCACTTGGAATTGGTGTTAAGGATGAGTATTACTGGCAGGTAATTTCAATGAAGGTCAAAAATACAGATATCCCAAAAACACTGGCATATATTGAAGGGGTATGGAATAGATTTGTACCGGATTACCCAATGGATTATGCATTTATTGATAATAAGATACAGCAGGTGTACGGAAAAGAAATGCAGGTTTCCAGGAGCATGAATTACCTCTCACTTCTTGCCTTGTTTATTTCATGCCTTGGTATCTTCGGTCTTATGTCCTATTCTCTTAAAGAAAGAAGAAAGGAAATAGGAATAAGGAAGGCAATGGGAGCTTCTTTCTCCAGACTGGCAGGCCATCTGACACGTGAACTGTTCATCCTCGTCTGTATTGCAGAAATAGCCGGAGGAGTTCTGGGATGGTATTTCTCAACTAGCTGGCTAAATAGTTTTGCTTACAGGATCGACTGGGGAATTGATATTATCATTATTTCTGCTGTTCTAACATTTATTCTTGCAATCACACCTATTGTTTTTAATCTTATAAAGTCAGTCAGAACAAATCCGGTTGAATCATTACGTTACGAATGATGGATAAAAGTATTGGCATAATGGCATTCAATGAAAAAATACAACTCTTTGTTTCTATTATAACATTTTTAATTTATAACAACATTCTTACAGAAAATAATTAAATGTTCTGCCATGAATAGAAACCACATGAATTCTCTGATACTAATGCTATTGATAGTTTTTCAATCAATAAGCACTAAAGCTCAAGTCAATAATGAGCATTCAGAACTTAAAAAAGAATTTGAAGATTTTATAATTAAAAGCATGAACTCTGATAATATAGTTGGAGTAAGCGCTGCAATTATAATAAATGATTCAGTTATCTTAAAAAAGGGGTTTGGTTACGCTGATAAAGACAGCAAGATTCCAATGACTGAAAATACAGTTGTTAACATTGCTTCAGCTACAAAAACATTTACAGCACTTGCAATAATGCAACTTCAGGAAAAAGGATTGCTTGATATAAACCAACCCCTGAATAAATACCTGTCTCAGTTTAAACCATTAACGAGAGGTGAGAATCTGGATGATCTGACCATAAAATCCGTTATCACTCATTCCTCGGGAATCCAGACTGATATATTGAAGAATACTGATTCAGGATCCGGAAAATACACTGATGTGCTGGGTTTTATAAATGATACCTATTTATTGTCTCCTCCAGGTTTGGTTGAATCTTATTCCAGTGCAGGCTATAACATCTTAGGGCATCTCATTAAACAGGTAAGCGGGCTGGATTATCCAGAGTACATTCATAAAAATATTTTTATCCCAATTGGCATGAATAATTCAGGCTTTTTAATGGATTCATTAAAAGGCAGAACCAAGGTATATTCCGGAGGTGAAAGCATACATGACTACGGATTTAGTGGTATTGCATCCGGAGGCATTTATACTAACATCAATGATTTAATAAAATACGCGGGAGAATTAATGCATGCATATAATGGCATTAACTCCTCTTTAATTAATACATCAACAATTCAGGAGATGTTTGCTCTTCAAACAGGCAATGTTATAATAGAGTCCAATAAAAAAGGATTGGGATGGTTTATGTTTAAAAATGACTCGGTTTTTGCAGTTACTCATTCAGGTGATGCTGTAACCGGGCATGCTGATATATGTTTGATTCCTGAAAAAAATACAGCAGCTATTATTTTAATCAATTCAGCAGAAGGCGAATCACTGAAAAGAGATTTCTCCTTCAAATTCATAAGTAAATTCGGATTAAGTGTTCCAGATATTATTCCATCAGCAGTAATAAAAGAAGTACATAATGAAATTAAACCCATTGATTTGCCGGTAGATATTTTAAAGAAACATGCCGGGGATTATTCTCAAGGATTTTCATATCTAACGATCTCTTCAGAAGATGGAGGCCTTGTAATTAATAGAGATGGCAAGCAATATATCTTAAAAGCATTATCTGAAAATGAATTTGTCCCCTATGAAAAAGTGGGGCAGGATTCCCTGTCTGTAAAAGATAATGAACGATATTGTTTTATGGATTATGATGATTTTCATATTCTGTTCCATAAAAAAGGAAACAACGAATCAAGGTTAGGATATAAACTGAATACATTTGATATATCATCAATAACAAAAAAACTTGGTGTATATGAACACTATGGTTATCAGTTATTGATGGGGGATACAAAATTTAAAGGAGCAGAATTGGCCATAGCCGATGATAGGATTTTGATGCTGAAGTTAATTGCTTTTGATGGTGAGTACCCATTCCCGCTTAATGTGATTTCAGATAGGTATGCTATTACAAGTGGATTGGGTACCGGATTTGGATTTACAATAAAATTTACCAATGACAATAATTATGATATAATTGATTTTGGAGGGATAACTTTCAGAAAAATTAAATAACAACAGCTAACACGGACAGCTGCTAAAGGTAAGTTGTTTGTCATGGCATACCTGTCTTGCCACCGGGAGAATTTTTTGGCTAAAGCACCAGGAAATAGAAGAATTTTATCGTTGGGTGTTATGCCCCCGCGACAAGCTGGCTCCTCCTCCGTACTCCAAAGCCTTGGCGAAGGAGTACGCTAAAACAGCTCACCGGGCTGTTTTTAAACGGTCGGCCCCTTTATTGCCGGGCCGGGCCGGTAGGTTTAAAGCTGTTGAACCAGGATATCCAACGCGCAAGCAAGAGTTTGGCAGCCCATCCCTGCAATCATGCCCGCGCTGCCAAATACATGCTTTTTAACCGACTGAAATTTGTTAATTTTACGCTGGATAATAGTAATCAAGATCGCTGTCTTTCCAACTTAAACTTAAAGACAAGGTCAATAAACCGTAAAATATATTTACGATAAACTGTAAAATATATTTACGTCACATAACTATCTTAATAATTAAATGGTTTTGTATCATACACATACATTTATGGCATCATTCTGGTATATAAATATTGAACAAGTAGTAATGAAAATTTAGTCAAATGAAAATCTTTAGGCAGCAGATTAGGCTACTTTGGAGGCAAAAATTTTCTACTTCTGTCAATATTATTGGCATGTCAATAGGCTTCGCCTGCTGTATTATTATAGGTTTATTTATCAAAAACGAAATCAGTTATGATAATTTTAATGAGAATAAAGATCATATCTTTCGACTTTTGTCTTATAATCCGGAAAATGGACAATCTAGTGCTGATGTAACTTACAGATTGGGGCCTGATTGCGTTGTACACATTAATGGAGTTGAGAGGTCTGCAAGACTATATAATTTCTGGGGACCAAATATTATTTCTTTCGACAAAGTAGGTTTCAAGGCGAATAAACTGTTTTATACTGATCCCTCCATTATTGATATTTTCAGTTTTGACTTTATTGCAGGAGATAAAACCAGTGCATTAAACGCACCTGGTACAGTAATAATTACCAAATCAATTTCCGAAAAATATTTTGGAGTAGAAAATCCGTTAGGAAAAATAATTGTTCTTGATAATATGACAAACCTTACAATAACTGGAGTTGTCAAAGACTTTCCTAGAAATTCACATTTTCATTTTAATTTTCTAGTTTATGAACCAACTCGACTAGAAAGTTGGGGAGATTGGATTAAAGAATCATGGGATTTTAGTAATTTTAATACATATCTGCTCTTATCTAAGAATTTTACTCAGCAGCAATTTACAGATGAATTTAAAAGTTTCGCCCAAAATTATGTCGATGACAAGAGCAGAAAAAATATTTTAAATACAAAACTTCAAAAACTTTCTGACATTCATTTGTATTCCAAATCAATCGCTGATAATCTTGAACCAACAGGGGATATTAATGCAATATTTATTTTTCTAAGCATTGCAATTTGTATACTGGTTATTGCATGTA
Source organism: uncultured Rikenellaceae bacterium (assembly GCA_964446825.1). Taxonomy (GTDB): domain Bacteria; phylum Bacteroidota; class Bacteroidia; order Bacteroidales; family VadinHA17; genus LD21. Next base: position 10,157 of record CAYUQR010000080.1, read on the forward strand.
TAAATTATATTAGCCTGAGTATTTCTATTGTTACAAAAAGAGTTAAAGATGTGGGTGTCCGAAAAATATTTGGAGCTAAAACATCTAATATCAAAGGCTTGTATATAGTTGAATCAATTATTGTATGTATTGGTTCATTAATTTTTGCAATATTTCTTGTTGTGTTAATACATCCAATATTAGATCGCTATATCAATCTCTATTTTAGTAATACGGACCTTACTAATATTCCTTTCTTAATTATTTCTATTGGAATTGCTTTATTAATATCCATATTATCAGGTATATATATTTCCAATAATATTTTAAAGTATAGAGCTTTAAGTCTAATTAGAGGACATGATTTATCAAGATTGGCTGGATTTTCAAAATCATACATTTATTTATCTGTTCAGTTTACCATTTCTATCATTTTAATTATTAGCTCAGGATTTATTTTTAAACAGATGAAATTCATACAACAATCTGATTTGGGTTACAAAGCTGACCTAATATTAACCGTGCCAATTGATAAAACATTTGAAACAGCAAAAACCCTTAGGGATAGGTTATTAAAAAATCCTCAAATTAAAGATATTACATTTGCCTCCTCATTCCCTCCCAATCAATATCATTTTTCATCAGCTAGTTCGCCTGACGATCCAGAAAAAGGGGGCATCCAAGCGAAATATTTTTTTGTTGATTTCAATTTCATTGATTTTATGAAAATTAAAATCATTGAAGGTCGTAACTTTTCTGTCGATTTTAGTTCAGATAAAGACCAAGGAGTATTAATTAACAGAGCCTTTGCTGAAAAGATGGGATGGAAATCCTCCATTGGGAAGCGTATTAAAAATGGATGGAATCAGAAGGATCAGGTTGTTATAGGGGTTGTTGAAAATTTTTATTTTAAGTCGTTCCATGAAAAAATTGAACCAGCTGTTATTAGTATTAGTCTAAAGCAAGATTTATACAAAATGGGCATAAAATTAAGTAGCAATGATTTTAAATCAAGTTTAAGCTTTATCAAATCTGAATGGGAGAATATTAATCCCGGGTATCCTTTTGAATATCAATTTTTAGATGATACAATACAACAAAACTATATAGATGATAAAAGACAAGCTCACATCATATTGCTGTTTTCTATCCTTGCTATTGCAGTTACATGTCTTGGATTAATAGCTACTTCCGTGTTATTAACAAAACAGCGTACAAAAGAAATTGGTATCCGCAAAATCAATGGCGCCAAAGTTTCAGAAGTGATGGCTTTGTTAAACAAGGACTTTGTAAAATGGATGGTAATTGCTTTCGTGCTTGCCCTGCCTATTGCATACTATGCAATGAATAAATGGCTTGAAAATTTTGCTTACAAAACTGAATTAAGTTGGTGGATTTTTGTTCTCTCGGGGGTAATTACATTAGGAATTGAGTTATTAACAGTCAGCTGGCAGAGTTGGAGAGCCGCAACAAGTAACCCGGTGGAAGCACTACGATTTGAATAAAAAAAGTGGGATAAAAGTTTGAAAGATTATTTTTTTAATATCAACTTGATCTCTCCCTACGCTGGCAGGAACATTTGCAGAGCGGGTGCTGTTGTACTAATAACCAAAAACTGCAAAAGAGCCTGCCAACCCTTCCCTGCCTGTATGACCTGATTAAGGCCTAACTAAACGATAAAGTTCTTGTACATCTGGACAACTTTAAACTAACCCTACATATAACACGGATGGTATAATTAATTAACTTCGTCGAGCTCGTCCCGAATGATCATATCAGGTCGCTTCGCAAAGTAAAATATGGTCGGTCCTCGGTTGCCTTCCCGCTTCGCGAGGACAGGTCGGCAGCCCGGACAACTATATCTTAACGAGAAACACTTTACAACTTAAATTGAACCCACTTATCAAATTATCGTGTACCATGACACATCCTGCTACTGAGACAAAGTCAATAGGGCTGCCGGGCAGCGCACAGACGGCAACTAAATTATACCACCTGGCCGTTATAAGCAAAGCGATATAACACCCAACAATAATGACAAATGAAAATTCGTATCCTATACTATAGAAACAACACCCATGAAACAAAATATCTTAATATTAGGATTCTTGATTTCGCAGATGATGATGAGCTGCTGCGTATATCATCCTCAGACTTCTGACATACCGTTAATTAAGAATAAGAATGATTTAAGGCTAGATGCAGGGATCTCTGTTATTCCAACAGTTCATGCAACAATTTCGTATGGACTTACAAAGATGATTGCTATTCAAGCGTTTGGATCAATTGGTTCAGATAAGAGACAGTATTTTCAAATAGCACCTGGACTTTATAAAGATTTTGGAAATCGTAGGGTGATGGAATTCTACGGTGGATTTGGATCTGGATACGGAGATGCTTACAAGGATGCTAATCCTGGTAATATGTTTGGTAATTATCAACTATATTTTATTCAATATAACCTAGGTAAATATGGTATCAAATCTGGACATGTAGATTTCGGAGTTGGAATCAAATCCGGATATTTTCATTCAAATTTAACAGATCAAAATTATTATTCATTCTACTCAGAAAATGGACCGTTTAACAAGTATAAGGAGAATAGCATTCTTATAGAACCGACGGCATTTTTCAGATTAGGCGGCGAAAAAGTTAAATTTAGTTTTAAAGCTGGAGCCAACTGGATTATGAAAATTTCCAACCCTGATAATTATATCCCCACGATGTTCTTAAATGTGGGATTAGGTATAAACTTCAGTCCAAAAATAAAAATGGTTGATAATAAAAACCAAGATTCGTAATTAGATAATTTTAACAAAACTCTGCTTATAACACGGACAAAGGTAAGTTGTTTGTCATGCTTTTTGCCCGCCCGAACGTACGTTCGTAAGGGCGGGCATGACTCTAAGCTACTTACCGGGATCAGTACATAACCCGGCACCCGGACACGCACAGCTGCTTGCAATAAAAATTCTGCACCATGACAATTTTCTGCCTCCGAGACAACTTATACCGCGACCGCGCCTGCACACAATAAAACTTGTACCTGGATGGCAAAAAGCACGCCCCCGTCTCGACCTGCTCGTCGGGGCACGGCATACCTGCAAACTGGCTCCTCGCTAAAAACACCCACAGGGTGTTTTATTAACGCTCGGACCGAAAGATAATTGCATGTTGCTTTGCAAAGTAAATTCAGGTCGGTCCTCGGTTGCCTTCGGCCTTCGGACGACGTAGTCGCCTACGGCCGACGAAGTCGTCAGCCCGGACAACTACATCTTGACGAGAAACACTTTACAAATTAAATTGAACAAACTTATCAAATTATCGTGTACCAAGACAAATCCTGCTACCGAGACAAAGTCAATAGGGCTGCCGGCCAGCCCCGCCTTCGGCGAGGGCAGGCGCAGACG
>CAYUQR010000081.1:0-10687 GCA_964446825.1 uncultured Rikenellaceae bacterium
CTTTTTTAAGTTCAGGATCCTGCATTAAGGTCTCAAGTTTTGACTGAATTACTGCGAGTGGTGTCTGAATCTCATGTGACGCATCCTCTGTAAACCGCTTAAGCGATTGATAATCAGTTAATATTCTTTGTGTGAGTTTATCAAGTGTATTATTAAGTTCGCGGAATTCATCCGTATCACTTAAAGAAGTTAATCTGAATTCCGGATTATCATGTGAAAATTTTTTAAGTTCATCCAGAGTCTTATAGAAGGGTTGCCAAATTTTCATAGAAAGTCTCCTGTTAACATAATAAAGAATGATAAGCAAAAGAATAAATACTAACCCGGTAACTATTACTATTGTTGCCAACAGGTCGCTTTTTTCAAGAAGTGTGTCTCTGGCAGCGATGAAGTATTTCTTGCCGTTTATTTCAGTTACAAGGCTTATCTGGCGGTAAGGTACCATTTCATTTTCAGCCTTATCAAAAATCAGAGTATCAATTGATAAAGATGGCCTGACTAATTGCTGAGGTACTTCAACCACTTCAATATAAGGGTAATAATTTGGAAGGACCTTGTTTTTTTCAATAGATTTTTTTACAACTTCAATATCAGACACCAGGTTTTCATTAAGATTATCTCTTAATATGAATGAAAGGACAAAATAAATAACAACTCCTGCAATAATAAGCGTTGTAAGTGAGATCAGAAAGTATGCCCTGTTTGTTTTCTGAAGTAGTCTCATCTTTCTGAAAATTTATACCCTATGCCATATATATTTTGAATATAGTTTCTGCCATTCATTATTTCAATCTTTTTTCTAATGTTTTTAATATGGCTGTAAATGAAATCAAAATTATCTGCATATGAGATATTATCGCCCCAAACATGTTCCGCAAGTGCTTCACGCGTAATTACTTTATTCCTGTTGACAATCAGATAGACCAGTATCTCATATTCTTTCCTTGTGAGGTCAATTAAAGATTCGTTCACAAAAACTTCACCTGAATCGATATTAATCATTATATCGTTAAATATCAATTTATTATCCCCATTGAATTGTCGTCTTCGAAGCAGCGACCTGACTCTTGAATTTAGTTCGGCCAGATGAAACGGTTTTGTGATATAATCATCTGCTCCCATATCAAGTCCCTTTAATTTATCATCAAGCGAGTTTCTTGCTGATACTATAAGTAATCCTGCCTGTTTGTTTCTTTCCTTAATAAGTTTTATAAGATTCAATCCTTCTCCTCCGGGCAGTGTAAGATCAAGAATTATGATATCATAATCGAATGCTGATAAACAATCTTCAGCAGCGAAATAGGAATTTGCCGTTTCACAGATATATCTTTCTGATTCCAGGAAGCTTTTCATTGTTGCCAGAAGCTCTTTCTCATCCTCAATTATCAGTATTTTCATCTGTTTTTTAATTCAAAGATAAATTGTAATTCTGGAAACAATCTGGAAATGCCCAAAGGGATAATACGGTAATAGTCATCTCTAAATGCGGTGATGTGGATCTGAACCTTATCTGGGAGATATGTTATTTTATCATTCAGCAGGGTGCTGATCCTTCTCTGTAACCAGAAAAATGATGAAACAGGTTCCTTCATTTACTTTGCTCTCAACATGAATGGTGCCATTATTTATTTTGACGAGGTCGTAGCAAAGTTTAAGACCGAGACCGGTTCCTTTTTCATTTTCTGTTCCTGGAGTACTATCAATTTCAGCAGATGTAAACAGGTCCTTTTGCTTTGCTTCCGGTATACCGACTCCATTATCGCATATCTTAAGCATCAGGCCTTCTCTGGTCAAAGTCTTGTTCTTAAGAAGAATACTGATCCTTCCCCCTCTGGGAGTGTATTTTACAGCGTTTGATAAGAGATTCCTGATTATTATATCGAAGAGATCCTTGTCTATATATGCAATAGAGTTTCCTACCTGGGTGAAATTAACCGAGATCTCTTTCTTATCTGAGGTCTCCTTGAATATGCTGAGATTGGTAAGAATTATATCGGCAAGATCGCGTTTCTCGGGAGAAAATTTAATTTTATCTTCCTGCCCTCTTCCCCAAACAAGCATATTTTCAAGCAGGCCTATGACAAGTTGCGCATACTGGATACTTGAATTGGCAAAAGTGTCATATTTCTCTTTATATTCTTTCTCCTTAAGCAGATTGAGCATATAGAGGATGTTTACAACAGGGCTTCTTAAATCATGTGCTATAACAGAAAAGATCCTGTTCTTCAGTTGAATAGTATCTGACAGTTGTTTATTTTGCTTTGCAATCATCTGGTTCTGTTTTTCAATCTTCTCATTCCTTGTTTTTAGTTCCTGAGTTCTTTCATTAATAAGTATTTCCAGATTGCGATTCATAAATGCCAGATCTGCCTGGAGTTTTTCCTTATCGTTAAATGCTCTTACCCATTTATAGAGCAATAAAGATGCCTGGATGAAAACAAAAATTACTATAATGTATGTAAGTATATAACTCGTTGAACTGGTTGAATTACCCAGTGAAACCTTTATATCATGCCATCCGCCTATCAGCAGAAGAATAAATGCAAGGAAATAAATTATGTCGATGGTGTTCTTCTTTAATAAGCCAATAAAACTCTTAACTAAAAGATATCCTAACAGTAATAGCATGGCCGGATAATACACAACCATTGAGTAGCTGAAGATTTTTACAGGAAGAAACAAAGTCAGAATGACCGACAGGATATAAAATACTGTATAAATCCGGCTGATTATCCTGATAAATAATGATGGATAAAGACTTGAAACAAACCATGACCAACCCAATATGACAATAAAAAGACTGATATATTCAAACCTGACAATCCAAATCCACTCAAGATCGACAAGGTTCAGGATAAGGTAATGCGAAGTAAACAGTGGTCTTATTGCAAGCCCAAGAGTCGCCATACTGAAAAATCCCATTATTCTTTCCTTTGGAGAGATAGCAAAAAAGAAGAGAAAGAATATTGAAAAACCGATCAGAAAGCTAATTACTGCCCAGTCTGTTGCCCAGCCGTTGGCCAGTTTTTTCTGGACTTCATTAAATGTTCCAAGTTTTACGGGGAGCCAGAAGCCACCGCGCCTGTGGTCGTAGTTTGAAACATTAATTATTATTTTAAGTGTATCAGAGATCGGCACCACCCTGAAAAAATTTCTTCTGTATTCTGGTTTTGTTTCCGCAGCTGACCGACCTGGTACTCCGTTACCTCCTAAATACTTCCCGTCGAGATAAATGTCATAAGAGGAATCAAATACAGGAAGATCAATACCCAGTGGATTCCGGTAACCGACAGGAAGTAATACTTTTAGCCTGTAGGTGGCGAATCCGTATTTTTCTGTGTGAACATATTCTTTGAGGTAGGCTGTCCAATATGACGGGACTTTGCCATAATAGTCGGGTTTGTAATTTCCGGATTTAAAATCATTGGGACGCAGCATTTTTCCCCAATAAAATTCCCACTCACCATTGAGTCTGAGTATGAAGTGATCCGGATTAGTGATATTTCGAAGGTCAAGTACACCCTTAACGGCTATTGGTGCTGGCTCTTTAGCATTTATTATATGAGTGAAAGAAGCGATTACCAAAATCAGGAATGAAAGCCTTATTCTCATCTCTTGTCGGTGTGGCAAATAATAAGTAAAGATAATTTTTTTAAAATTAAAATCACCCTTCGCCCTCAAGATAAACCGAATGGAAGAGAAATATAGGGGGAAACGGGAAAGGGGGTTCTATCAAGTACAAAAAAAAAGGAAAGACACCGGGGAGGTGTCTTTCCTTGATTTACCTAAACCTGATCGTAGAATCTGCCGAATGGCGATTGAGAGAAATTAAAACTTTTCCATTCTTTTATTACATAGACGTCTGGGAAATCAAAATGTTGCAGGTTTCTTGGTTAATGTTTTGTTAATCATTTGTTAAAGCAATATAAATATCTGAAATTAAGCAATATAGATCCAGGTCAATGTTGAAGTATTTAGATTGCACTGATCATCTTTTCAGCCAATTAAATTCAATTTCTTAATAAAACATCACAAAATATATTTAACTTGCAACCATTATTGAAAAATTATGGTTTCAAAACTGGAATATAGTTTTATGATGCAGCGACTTGGCAGAAGACTATATTGCTGTCTGATGTTCTACAGCCTTTGATCATCACCCTGTTCTGAGATACTTTACAGGATTCCTTTTCTTTTTCACATCAATTAATTTCAGGAATATATCTTTTATTATGAAAGGACTTATTTTCAGCGTTAAACGTTATTCAATCCACGACGGACCTGGGATAAGGGTAACGTTTTTTATGAAAGGATGCCCTCTGAGTTGTATCTGGTGTCATAATCCGGAAGGGATATCCCCTTTTCCTGATACCATAACACAAAAAGACAGAGTAGGAGATAAGGAATTTATAAGGAAGGAGGATGTCGGCAAATTTTACACTGTCGATGATATTATAAATATTCTGGAAAAAGATAAGGTATTCATCAATCAATCAAAAGGTGGTGTTACATTCTCGGGAGGTGAGCCAATGATGCAGATCGAATTTCTTCGTGAAACTCTTAAAGCCTGTAAAGCAATAGGGTATCATACAGCAGTAGATACCTCAGGATATTCTTCAGCAGAAAATTTTAAATCAATCATTCCTTTCACTGACCTTTTCCTCTTTGATCTTAAACATTTTGATGATGTATCTCATATTGAATTTACTGGTGTCTCTAACATACTGATACTTGAAAATTACAGGCTTTTAATCAACAGCGGGAAGGAAATTATGCTAAGAATTCCGATCATTCCGGGGATGAATGATGATAATGCACATCTAATAAAACTTAAAAAATTTCTTCAAACAACAGGAACAGACCCGCTTAAGAAGATTAACCTTCTGCCATATCATAAAACAGGGTCCTCAAAATATAAAAAATTCAATATTCCTTATAAGATGGGAGGGATTAAACCACCCTCCTTAAAGGAAATGCAACAAATAAAAGATCTGTTCAGTGAAACAGGTGTAAAAATTAAAATTGGAGGATAAAAATAGATTTAAAACTTTATCATCACAAAGATCAGAAGCATGGTTACAGTAATTTAAAAATATTAGAAGATGATAATATCTGAAAGAGTCAGGAAATTAAGGGAGAAAAGCCTTAATGCGGTGGAAAAGATAAGTGCAGAAAGAGCAATGCTTATCACTGAGTTCTATAAAAGTGACGAAGCCCGTGAGTTATCTGCTCCGGTAAAAAGGGCAAAAGCCTTTGAATATCTTTTAAAGAATAAGAAGATCTGTATCAACGATGGTGAGCTGATTGTAGGGGAAAGGGGGCCGGCTCCCAAAGAGACTCCGACATATCCGGAAATCAGTCTCCATTCCATGAAGGATCTTGAAATTCTCGATTCAAGGGAAAAGGTCTTCTTCAGGGTTGATGAAAAGGTAAAAAGTATTTATGAGAAGGAGATAATACCTTTCTGGAAAGGTAAGAGTAACCGGGACCGGATTATGAGTCTTATGACTCCTGAATGGCTCGGTGCATATAAAGCCGGGATATTCACAGAATTCCAGGAGCAAAGGGCGCCTGGCCATACCGTACTGGGATATAAAATGTTCAAAACAGGTTTTTTGAAGCTTAAAGAAGAGATAAAAGAATCTGTTTCCCTGCTCGATTTCTTCAATGATCCTCATGCATCTGAAAAGCTCGAAGAACTTAAAGCAATGGAAATTGCGGCAGATGCAATTATTATGTACGCAAATCGTCATGCTGATGAACTGGAACAACTTGTATCGGAAGAGAAAGATAAAACCAGGAAAGAAGAGCTGCTTAAGATGGCGGCTGTATGCCGCAAAGTGCCTGCTAATGCTCCTGAGACTGTTCACGAAATGCTTCAGCATTATTGGTTTATTCACCTTGGAGTCATAACAGAACTAAATCCCTGGGACTCCTTTAATCCCGGAAGACTTGACCAGCATCTGTTCACGGTTTACAGAAAGGAAATGGGAGAAGGTACTATTTCTGAAGATTATCTGTACGATCTTCTGGGATGTTTCTGGGTTAAGTTCAACAATCATCCTTCGCCTCCAAAGATGGGTGTAACGGCCAGCGAAAGCAATACCTATACTGACTTCTGTCTTATAAACCTTGGAGGAGTAAAACCTGATGGCAGTGATGCTGTAAATGAAATGTCCTATATTCTTCTCGATGTGATCAAAGAGATGAGGATACTTCAGCCAAGCTCAATGGTCCAGATAAGCGGAAAAAGTCCTGACAGATTCATTCACAAAGCCCTTGATATTATAAAAACCGGCTTCGGCCAACCTTCCTGCTTCAATACTGAGGCCATTATCCAGGAGTTATTGAGACAGGGAAAATCCATTGTTGATGCCAGGAATGGAGGCGCATCCGGTTGCGTTGAATCAGGAGCTTTCGGGACGGAGGCATACTGGCTGACCGGCTATTTCAATCTTCCAAAGGTGCTCGAGATCACTCTCAATAATGGATTTGACAGGAGGACAAACAAACAGGTTGGCCAAAAGACAGGTTATGCACATGAATATAAAAGCTTTGACAACCTTTTAAATGCGTTCAGTCTTCAGGTGAAATATTTTGCAGACATTAAGATCAGAGGCAATAATGTAATAGAAAGAACATTTGCAAGCTGGTTACCAGTTCCCTTTTTGTCATTGTTGGTTGAAGATTGTATTCTCAATGGTAAAGACTATAATTGTGGAGGTGCAAGGTATAACACTTCTTATATACAGGGTGTCGGACTTGGAAGCATCTCTGATATACTTACCTCTGTTCGTTTTAATATTTATGATAATAAGAAGTTCTCATGGGAAGAGATGCTAAAAGCACTGGAGGCAGATTTTATAGGACATGAACAGATTCAGTATGAAATGATTTATAATACACCTAAGTACGGAAATGACGATGATTATGCTGATCAGCAGGCAGTAACTGTTTTTGATGTCTTCTATGATGCAGTCAATGGTCGTCCGAGCTCAAGAGGCGGAATTCACAGGATCAATATGCTGCCAACAACATCCCATGTATATTTTGGCAGTGTGACAGGTGCTACTCCGGATGGCAGGAAAGCGTACCTTCCTCTTTCTGAAGGTATTTCTCCTTTTCAGGGTGTTGACCATAACGGGCCCACATCTGTTATCAAGTCAGCATCAAAGATTGATCATCTCAGGACCGGAGGCACTTTGCTGAACCAAAAATTTTCGCCATCGTTCTTTGAGGATGAAGACAGTTATGCCAATCTTACTTCCTTAATAAGAAGTTATTTCAGTCTGGATGGGCATCATATACAATTCAATGTTATAGATGCAGAAACGCTGAAGGATGCGCAAAAACATCCTGAGCGATACAGGGACCTTATTGTGAGGGTTGCCGGTTACAGTGATTATTTCAACGATCTGGGCGAAGATCTGCAGAATGAGATAATCGCCAGAACGGAACACGAAATGTAGGGAAAGGTCGCGACCTTTCCCTACATTTCATTTTGTGGCAGTTTTTATTTCTTCTTATCCTTTATCTCATTAAACACTGATGTGGCAGTTGCAATAGCTCCTGCAATATCAGTCAGATTTGACGGAATTATTAATGTGTTGTTAGTCTTGGCAATATTTCCAAATGCATTAAGATATTGTTCTGCTATCCTCAGGTTAACAGCATTCAACCCGTTTTCTTCGGAGATAGCGTGAGAAATTGCCCTTAGTCCATTAGATGTTGCATTGGCAAGCTGTTCAATCTCTGATGCGCGACCTGCTGCTTCATTGATACGCTTTTGCATTTCCCCTTCTGAATTTTTTATGAGAGATTGTTTATCACCCTCGGCAACATTTATTTTTGCCTGTTTGGCCCCTTCCGATTCAGCAATTATTGCTCTCTTCTCTCTTTCCGCCCTCATCTGTTTTTCCATGGCATCCTTGATGCTCTGAGGCGGAATAATATTTTTCACCTCATACCTGGTTACCTTTACACCCCATGGTTCACTGGCCTTATCGACTGCTTCTACAATCGAAACATTTATAGTCTCACGTTCCTCGAAAGTCTTGTCGAGTTCAAGTTTTCCTATTATGCTCCTCATTGTAGTCTGAGCGATTTGTATTGAAGCAAACCTGTAGTTGTCGATTCCATAAGAAGCTTTCTGTGCATCGAGTACCTGAAGATAAAGGATACCGTCAACCTCTACCGAGATGTTGTCGCGGGTTATACAAACCTGTGAGGGAACATCTATTGCCTGTTCTTTAAGTGTATGCCTGTATCTTACCTTATCGATAAAGGGTATTAGTATCTGGAAACCGGCTGAAAAGGTGGCCCTGTATTTTCCCAGCCTCTCTACTATTATAGCTGTCCTTTGGGGGACAATTTTAATCATTGAGGCAATCAGTATAAATCCGAGGAAGATTATACCTATTAAAATAAAAGTAGTGCTTGATCCTTCCATTTTGATTATTTTTTTGGTTCAATTAATAATGTAAAATTGTCTTTTCTAACGATAATAACTGTCTGGCCTTCTTTGACTTCTGAATTGGAATTAGCTGTCCAGGTAGTTCCTTTAAATTCAACCTTCCCTTTTTTCCCCGGACCAACAGGGGATGTGGTTAAAGCTTCTTTCCCGGTAAACTCATCTTCAACGTCCTCTGACAAATTATTCTTGCTATAAAAGAATTTCTTTTGAATCATTTTTCTCAGAGCAACCAGCGATAGTACTGAAGTAACTGCAAAAATTATTATCTGCACGTTAGTCCCCGGGTTAAGGATAAGGCAAACGAGAGCTGTTACCCAGGCACCCACCCCAAAGAAAAAAATTACAAAACCGGGGATGACCAATTCAAGCAGAAACAGACCCAGACCAATAACAAACCAAAAGATTTCTGGTCTGGAAAGAATGGTGTCAATCATAATGAATAGTTTAATTTGTTAGCGGGAGAATTGTTTTGATTGAAGTAAAGATACAATAAAAACGCAAAAAAAATTAAAAAAATAGTATATAGTATATAGTATATAGTGTCAAAATATGAAAAGCATAAAGTTGTATATTATGAAGAGAAAAGAGTTAATTCCTGGTTATCCTGTTATTTATTTCCTTCATCCAGGAAGCTACCTTTTTGGAATAAAAATTCAGGTTCTCACAGGTAAAATCACCTTCCATCTTAATTAAATAACCTTTATACATTTCGCTGCTCTCAGAGAACTGATAACATATAAATTCTGATGACCCCGTATCTTCTGCGACATTTTTCGGCGATGTAACCTTGCTGGAGGCAATATTCTTAATGTAACCGGTATATTTAAGCAGCTCATCATTATCTATTTTTTCTCCGGTTTTGTTGCACTTGCGCATGTTTTGAGCAAGCTGTTCCTTACTCAGATTGTTGTTATTATCAGGGAAATTCCATTCTTCAGGATTCTTATAAGTCAGTATATTCCCTTCATTGTCAATTAAGTATCCGTAATGTACGTACCCCAATGTGTAATTAATATAGTCAAACTGAAACAATATTTCCTGTTTATCACTAATAACGTAATTCTTATTGCAGCTTTCTAAAGAAAAGAATACAAAACCACTCAATACCAATATTTTAAAAGACGTGCTCATACAAAACTGTTAATAATCCAGGCTTCAAAAATCGGACCAGACCGTAATGCAATGGCTTTTGAATTACAAAATTATTATTAAAGCGCTATTACTTCAAATATATTTTCAGGATTCATTACTATTTTGTAACTTAAATGGTTATTAATTCCATAAGGATTGCCCTGACATCGGTCGTATCTCATCCGTCGGTATAGCGGGATAAGTGATTCATAATGAGATGATAGTGAGTTCTCTATTTTGTTATCTTAATTAAATAACCAGGATAGGAGACAATTAGAATGGAAAAATTTTTTGATTATTTTGATGGTCGGTACAGGGAGGCTGTTTTAAATAAACCTCCAGCCGATGACGGACCGGTAATAACTATTTCGAGGTTAACCGGATGTGATGCCCGACAGGTAGCTGCCATTCTGGCTGAAGAATTAAACCGGAAATTTAAAACAACAAAATGGAGATGGGTGGATAAAGATATCATTTATGCCATCGCAAAAGAGTTAAATACAGATACTCAGCGCGTTGAAAATTTTTATAAGGGGATAGAACTATCAAATATATCAGAAATGATAATGGCTTTTTCCGGGGGCTTTGTGAGTGATCTGAGAGTTAAGAAAGCAATCAGGGATGTTGTAAGGACAATGTGTAAGGAGGGATTTATAATACTGGTTGGACGTGCCGGTGTGGTGTTAGCCAGTGATATCCGTGACGCGTTGCATATCAGGCTTGTAGCGCCTTTTTACTGGAGAGTTGAAAATGTTATGAAAAAGAAATCGATGGATTTGGAAACTGCTGAAGAGTATGTTGTCGATACAGATGAAAAGCGATTTAATCTTGTCCAGTCCTTTCTTGAAAAAAAACCCCTGAATCTTGATTATCTTTTCGATGCCACATTAAATCGAAGCGCTTTTAATATACAGGAGACAGCAGATATGATTCTTCTGATGTATGAAAATAAGGTTTCCAGACAGATTGCCGAAAGGAAAAAAGTCACCAGGATATTTTAGAATTATACTTTTACCTGTTTTCCCCGATACCCGAATTCAAAAAAACTACATTCATAGTCCAGAGTCCATAGTCCAGAGTCCA
>CAYUQR010000081.1:10787-13424 GCA_964446825.1 uncultured Rikenellaceae bacterium
CCAGAGTCCAGAGTCCAGAGTCCAGAGTCCAGAGTCCAGAGTCCAGAGTCCAGAGTCCAGAGCCTTTTATATGCCGCTGCAGTTTGAAATATTTTTAATATGTTCACTCAGCCGTCTGTCAAGACTTTTCCTGTAGGCATCCCAATCGGTTATAGGATATTTTGCCACACCGCTTTCCATAGCTGCTTTTGCTACTGCAGGGGCCACAGTTGAAATAAGTCTTGGATCAACAGGCTTGGGTATTATATATTCTTTGCCAAATGAAAGCTTATCTATATTGTAAGCTTTAAGTACTGATTCAGGGACAGGTTCTTTTGCCAGATCAGCAAGGGCCCTTGAAGCAGCAAGTTTCATCTCCTCATTAATTGTTGATGCTCTAACATCGAGTGCACCACGGAAGATAAATGGAAATCCAAGAACATTATTTATCTGGTTCGGATAATCAGATCTTCCGGTTGCAAAGATCAGATCATCTCTTGTTGACATTGCATCCTCATAGGAGATTTCAGGATTCGGATTTGCCATTGCAAAAACAATTGGATTATCTGCCATTGTCATAAGCATTTCTTTTTTTAGGACACCACATGCAGATAATCCCAAAAATACATCAGAACCTTTAATGCCTTCTTCTATTGTATTTATATTTCTGTTAGTGGCAAACTGTTTGTTGCCTTTGTTTAAGTCTTTTCTGTTTTTTGTGAGTATTCCATTAATATCACACATAATTATATTATCGGGATTTACACCGAGATTAATATACATTTTAGCAGAAGCACATGCAGCTGCACCTGCGCCACAAACAAATAATTTAATGTTATGAATATCTTTACCAACAATTTCAAGACAATTTATCAGAGCAGCTCCTGTTATAATAGCTGTGCCATGCTGGTCATCATGCATAACAGGTATATTTACTGCTTTTTTTAAACGCTCTTCTATCTCAAAACATTCAGGAGCTTTGATATCCTCAAGATTAATCCCTCCGAAGGTAGGTGCAATAGCAGTACATATCTGAATAAATTTTGCAGGATCTTTTTCATCGACCTCAATATCATATACATCAATATCGGCAAAAACCTTGAATAACAAGCCTTTTCCCTCCATGACAGGTTTTCCGGCCATAGCACCGATATCTCCAAGCCCAAGCACTGCTGTGCCATTGGAAATGACAGCAACGAGATTTCCCTTTGCAGTATAATTGTATACATCCTCAGGTGTTTTTTCTATTTCAAGACATGGAAATGCCACTCCCGGAGTATAAGCCAGACTAAGATCAAACTGAGTACTGTAAGGTTTTGTAGGAATTACCTCTACTTTGCCGCGACGTCCCCTGCTATGATAGAGAAGAGCATCTTCTTTTGTAATTTTAGCCATGGTTTGAAGTTTTATTTAATATTTTGAAGGAAAGTGACTGGACAATTATTTAACAAAAACCCCAAAATCATAAAAGAGAGATCAAATTTATATCATCCAAAACACAATTTTTATGAAATAAATCATATGTCAGGGACCATTATATCTGGTTTTCTGAAATAGTATGTGAAAAAGGAAGGAATCATTAGATTAAATTTTGCATTGACAACAAAATTAGATATTTTCATCACCGGTTAAAATTATATTTTTCACCTGGTACATTCATTTTTTCCCTATGAAGAAGAACATTGCAATAGGAACTGATATTGGAGGAAGTCATATCAGTTGTGCCGCTATTGATCTGATTACAGGCAAGATACTTAAGAAGACTTTTGCCGAAAGACCGGTAAATAATCAGGCTCAGGCTGCTGAAATAATTTCAGTATGGGCTTCGGCTCTTTCTGATTCCTTATCAAAAGTGCCAATTGGAAAAGCAAAGGGAATTGGTTTTGCTATGCCTGGCCCCTTTGATTATGTTAAAGGTATTTCATATATAAAGGGGGTCGCAAAATATGAAAATCTGTACGGGTTTAATATTACAGATGCCATTTCGAGCCTACTGAATGTTCCTAAAGGTTTCTTAATAAGGTTCATGAATGACGCTTCGGCTTTTGCCGTTGGAGAGGCATGGGCAGGAAGCGCTTCAAAAGTCAACCGTTCACTTTCCATTACCCTGGGGACAGGTTTCGGATCAGCTTTTATAAGCAATAAAATTCCTATTGTCGATGGACCACTGGTTCCTAAACTTGGTTGTATTTATCACCTTCCATATAATGATGGTATTGCCGACGATTATTTTTCCACACGTGGTTTGCTGGGCCGTTATAAGAAACTTACAGGTGTTGAACTGGAAGGGGTAAAAGAACTGGCCGAACTGGCTGCATCGGATAATAAGGTCTCTGAACTTTTCATTGACCTTGGAGACAAGCTTGGTCTTTTCCTCGCTCCATGGCTGAAGAAATTTGAAGCTGAAATACTGGTTATCGGAGGTAATATATCTCATGCATATAACCTGTTCGGCAAGGTATTTGAAGAAAGGCTGAAAATCGAAAACTGCGAATGTGAGGTAGCTCTTTCAAAACTGAAGGAAGATGCTGCTCTGATAGGAAGTGCCTATCTGCTCGATGATATATTCTGGAAATCAGTTCAGCATGCACTCCCTCTTATGTAAATAATTATCTTTAAACCAACCTTAACCTTAACCTTAACCTTAACCTTAACCTT
>CAYUQR010000082.1:0-1317 GCA_964446825.1 uncultured Rikenellaceae bacterium
GGCTCAACGGCTCAACGGCAAGACAGGATATACAAATTTTAATACCTTTGCGCCTTTGTGCCGTTGCGCCTTTACGCCGTTCCTAGTGCCAATACCCGTGTCTGAGCCTTTCCTCCATCATATTCTGCTCTTTAATAGCATTTTCAAGCTGTTTTAAGGCCTTTTCCTCTCTTTCGCTTATCGTCATTACTCCCGAAGCTCTTCGGACCACATTTCGCCCGAAACGCTTTCTCAGCCTGTCCATTGCGAGATAGAGGCTTACTTTTTCGGGAGTATCATCAAACATGTCAAGTTGCTGTACCCCTCTGACCATATGGCTGAACCTTACCCCGATAAGCCTGATAAGCATACGTCGCTGGTATAATCTGCCAAAGAGTTCTTTGGTGATATCAGCCAGAACATGATCAAATGATGTATATGGTATCCGTTTCTGCAGAGTGTGGGTATCGAAGTTTGAATATCTTATTTTTACCGTGACGCATGAAGTGAGCTTTTCCTGTTTTCTCAATTCAAACGCAATCTTTTCCACCATGCTTACCAGGAGCTGGTTGAGTCGTACCATGTCGGTGGTGTCTTTTTCAAAGGTGTGCTCGGTGCTTATGGATTTCTGTTCCGAATAGCTGATGACAGGAGTGGAGTCTATCCCGTTGGCTCTTTTCCATATTTCAATGCCATTCTTACCCATCAGCTTTTCCAGCATATCAACAGGTATGTTCCTGAGGGTATATATTGTTGCTATGCCCATTGATCGGAGCACCTGGTAAGTCTTCTGGCCTATCATCGGTATTTTTCGTATCGACAGCGGATCGAGGAACGGGAGCACAATATCTTTTTGAACCTCTATCTCGCCGTTTGGCTTTGCTTCGCCTGTTGCAATCTTTGATACGGTCTTGTTTACTGAGAGTCCGATAGATATGGGAAGTCCGGTCTCTTTTATTATATACTGTCTTAATTCATGCGACCATTTGTAACAGCCATGGAAACGGTCCATCCCGGTAAGGTCAATATAATGCTCATCGACCGATGCTTTTTCATACAGTGGTGCTCTTTCGGCGATTATGCCGGTCACCATGTTGGAATAGTTGCTGTAAAGCTCCATATCGCCTCTTATCACGATTGCATCGGGACACATGTTTCTTGCCAGTTTCATGGGCATTGCGGAGCTCACGCCGTACTTCCTGGCCTCATAACTGCAGCTCGATACCACTCCACGGTCCGACATACCGCCTATTATTACAGGCTTACCGTAGAGCCTGCTGTTCTTAAGCCTCTCAACCGATACGAAAAAAGTATCGAGGTCGAGGTGCAGGACGGATC
>CAYUQR010000082.1:1417-12536 GCA_964446825.1 uncultured Rikenellaceae bacterium
TTAAGCCTCTCAACCGATACGAAAAAAGTATCGAGGTCGAGGTGCAGGACGGATCGGTCTATGTTGCCGGTGAGTATCATTTTACTAAAAAATTATTTTGTGCTCTCTATGCTTCTGCCCCCCAACCCCCCTAAAGGGGGGCTAATACTGTGTATTCAAGGGTAATGTACCTGAATAACACTGAATTAGTCCCCCTTCAGGGGGACAGGCACGCAGAGCGTGCCAGGGGGTTTTAATCCCGAATCTGAAGTCCCTTCAGGGGGACAGGCACGCAGAGCGTGCCTGTGGGCAAATTTTTTTAACATTTTCTTGTTTATATAACAAATAAGTTCTATTTTTGATTAAAAATTAATCAATATTATGATTACAATATAATCAATTATTAATTATGTACTTCGCATCGAACATAAAATTTTTAAGGAAAAGGAGGGGCAGGACACAGGATGAAGTGGCATTTGCCCTGAACCTTAAACGTTCAACCCTCAGCGGTTACGAAAATGGCGTGGCCCAGCCGGGTATAGAGATACTGATAACATTCTCAGGCTACTTCAACCTAGCCATAGATACAATGCTCAAGCTTGACATATCAAAGTTATCGGAAAGTCAGCTTGGGGAACTTGAAAGGGGATATGATGCCTATGTCAAGGGCAGTAACCTGCGGGTGCTGACAACAACCGTAAATTCTGCGAACCGTGAGAATATTGAACTGGTGCCTGAAAAGGCAAAGGCAGGCTATACGACCGGATATGCTGATCCGGAGTATATAGGTGAACTTCCTGTATTCACACTGCCTTTTCTTTCTGATAAGAAGAAATACAGGACCTTTCAGCTGAAAGGTGATTCCATGTTGCCTATTCCTGATGGTTCATGGGTGACAGGAGAGTACCTGCAGGACTGGCGTGAGATTATTAGCGGAAAAGCCTATGTAGTCTTTACCCTCGACGATGGTATTGTATTCAAGGTCATTGAAAATAACCTGAAAAAAGAAGGAAAGCTGGTTCTATACTCACTTAATCCTATCTATGAGCCATATGAGGTGCACGTTAACGAGGTGAAAGAGATTTGGAAATTTATCAATTATATCAGCAGTGAACTGCCTGATCCGGTATTGCCTGAAAAGCAGCTTATTCAGGCTGTGGCAGGAATGAAGCACGACCTGGAAAGAATAAAAGCAAGATTCGGAAACGATATAGCCGATATCGACGAGGTAAAATAGATAGAATATAAATGCAGGGATCGGTTTTTATTGTAGGGATCGGTTTTTAATTGTAGGGATCGGTCGCGACCGATCCCTACAAATGATTATATATTGTTCCACTGCCCATTTTCAAATTTCAATGGAAGTGAATTAGTTTTATCAAGTTCCTCCAGTTTTAACATCAGGTGAGGTAAATCCTGTAAATGATTTACATCCTTATGTTTATTGACTGTTTCTGATGTCATTATTATGAAAACACCTGGTTCGACAAAGTTTCTCAGTGCTGGTGATTCGCAAATTACAGGACTGCCTGTTGGCACCAACTTCATTATTTCTGTGAATACTGTTAACAATTTTTCATCCCAAACCTTTGCAAAGTATACTTTTGATGCCCCGGAATTCAGCATGCGCGCTGTATCTTTTGTACCTTCAATGCTGGTCTCTTCATAAACAGCATATCCGGGCTTTTCCGAAATGGAAACAAGACCTGCTGTTGTTTCGTGAAAATGTGGACTTATTTTTATTGCTATGAGATTAAGGTTGTCAAACTGCCTGATAATCTTGCAGGCCATCGATGTTTTACCAGCCTTTGTTCCTGTACCGGCAATAAGTAATAAGTTTGGGATTTTCATATAAGTGTCTATATATAAAAACTCTGTGGCTCTCTGTGCTTCTCCGGATTTCCTCTGTGTAATAAAAAAATAAATGAAGAACTAACACAGAGAAACACTGAGGAGCTCAGAGTTACACAGAGTAAATGAAGAAATATACTTCAGAGAGGATTTACTCTTCTTTGGTAAGTGCAATTATCTGGTCGACGATTTTCTGGTTATCAGTTTCCGGGATATGTCCTTCAAAGATAGCCCGGCATATCCTGTTCTTATCGAGAATTATTATGGTATAATTATCCTTTGGCAGACCCCATTCTTTCTGCAGGGTAGCTTTATAATCAAAAAGTATTGTGGTATCGTATTTCTTGGCTTTGTTCCCGGCGATCATTCTTATAAGAAAATCGGGTTTCCAGGTCGATTTGCAATCAACTATGCCAAATCCCTTGAAAAGATCCTTGCTTAGAGTTTTATCAACATCAGTTGCTTTTTTAACAGCATCATTGAATGCATCATTGAGATCTGATTCATCAGGATCAACATAGTTTATCTGAAGCACTTTCCCGGGCCATGAATTCATGGTAAATTCCTTTTTATCAGCATCAGTGAACATCCATTCAGGAGCTTTCATGCCTACTTCAAGCTTTTTTCCTGACTGGCCTTGTGCAGACATCAAAGCCAGGGCAGTAAAGAGAAGGGAGAAAATCATCTTTTTCATATCACAGGGTTTTTGATTAAGTCGAAATATAGGAATTTTTTATCATAAATTAATTTTCAGGGTTTTTATCATTATTACGGGCAACAATATTACTTTTGCGGTCTAATTATTTTATATGCAATTAATAAGAAATATAGCGATTATTGCACATGTTGATCATGGTAAAACGACTCTGGTTGACCGTATTATACAGGAATGCCAGGTTCTTGACCAGAGGAAAGAGGCAGGTGAACTTATACTTGACAGTAACGATCTTGAGCGGGAAAGGGGCATAACAATCCTTTCAAAGAACGTCTCAGCTAACTATAAAGGTATTAAAATTAACATTATCGATACCCCTGGCCATTCGGATTTTGGAGGTGAAGTTGAGCGGGTACTGAAGATGGCAGATGGCGTTTTATTGCTTGTTGATGCCCTTGAGGGACCCATGCCACAGACCAGATTTGTTCTGGGTAAGGCGATTGCCCTTGGTCTTAAGCCCATTGTTGTTGTGAATAAAGTAGATAAGGAAAACTGCAGACCCGATGAAGTGCAACAGGATATCTTTGAACTGATGTACAACCTGGATGCCTCTGACGACCAGCTTGATTTTGAGACTGTTTTCGGATCGTCGAAGCTCGGATGGATGAGCGCTGACTGGAAGAAACCTGCAACTGATATTAGATACCTTCTTGACACTATATTAAAAGTGATACCTGCACCTCCTTATGTTGAAGGTACAGCCCAGATGCAGGTTGCATCGCTCGATTATTCAAGTTATGTCGGAAGAATTGCAATAGGCAGGGTCTTTAGGGGCGATATAATGACCGGGGTTGATTATACCTTATGTAAAAAGGATGGCAAAGTAAAGAAGGTCAGGGTTAAAGAACTATTTGTATTTGAGGGACTTGGAAGGGTAAAAATTAACAGTGTAAGATGTGGTGACCTTTGCGCAGTAATAGGACTGGAGGATTTTGAAATAGGAGATACACTGGCTGATTTGCTTGCGCCTGAGGCACTTAAGAGAATTGAAGTGGATGAACCTACCATGAGCATGGTATTTACTATTAATAATTCTCCCTTATTTGGCAAAGAAGGCAAGTTTGTTACTTCACGTCACCTAAGGACAAGACTGATGAGGGAGACCGAGAAAAACCTCGCTCTTAAAGTTGAAGACACAAAATCGGAGGATACATTTAATGTATATGGAAGAGGAATTCTTCATCTTTCAATACTCATTGAAACAATGCGCAGGGAAGGTTATGAGTTCCAGGTAGGTAAACCAAAAGTTATTTTAAAAGATATAAACGGAATAAAATCAGAGCCGTATGAAACGCTTTCAATTGATGTGCCGGCCGATTATTCAGGTAAAGCTATTGAACTTGTTACTCAGCGGAAAGGTGAGATGATAGTTATTGAGCCAAAGGGTGATCTTATACATATTGAATTTGATATACCGTCAAGAGGTATTATAGGACTCAGGAATAATATGCTTACTGCAACATCGGGCGAGGCAGTTATGCATCACAGGTTTAGAGCCTACGATAAGTACAAGGGAGATGATCTTATGCCGAAACAGAATGGCTCTCTCATTTCCCTGGAGCAGGGCATGGCCACAGGACATGCAATTGACAGACTACAGGACAGGGGCAGATTTTATATCGATCCGGGGGAACATGTCTATAAAGGCCAGGTTATTGGAGAATATACAAGACCAGTTGATCTTGAGGTAAATGTTGTAAAGGGTAAGAAACTTACCAATATGAGAGCTTCAGGTTCGGATGACAGCCTGAAGATTGCTCCAAAGCTCAGGTTTTCACTTGAGGAATCAATGGAACAGATCAAGGATGACGAGTACCTTGAAGTTACTCCATTGAATCTGAGAATGCGAAAGATCCCGGGTTACAAATTTGCCTGATACGGAGCTTTCCGGACCTTATGACTGCAAGACAGCAAGACAGCAAGACAGCAAGACAGCAAGACAGCAAGACAGCAAGACAACAAGACAAAATGGCTATTATGTAATATTATGAAAAAGATTCAAAATTTGTTATTACTTTTTTCGCTATTCATTAGCTCAGCCGTATTTGGGCAGGAAATAAATTATGCAAAATTTGGTATTGAAACAAAGGACAGTCATATTCCACATGGTTTAAAGCCAGGCGATAAAGCCCCTGATTTTGTAGGTTATGACCAGACCGGTAAACAGGTGGAATTGAAAAAACTCCTGGAGGAAGGTCCGGTTGTGCTATTCTTTTACAGGGGCAAATGGTGCCCGGTTTGCAGCAGGTATTTGAATAATTACCAGGACTCACTGAATATGATTGTGGGGCAAGGTTTTAACGTTGTCGCAGTTACACCTGAATCTATAGAAAATGTTGAGCAGACAGTAAAATTCCATAACCTTACTTTTACAGTAATATATGATTGCCAGGAGAAAATAATGGAAGATTACGATGTTATGTTCAGCGTGACAAAAGATTATCAGGATAAAATATTAAAAGATCTTTCAACCAGTATTGCTGAAAACAATGGGAGGGATGTTGCTCATTTACCGGTTCCGGCTACATACATTATCAATCAGGATGGTATTATTGTGGCTGTCCAGTTTGATCCTGATTACCACATGAGGGCTTCTGTTCAGTGGATGCTTAAAAACATGGCGCTGGCATTATAGACAGGAAGGTCAAAAAATGTGATAGGCATCAGGCAGGAACCCTGTTATACATAATCATTCAGATAATCATTCAGGGGTTTCATTGCTTTGAATGCATTAAAGACATAATCAAAAAGCTTTTCGCTCAATACAAATTCATCTTTTATTTCATTGAAAGCAAGATAGCTTTTATACCTTAACAGATCTATATGTGGATGATCCGACGGATAGCCTTTGGGCGCTGTCTTAAGTTGGTCACCTTCAATTTTACCAAAGTACTTTTTAAAATCCTTTGAATTAATAATGTTAATAAGTTGCTCCGGGTCATCATCTATTTTTTCCCTGATGGCAGATAACCATGGAGCCGGAGGCATATAGGCTCCTCCTGCAATAATACTTTTGCCGGGTTCAATATGAAAATAATACCCTGCAAATTTATCTCCGTTCTTTTTACCTCCACGAACAATAAAGGCTCCGAAATGTGTTTTGTAAGGCGATTTATCGTTTGAGAAACGGATATCACGGTTGAATCTGTACATGCATGTTTTTGCTTCAAGACCCTTCATAATCGGCTCTATTTCAATCAGGTTATCTATTAATCCCT
Organism: uncultured Rikenellaceae bacterium; assembly: GCA_964446825.1. GTDB lineage: Bacteria > Bacteroidota > Bacteroidia > Bacteroidales > VadinHA17 > LD21. The sequence goes on from CAYUQR010000082.1 coordinate 7,181, forward strand.
GGACAAAATGTTCAAAATCATCCCTTGCTTCCTGATAGTATGGTTTGTTTTTAATAAACCAGTCACGGTTGTTATTATCCTTAATTGCATTCAGAAAGTCCAATGTTGATTTTTTAATTGTTTCCATGATATTCCTTTATAATTTGAACAACAACTTCTCCATAATAGTTGTTACTGTATAGTAACCAAATTTAGCAAATAAAGTTCTATGACTGAGGTTCCAAAAAAGAAGATAACGCTTGAAGGCTTAAGAAACGCATTTAAATTATATAGTTACATTAAGCCATACAGGGTTGAATATTTGTGGGGTATGTTTTTTCTAATGGGTTCCAGTCTCGCGAGCCTCGCCTTTCCCAAATTACTCGGGGAACTCGTAAACTCAGGCAATACAGGGAATTTAACACATGATCTTAACAGAATTGCGCTGTTGCTGATCATAACATTGTTTTTCCAGGCATTTTTTTCATACTTCAGGGTAATATTTTTTGTAAATGTCACTGAGAAATCGCTTGCTAATCTAAGACAGCATACGTATAATCACCTGATTAAACTGCCATTGAAATTTTTCGAGAAACACAGGGTAGGAGAACTCAACAGCCGTATTTCTTCCGATATTTCTTTGCTTCAGGAAACGCTTACAACAACCCTGGCGGAGTTCATCCGGCAGATTATAATCATTGCAGGAGGTATTACCCTCCTGGCTATAACATCCTGGAAGCTCACTCTGTTTATGTTGGCAATACTCCCTGGTATGATGCTACTTGCCGTTTTTTTCGGGAAGTTTATCAGAAGGTTTTCGAAACAGGTACAGAGCGAAATTGCCAAATCGAACACAATAGTGGAAGAGACCTTGCAGGGCATTCAGATAGTTAAAACCTATACAAATGAATTTCTTGAAATGGCCCGTTTCAGAAAGAGAACAAATGAGATCGCCAGGATTGGAATGAAAGGCGGAAGATACAGGGGCGCTTTTTCAGCATTTATGATATTCGGACTTTTTGGTGCTATTGTAGCCGTTATATGGAGGGGATCAGTAATGATGTCATCAGGCATAATTGATGCCGGGGAGTTGTTCTCTTTTGTAATCTATTCAGGCTTTGTGGGAGGGACAATAGGTGGAATGGCAAATGTTTTCACCCAGATACAGAAATTTATCGGTGCTACTGAGGAGTTGTTTGAAATTTTTGATGAAGATGAAGAAAGTCTTGTCGAAATCACTAAAATGTCTGAAAAAGAAGCACTTAAAGGGAAGATATCATTTCAGGATCTTAGTTTTAGATATCCGGCAAGGCCAGACGAAGAGGTGCTGAGCAAAATAAACCTGAATATTTCAGAGAACCAGATGGTAGCGCTGGTCGGGTCAAGTGGTGCAGGGAAATCGACTATTACATCACTCATGCTCAGATTACATGAGCCTACATCGGGTGCAATATATTTTGATGATGTAAAAAGCACTGATTTCACATTATCTTCATTACGCAGCCAGATAGCACTTGTACCGCAGGATGTATTTCTTTTCGGAGGATCGATCAGGGAAAATATTTCATACGGTAAGCCGTCTGCTACTGATGATGAGATCATTGAAGCGGCAGGAAGGGCTAATGCCCTTGAATTCATAGACAGGTTCCCTGAAAAACTTGATACTATTGTAGGCGAACGTGGCACACAGCTTTCGGGAGGCCAGCGTCAACGTATTGCAATAGCAAGGGCTGTTCTGAAAAATCCGCGTATCCTTATCCTTGATGAAGCAACCTCTTCACTCGATTCTGAATCTGAAAGGCTCGTTCAGGATGCCCTGGAGAAGCTTATGGTAGGTCGGACTTCCATTGTCATTGCCCACAGGCTATCAACAATCCGGAGAGCTGACCAGATACTGGTACTCGACAGAGGCAGAATTGTTGAGAAAGGAACCCATGATCAACTGATGGATATGGATAAAGGTATTTACAGAAACATGAGTACTCTTCAGTTTGCAGGGTAATAAGGCAGAAGTCTTAGAGGTTCTGGTGTTGTATTATTGCGACTTAATATTCAAAATCCGGTAATCATTCATTTTTTCGGATATCAAATGCCATCAATACTCTTCCATGTCGCTGATATAAAACCCCTTTGTAAATTACCGGGTGAGAAAAATGCTGTGATGTCCCTTTCCTGATTTTAAAGGAACTTACTTTTTCAATTTTACCATTATCATAAGATATAAGAATCATGTCCCCCTTTTGGGTGTAATAATAAATCATATCATCTGCTGCGATAATGGCACCGCTTCCGACTCTTAAAGAGTCAGTCATCTTACCTGAAGTGGAATTTATTGAAAAAAGGTAAGGAGATAATGTTCCACTGCCATAGAGGTAATCACCTATCTTGACTATTCCGCCCATAAAACCGTCAAAATTCTTGTTTCGCCACACCTCAGTAATTTTAGTCCCGTCGTCCGAGAGACTTAGTTTGACTCCACAGTTCCCGTCACCTTCCTCATAATAAATTGACCCGTGGTTGTACAGGACTGTATTGCTGTGTGTATCACCATTACCTAATGTTCTTTTATCCAGTGGATAGTTATCCTGTTCCTGCGACCATAATAACTGACCTGTTCCGGTATCGAAACCCATTATATGATATGCAGAAAATGCAACAAGAATATTCCTGGCAGGTAGTTCAATTAACTTTGGAGAATTATATGCTGAACGTTCACCAAATCCTCTGGCAGACCAGATTAATTTACCGGTGAAGCGATTCAAAGCCACAACATTGTTTTCTTTTCCGCCAGTGGTCCAGAACACTTTGTCATTATCGATAAGTGCAGCTTCTGAATGCCCGTGCAGGGGAAGAATTCCATCATAATCCCTGATAAGATCTCTGGACCAGACAATTTTACCATTTACTCTGTCAACGCAGTAAAGATTACCCATTCCTGTTCCGACATAAATTAAGTTATTAACAATTGTCGGGGCGGACCTGGAACCAGGATGGGATTTCATCCATTCCTTGCCCAACATTGTCTGCCACTGCTTTTCACCTTTCAGATTGAAACAATATAATATTGTCATAGAATCAATCTCTCCGGTAATATAAAATTTGTTATCATCAAATACCGGGGAAACAAAACCCTCACCTATATTGTCAATTGACCATAATTCTTTTGGTCCGTCGTCGGGCCATTTTTTCAGCAAATTAGATTCATAATAGATACCCATGCGGTCTTTGCCTCGCCATTCATGTATTTTTAGCTTATTTGATGTATAAGGTCCCTGAAGGATAATGGCAACTAGGATAATAATATAGCTCATTAATTAAAGTTTTTTAATTCTGTAGATTATAACCTGATATATCCACCCAGGGTTTTTCCCCGCGGGTGTTTTCATCTTTCAGTTTCATGGTTATTACCTTCTTTTCACCCGGCATAAGTGAAACATAGTTATCGCTATAGAAAACAGGTAGAATACGTTTATCACTGTTTTTGCCTACAACCTTCAGCCGTATCATTAAAACAGGGGTCATTGTTGTATTATTGAGTGTTGTTGTAATAATCCAGTTCTCACCTGACCTTGCTACTTCTGAAATGTTTTCGATCTTTACTTCCGGCAATTCTTTTAGCGCCTGGAAATTGCCATCTTCAATTCCTCTCCAGTAAAAGTTATCGGAGATCACTTTGCCGTTTTCAGTAAGAGTAAGCTTGATGAAATGAACAGCAGAGAGAGTTTTTGGGAACTCGAGCTTAAAACATCCGACTGTAAAATCTTCTTTGCAAGAAAGGTTGGTTTCTTTTTCCCATTGAACAGATCCGTCCATATTAAATATCCTGGCACTGGCTGTCAGTCTGGTCCTGTTCCTGGCATTATAGTTGACAACTTCAACAGAATCAAATACCGGGTTCCATTGAATATGGATTGGTTCAGAAGCCTTTTTACATCCGAAATATGCAGCTGTCGGCTCGAGGTAATAATCATAGGTCTGCCAAACCATTGATGGCCATGCCGGATGACTCATCCACAGAAGCAGTCCTTTGCGGTAAAGGCTTCTGCCTTCAAACATACCGCGATACCCGTTATAATTAACCCATTGTGCAAGTTCCGTAAATTGCTTTGCATCTTTGGAGGGACCAAACCCCTTTTCAATTATCTGGTTAAATGTCGCTGCCCTCTGAGCTCCCTGGAGACAATAGTCGTGCATTCCCCACAGGCTGTTTTGTGGCCACAGTGCAGAATCGGGCAGTGTTTCCTTAAGGCTTTCATATGTCATAACATTGGGCATACCTCTTTCGCTGTGCAGCTTGTTGTAACCATACAACAGGAAATAGTCTCTGACAGGAAGTGCACTGTATGGTCCTCCGCCACTCACAACTCCCATTGATGAATTTGGAATATAATGAAGGCCGGGATGTATTTTAAGCACCATTGCATGCAAAGCTGTATCAATTACTTCAGGAGGGTTGCCTTCGTTGCGTCCCACATAAATAGCAATGGATGGGTGATTGCGAATCCTTTTTACCACATCATAGGCATTCTTCATGAACATATCAGGGTTATCAGGATTGGGTCCGTCAGCGGGATTGGCAAGCCAGAAGTCCTGCCATATACCTCCAATTCACTTAATATGAATCTCTTGACTGCTGCAGGTTCTGTCATCAGAACCCTTATATACCTGCCTTCAATCGGGGTGTCAAGTTTGATATCATCAGTCAGTTCGTTATTACCGGGCAGAACAGCCACGTCTCTCCATGTTTTAATATCCTTTGAAACCTGCACTGATCCTTTGGCTGCTTTATTTATCCAGTATAATTTTACGTTATCAAATGTACTCTCAGATCCCAGGTCAACATAAACCCAGTCAACGCCAGTACCTGCGCTCATCCACGCACTCTTGAAATCGTGTGAGGGTGCCATTTTTGGTTTTGTATTGTTGTTATAGAAATCGAAATCACCAAAAGTCCATTCTTCCACTGACGGGGCCGAAAAACTAACTTTATAGAAATGATAATTAACCGGGTTTTTAAATTCGAATGTCTCGTTGATACGTCTCTGAGGTCCGGGCATTCTGAAATTGAAGCTAAATGAAGGCTTTGGTGCAGTGGAATCGTTTCCATAAGGTCCGCTCATAAAACCTGCAAATGGATTTGGCCGCCTTCGTCTTGCAGAACCTTTTTGTGCAGGAGGAGGGGCATATATCCTGAAGGGATTAGGCCTTTCCTGCCCTGGCAAGCCATTTCCTTTTATTTTTCCAAGGTCGTCCCATTTAACTCCGTCATCGGAACCCTTGCAGACAAACTGCCAGCCACCAGGTTTCTTTTCATTGTATGTAACATTACCACTTAAATTTATACTGGTGATCTCAGTTATATCTGTTGTGGGACTCA
>CAYUQR010000083.1:0-12521 GCA_964446825.1 uncultured Rikenellaceae bacterium
AGAAATTGAGACCTATGCAGTAGTTATTAAACTATTAATTCTGCTTGCATTCGTAATAATTGGAATTTATGGCTTGTTCGGAAATCATAATCTGACCCAACTATCACCTCAAAACTGGGAGAGCACAATTAATCTTATTACAGGTGGAATGGTAATTTTTGTGGCATATGAAGGATTTGAACTGATAGCCAATGCAGTTCCTGATATTGAAAACCCAAAAAAGAATATTCCGAAAGCGTATTATTATTCAGTTATTTTTGTAATTTTTCTTTACATCATTATAGCTGCTGTAACTGTAGGATCTTTACCCTTCAATAAAATTGCCGCTGCACAGGATTATGTATTGGCAGAAGCCGCAAAACCCATGATAGGGAAAATTGGTTTTACGATCATAACTATTGCTGCTTTAATCTCAACCTTTTCGGCAATAAATGCCTCTTTGTATGGCGGGAGCCGGGTGAGCTACGAAATTGCTGATGATGATGAGCTTCCACACCAGTTAACTGGTCTGTTGTGGAATCATCCTGTTGGATTAATGATAACAACCATCCTGACCTTGCTTCTTGTTAATGCCGTGAATTTAGAAAGCATTTCTACAGCCGGCAGTGTTGGTTTTATATTGATTTTTACATCTGTAAATTATACCGGCTTTAAATTATCGAAGACTATTAATGGAAATAAAACGATTCCTTTAACCGGTTTTATTTTAGGATTAGCTGCATTAATAATTTTGATTGTACAACAGTATACATCGAACCGACTCGGAGTTATTTTAGCGATTTCAATAATCTTCGTTTGCTTTATCAGCGAATATGTATATAAAAGAACTGTGCACAACAAAGAATAAATAAACAGGCGAAATAGTAGTAAATTCTAGTGTTGCAGTCCGCGTCAACTGGGACTATTTTCCACCGTAACGGCTGAAGTCGTTACAACAGGATATTTTGTCATCTTCCTGTAGAAAGGCTTTAAAATTAACAAGTGGATGACTAAGTTAAAAAAACCTAAAAAAGAAAGCAAATCATGAAAACAGAAATTTTTCCGATTAAGCTTGGTCTTAACAGCTGTTATCTCATTCGTGGGAAAGGTATCGTTATGATTGATGGTGGTGTGCCCAACAAGCTAAAAATGTTTAAAAGGAAACTTTCAAAGCTTGGAATACAGCCTTCGGAGATCAAACTGATAGTACTTACACACTCGCACCTGGATCATTGCGGCTCAGCTCGGGAAATTCGTGATTTAACAGGTGCAAAGGTTGCCATTCACGAAAGTGAGAGCACATATCTCGAAAATGGTGGTATGATAATTCCAAAAGGGATCAACATCCTTGGGAGACTTACCCAGCCATTGTTTTTCCCTATTTTCAAAAATATCTCATTCCCAAAGTTCAAACCAGATATTCTGATAACAAACGAATCCTATTCCCTATCAATGTATGGAATTGATGGAAATATTATTCACACACCCGGACACACATTAGGATCAATTAGTGTAATACTTAACTCGGGGGAAGCATTTGTTGGATGTATGGCTCATAATGGATTTCCATTCAGGCTTCATCCCGGACTTCCAATATATGCTCAGGATATCGAATCAATTAGGAAATGCTGGAAAATTTTAATAGCCGGTGGCACAAAAATGATTTATCCAGGTCATGGAAAATCTTTTTCGGTGGAGGTGATTAAAAAATCACTGGAATATAATTAATGCAATAGTCTAATTTAAGGAGTGTGAACATTCAGTTTATATGTAATATATATTGTAATGATCTAATTGTCTTCTATTTTACTCAGTTTGAAAAGTTTTACAGTAAACAAAATCATCCATGCTATTAATAAGAGTCCTGCTGGTATAGCAAATGCAAATGCATATTTTTCAACAGAAGGAATAAAGATCATCAATATGATATAGACTACCATCAGCGAATTGCTTACCAAACCGAAATATGACGTTAAACGATTGAATACTTTTTCGTATAACATAACAACAGACATTAAAGCTTTTGCCAACGGGATCAAAGCAAAACTAATAGTAACGCCAAGACTTCCAAGTGACCCTTTCGCTAACATGGCTTCACCTGCTGCGGCAAAAAGTAATCTTTGTTCATCTGATGTAGCCCCAGAATACTTTTTGCTCAAATCGAGCATTGTTAATGCAGTATTGTCAGTTACAAATATTGTTGTCCCAACAAGAAATAAAATTAAAGCCAAAAGTGCAGAAGGGTTATTTGTTTTCCGGTGGACAGCATATAGTGCAAAGATTGAAGGAATGAAAATTAACTGATTAAGAACGGTAAGCAAATCAAGGTGATAAAGACCTAAGCACCAATTATCATTAAATTCGTTAAATCTCTCAATTGCTGTCCTGGGAAGTGCTGCTACATTTCCACCTGTTACAGAACCAACAACCATATCAAGAATGATTCCGCATAAAAATATTATTGTTGTCACAGCACCCACCTTATAAAATATTTTCCACTGTTTTTCTGAATTATTCATATCTAATTGATTTTAAATAACATTACTTAATGGAATTAAATATTATAAATCTTTACTAATTTAAGAAATATTCCCAAAAATCATATCCAATATGCTTAATTATTCATGTTAGGCATTGATTAGAAACCTATTACCAAATTTTTTATTTACAAAGACTCAAAATTCAATAATGAATTATTTGAAAAATTAGATTATAGCAGTATACTGAACATCGAAAGTGTTATGCTCCTGCCCCAAGATAGCCAATACACAAGCAACAGGCTGTGGTAGCTTTACACCGCGATGGTTCTGCCACCATTAAACGTACACTAATTTTCCAGCTTTTATAGGCTGATTTGAGTCAATTTTTAACCTAAAATGGATTGTTGCAAAATATAGGTGAATAATCCTGCAAAAAAACCCGCAAGAGCAAGCCAGCTAATATTCCTTAAATACCAAAAAAAGTTGATTTTCTCAATTCCCATTACAGCCACTCCTGCAGCAGAACCAATAATAATAGCACTTCCTCCGGTACCTGCCGATAAGGCTAGAAATTCCCAAAAAGCGTGGTCTGCCGGGTACATTTCCATACTAAACATCCCTTGCGCCGCTGCAACCAGAGGAACATTGTCTATTATGGCTGAAAAAAGTCCTAATATTGTACCCGTAACATAGTAATTATCTATATGTTTAACTGTATACTCGGCCAGTTGTCCCAAAGCACCAAAGGCCTGAAGGGCTGATACTGCCAGCAAAATTCCCAGAAAAAATAAAATGCTTGATGTGTCGATTTTCCTTAAAGCCTGGGTAACAGAATATTTATATCGCTCATCGGCATGTTTACTTAAATGAATTATGCTACTGATAATCCAAATTACTCCCAGTGCTAACAACATCCCCATGAAAGGAGGCATATGAGTTATTGTTTTGAATACCGGCACAAATATAAGTAAGCCTATCCCTGCAAATAACATGATTTTACTTTCCGGGCGGTGTGCAGTTATATATGCCGAAGCTTAAATCACCTTTTAATCAATATTTGGCACAAAATTTGATAATTATGTGAAGCAATCAACGACATTGATCACCAAAAACTAACCTGCCGGGTGTTATGGATCTTTTAGTAAATGGACCAAAATACTTTATAGTTAAGTCTTTTCTGAATGGCATTATAATATTCATACTTTCCACCGGTTCCTGTGATCTATCGCGAGCAATAAACTGTAAGGCGTCATTTTACCCGGATTCATCTTCCCATAATAAAATTTTTCAAAAAGAAGGGTTTATTAAAGGAAGGATAATTCAATCTGCCACAAACGCCCCGGTTTGTTTTGCAGATATCTTTATCAGCAATAAAACATCATTTACGAAGTCAAATTCAAAAGGAGAATTTATTCTTGGTCCGCTTGAGTTCCCGGCTTCTCTCAGGATAAAAAAATTCGGGTTTGAAGAAGAAACTTTAATTATTAATAATCCACTAGATTCGCCTTTGATTTCACTTACTCCTCTTGAAGTTCATAATAGCTATTCCGGCAATAAAAAACTTTTACAATATGATTTGATCTTTAGAAAAGCGCTTGAAAAATTACGGGCAGGCTATAATTCCGGACCAGATGATCATTCAAAGAGGGGACTTGTATATTGCTGCATCACTTCATCGATCGATTCAACAGTCGAGCGCCTGTTTGAAAGTTATGCGCAGATGAATATTTCCAAGGGTGGTCTCCGGGATTATCAACCACGCATTTCCAGGTATGCATCAAGCGGTGATAATATTCCAGGACTGACAGGAAACAGGCTGGAATTTAAAATTGATCCCTACGTAAATCTTCCGATAATGGCCGAACAATTCATTACCCGGAAAAGCTATATTATGCAGGACAGTAACCAGATTGCAATGGTAAGAGTCGATCTGGATAAAACAATAAATACATATTACATCAACGTCGCAGATAGCTCTGTTCTGTATATTGCCAGCAGGTTCAGATCAGGAAAAAAGGAACGGATTCCAGGGTCACAAACCATATGGCAGAGAGACAAAGTTAACTCTGCTGAAATATCTTTTTCTCACTCCGGGAGAAACACGGAGGATTACCTTATAGACTGGGTCAGTATGAGTGAAGAATTCAGGCTGATAAGTAAAAACAAACCTCAACAGATTATATCCAGAAGCGCTATTTTTGTCGTTATACCCGATTCTTCCACGATATATAATGCTGTAAGAGATCAGGTCGCACATGAAACATTAACTGAAATGAGGAGGCAGATCAACTTCCGGGCAAAGTATTTATTATCAGCCAATTCTTCGGCTTTTGATTCAGAGACAGAGAAACTGCTGTTGAAACCATACAGCCCTTCGTTCTGGGCCCGGAACTCATGCGTGATGCCCGATATAAATGCACGGAAGCAAATTACATACTGGGAAAACAACAATATATTTTATTCTGAAAATCGTCGCACCCCTGAAAAAGAGATAATCAGTACTGACTCGCTTGTCGGGGAGATGAATAATAACCTTGTTGAAGTTGAAAACGTTTATGTGGAGACGGACCGGACTGATTATCTTGCGGGAGACACTATCTGGTTCAGTGCTTTTGTGCTGGACAACCTGCATATGGATTCAACCGCTCTTAGCAGAATATTATATGTTGATCTGATCAATTCAGATAACAGCCCGGAAAAGCATCTGAAGCTCATAATCAGTAATGGCAGGACATACGGTGACTTTGTACTTAAGCAGGATGCGAAAAATGGCATTTACCGGCTGAGAGCCTACACTCAATACATGAGAAATTTTCAGGGCGAATACCTGTTTGAAAAGGATATCCCGGTCCATCAGTCGGATTTTACCAATATGGTCTTAGTAAATCCTTCAATAAAAAGAAGTGTTGAGGGTGACTCAGTTGAGTTGCGTATCAAGACAGTTCTTCCTGATGAATACCTGGCTCAGGATAACAGGCTTGAAGTACTTGCAAGGCTTAATGATACCCTGAGCGTACGAAAAACTTTCCCCATTAAAAAGTCATTAAACGGATTGATGGGTTTTTTTGTTCCCTCTTCCCTTTCCTGCCCTTTTGTAGACATCAGGCTTATTCTTTCCGGCAAAGCTGTTATTTCAGAGCAACGCTTATCAATTCCTCTGAAGTCGGGAATTAATCTTCAATTCTTCCCTGAGAGCGGGAAAATGGTAGATGGTATCAAAACCGCAATTGCGTATAAAGCAACAGATGGCAGGGGATATCCTGCTGAATACAAAGCTGATATTGTTGATGAAAATAACAACACCATCATACACATATCCGGAGATGATTCGGGTGTTGGCAAGTTTGAATTTACACCTGAAAACAATCACACGTACAGGGCACTTGTAAATCTGCAGGGGAATAAATACTCCTTTAACCTGCCCGGGGTTGAGCCAAAGGGTTATATCCTGAATTTTAATTCTGATTCAGGTGACATCCTTATTAAAAACAACCAGGAGAATCATAGCGGAAGGCATTACCTGCTTCTCTCTGTACGTGGAGCAGTTTATGCATCCATTGAAACAAAGCTGGACTACAGACCATTGAAAATCCATCTTCCACTGAAAATGTATCCCAAGGGTATTGTTCAGGTAACACTTTATGACAGCCTGTTTCGTCCGCTGGCAGAGAGGCTGGTGTTCAATAACCGGTCGGATGAGAAGATGTATATTAATGTTGAAACAGATAAAAAGATATATAACCGGAGAGAAAAAGTAACCCTGACACTCAATGTTACTGATGCTTCAGGAAACCCGGTCAGATCCTCTCTTTCGCTGTCAGTGCTGGATGCTTCAAAAAGCGACTCGACAGTGAACTATCCTGATATTGAGTCTTACCTATATCTTACATCCGAGCTGAAAGGGAGAATTGATTACAAGTTATTAAACCTCTCCGACACCACCACCGCAGGAAATACGAAAAGAGATCTTGTAATGATGACGCAGGGCTGGCGGAATTACTTATGGAATTCTATCCGGTATACAAATACATATAAAGTTCTCTATCCGATCGAAAAAGGATTCTGCATCAACGGGTCTGTTTATAATCTGAGTAACCCAAAGTCATGCAGTGGTTATAAGCTCAGTTACCTTGACTTTAAATCGGGTTTCAATGGTATTGCTGAAGTTGATGAAAACAACAGATTTAAAATTGAGATTCCTTTCTATTACAATTCCCATGATTATTTTATTCAAAATAAAAATAATAAAGACAGGGTCGGGAATCTTGGCTTTGTCCTGGATACTTTTCCGCTTCCGGTAATACCTTACAGGAACAATGAATTACCTTTTATATCTTATAAAGCCGGATATATCAAAACCCTTGACAAGAAATTCAGTGAAATTGATACAGATGACAGACTGGATATTAAATATATTAAGATACCAGAGGTAACGATTACAGCAAAATCTGACCGCACCGGTTATTCTGCTCCCGATAAAATGATTGATCTTGATAAGAAAGATCCGACCGGGAAAAAATACTCCGGCCTGTTCCAGATGATATATGAGGAATTCGGGGAGAAAGCCTTTACTATCAGCGGATTTGGCTCTCGCGGTAAAATCCATTACCCCATCCTGGTTATAGACGGAGCTCCTTTAACTGATTCAACATGTCCGCCATGTTATGATTTCGTTGCTTATGATTGGGCAATGTCAATTCCGGTCAATGAAATTTCGGATGTTAATTTTTATGAAGCCGGAAGTAAGTACAGTCAATGGCTGTCACCACCTCCACCCAACCCAACATGGAAAACGGATTTAATGGGAAGAAAACTCTATATAGCTGCTGCTGATCCAAAGATATATTTACCCGTCGTTTCAATAAAAACCTATTCAAAGTCATACAGGGGATATCCGAAGGGAGCTATCATGTTCGCTTACCAGGGAATTTATATGGTCAGGGAGTTCTATCAGCCTGATTATGAGAATAAGAATATACAGGCGCCCGATAACAGGACAACCATTTACTGGAATCCTGAAATACAGACCAATTCAACCGGAACTGCAAAGGTTTCTTTTTATAATTCCGATTTGAAAGGGAAAGGTCTGATAAGGATCTCCGGTGTAAGTTTCTGTTTAAAAGATGCCTCTACCTCATCAGCTCGTTATTTATCTCATTAATCAAGGTCTTATACATTAAAATAATAACAAATCGCTAAAACGGACAATAATTTAAAACCAAAGAGCTAAAATTTTGTTTCAACATTAGTTATATAAAAATTTGTGATCTGACATCTGTTACCTGATAAAAAATTAAAAATAACATTATGAAAAGAAACCATCATATTTTTAAAACCCTATTATTCGTTATTTTAGTTATTCCATTTTTATCATCATGTGAAAGAAAGGATAATCTGATTAAGCAAAACAATAACTGGCAATCGATTTATCAAAATGATGATCTTGATCTATTATCCATTAAGTTCTTAGATAAAAACAATGGCTTTGTGTTTGGCAGTCTAACTACTTACACAAGACCTTACTGGCAGCTTCTTTTAACCACTACTGATGGTGGAAATACCTGGACATCGGATACCTGTAAACTTACTGACAGAATTTACGGCGGAGTATTCCCACTTGATAAAAAGCAGATCCTTGGTATTGGTGACCATATCTATAAATCTTCAAATACCGGGGAATCCTGGACAGATATAACAGCACAATTATCCGTTGGTGGCAGGACTTTTGGTTCTTATATTATCGATAGTTTAACCTGGATTTTTACACGAAGCGGTGAAATTTACAGAACAAATAATGGTGGACAAACATGGCAATTGGTCTATAATATATCTCCAGGTGCGATTTACGAAAATTTCACATTCCCATCATCATCAGTGGGTTATGCCAGTACAGGAGGTGTCATCATGGATATTGCGCCTGGTTATGGAGGAAGCAGTGGTTCTATTTTAAAAACCTATGATGGAGGTCAAAGCTGGAATAAACTTAATCCCGAACCATGGAAATCAAATGGGGGTTCAATGCCATATATTATTGCATTACAATTTATTACAGATCAGATAGGATATATTGCAACCTATAATTCTAAATTGTACAAGACATTGGATGGTGGCAATAATTGGTCATTGGTGCATGATAATCATTATTCAAATGGGCTTCAACATTTTGTTTCAGAGAAAGTAGGATATTTTAGCGACGGGACAACCGTATACTTTACTAATGATGGAGGTAAGACCTGGAAAGTTGATAATTACAATGATACTCAAGGTTCAGATATTCTCTATTGGACTTTTTTAGAAACCGGACAAGGTTATGCATTAACGAGGGATCATAGAATTCTCAAAAATAATTTTATACCTGACCGGGAGCACATTAGCAAAACTGGCAATTAAAAAAGCTCTATCCCGCAGATGATAAAGGTAAGAATTTCGGTCGCCGGCTGCCGGCCATATTGCCGGGCAGTTAGCTGTAAGGCAAATTATATCCCGCTATTCTCTCGGGTACCAGGTTAAGTTGAACTTTTCATAAACGAGAATTGTTAGGTGCAAGTGCATATAACAAGAACAACTTATATATAAACCTAAACCGCCCATTATGAAAACCTGGTACCTTATTGCAGCAATGCTGATTTTAACAATCATTGACGGAAGACAAACTCAAGCACAACAGGAATCTGATTACGATCAGCACCAGTTATTCAACTCTGATCGTTTAATTTCACCGGAATCTCCTTTCCGGAGCGCTTCAGGAAATCCCGGCGCTGAATACTGGCAAAATAAAGCTGATTATAATATCGCAGCAACCCTCGATACATTGGCTCAAACAATTTCGGGAGTTGAAACGATTACCTATACCAACAACAGTCCTGACAGACTGGATTACCTGTGGCTGGAACTGGGACAGAATTTATTTAAAGAGGGTTCACTTGGTAGCTATGCCTTTAAAATACCAGGCAGTACAAACGGATTCATGTTTAAATCTGTAAAAATTGTCGATGGCAATTCAACCTTTGAAGCCGACTACCTGCTTTCGGACACACGGATGCAGATCAGACTTGACCAGGCCCTGCAAGCCCGGGGAGGACAAATAAAAATAAAGATTGAATATTCATTTCAAATAAACGACAAACAGTTTCGGACAGGCCGGGTAACTTCCAAAAGGGGTACCATTTACGACGTGGCACAATGGTATCCGCGAATGTGTGTATATGATGATTTGCGGGGTTGGAACACCTTGCCCTACCTTGGTCTCGGTGAGTTTTACTGCGAATACGGAGACTTCAATTATGAAATAACTGTTCCGTGGAATATGATTGTTGCCGGTTCGGGCGAGCTGGTTAACAAAGGAGAGGTGCTGACAAAAAATGAAATTTCAAGATTAAAACAGGCAGCTACAAGTGATAAAACACTGTACATTATCCGACCTGAAGAAGTAGGGACATTATCGAGCCGACCGGTACAAAACGGGATGCTGACATGGCAATTCAAAATGGAAAACAGCAGGGATGTATCATGGGCTGCATCGAAAGCTTATATTTGGGATGCTGCACGCATAAATCTTCCTGAGGGAAAATCAGCATTATCCATGTCGGTTTATCCTATTGAGAGTAGTGGCGACACTTTGTGGAACCGGTCAACTGAATATGTAAAATATTCTGTCGAGTATTTCTCAAAAGAATGGTTTCCATACCCCTACCCTGTTGCCTTCAATGTTGCCGGGTCGGTAGGGGGAATGGAATATCCAGGTCTGAGCTTAGTCACGTGGAAAGCCCGGAACGCACATATATTATATCTTATTTCAGCGCACGAAATGGGTCACAACTGGTTCCCAATGATTGTTGGGTCAGACGAAAGACGCTTCCCATTTATGGACGAAGGGTTTAACACCTTTATCGATATTTATGCACAGGACGATTTCAATAAGGGAGAATTCGGGCATAAAAGAGATGGTGAATACGATCCGCTGGGTAAAAATCCTGCCCGCGATCTGGTCCCTTATCTGGTCAGTGCGAAAGCAAGCAGTATCATTAACCTAGCCGACATGCAGGGAGAAGATGATCATACTTTAAGTTATTACAAAACTGCTCTTGGGCTGGTTATCGCCCGGGAATATATAGTTGGTGAGGAACGCTTCGATTATGCTTTTCGTGAATATATTAAACAATGGGCTTTCAAACACCCAACACCTACCGACTTTTTCAGGTTAATGAACAATGCAACAGGAGAAGATCTCAACTGGTTCTGGAATGAATGGTATTACCAGACCTGGACATTGGATCAGGGCATTAAGAGTGTAAGTTATGTGGATAATGATCCGGCAAAAGGAGCACAAATCGAGCTGGTCAATCTTCAAAAGATGGCGATGCCAGTCAAATTGCGGATTACTGAAACAAACGGTACTGTGAGCGAGGTAAACCTTCCGGTTGAAATATGGCTATCGGGTGGCAGCTACATTTACACCTATCACTCCACAGACCAATTACGTTCGGTTGTGGTTGATCCCGACTGGCAGCTTCCCGATGTGAACCCGCAAAACAACAGCTGGTCGAAGTAATATTGAGCGATTACCTGACAACATTGTTTTGAGACATGAGACAGCTAGCCTGGACCCTTTCCGGCGATATTCATTGCAGGGGACACCATTATGTTACAGTTTGTACTTAAACTGTAACGTAAATTTGATACAGTTTTAAAAAAACTAAAAAGACATGAAAGATTAATCAGATAATAATATATCAATGAAAACAATTTTATTATTATCAATTATTTCGTTGCTCAACATGAGATGCGAGAGAGACTTCTCTTACTATTACCACTATAATCCACCAGAAATGATTAACGATGGTCTGAAAGCAGGCACATTAGATCAGGTGGGATTGGATTCAACCATGATAGCCAGGGCAATTGGACGCATTTTTGCAAATAAATATGACCAGATCCATTCTATGCTCATTTATAAAGATGATTTGCTGGTTTTTGAAGAATACTTTGAAGGAAATAAGTATAAGTGGAATAGTCCTAATTATTATGGTGAAAGGATACAATGGAACAAAGATAGTATGCACGTTATTATGTCGTGCACCAAGAGTTTTACTTCAGCTTGTATTGGAATTGCAATAGATAAAGGATATATCAAAAGTGTACATGAATCAATATTTAACTACCTGCCTGATCATCAAAGTTACAAGACTGGCGGAAAAGAAAATATTACAATTGAACATCTTTTAACCATGACTTCCGGTTTGAAATGGGATGAGTGGGGTGCACATGACCCATCAACAAACGATATTGACAGACTCTATTCTTATTGCCAGAATGATCCGGTTTCCTGTGTTTTGGAAAAGCCTCTTGAGTATAAGCCAGGAGAAAAATTTACATACAATGGTGGTGGTATGATAATTTTAGGTGAAGTATTAAAGAATGCCACTAACATGAACATTGAAGATTTTTCGAAAAGGTATCTATTCGAGCCTCTTGGAATCGATTCCGTGTATTGGTATCAATTTGAAAATAGAGCCTATGCCTGCGATGGTTCAATAAAAATGACATCGCGCGATATGCTTAAATTAGGTGTAACCTTCTTAAATGAAGGAAAATGGAATAACGAAAGAATTGTCTCAAAACAGTGGGTGGAAAAGAGCAAAGCTACCTATAACAACAATACAGGTATCAATATTCCTTTAGATGATTCAGGCAGAAATGGGTATGCATATTCCTGGTGGACAAATGAAATTTCTGGTGCTGGAAGAAGAGTACAACTTTTCCAGGCAGGGGGTTGGGGTGGCCAGGAAATCATTGTTATTCCTGATGAAAATATGGTTGTAGTATTCACCGGAGGCAATTATGAAGTCAAAAAACATATATATAAAATTCTTGAAAGGTTTATCCTACCGGCTATTAAATAAATTTGGGCGGAGTGCCATAATTATGGAAAAGTCCAGTAGAAATAATTCCTGCTGTTAACACGGACAACAATGGGAATACCCCTCTTAACCTGGCCTGTTTCGACCTGAATACAGGGATTAAACGATCAGTAATTCCCTGTTCATACCTCCAGTCCGGTAG
>CAYUQR010000084.1:0-12213 GCA_964446825.1 uncultured Rikenellaceae bacterium
GAATTACAATTGAATTACCATGAATTACCACTGAATTACCCAGTACCCAGCTTTGTCAGCCGTAGCTTTAGCGAAGGCTGGCGTCGTGAGTCGTGCATTGTCAGCGCATAGTTCACCGTGGAAATTGTTAAATTTGATATTTAAAAAATATGGGACTAATCTAAAGGTTGGTGGCATAGTTATTAAGCACAGGTGCATTAATGCTTTTTTCATTGAATATACAATACTAATATTTAATTAAAATGAAAAAATCTAATATGAAACAATTCGTTTTATTCATTATTATTTTGGCCGGCTTATCATACTGTAAGAGTCCTGCCAAAAAAGAATCTATGCAACCTTATGCAGGTTACCCGTTATTAGATAATATGGATTCAATAAAAGCATCTCTTGCGGGTCGATGTATTGATACTATCGATTTTAAAAAAGGAGAAATAATAGCTGATATTGGTGCTGGAAATGGATATTTAGAGGGTATGTTATCCATCTTGTTTGATAGCCTGACTTTCTATATTCAAGACATTGATACTTCTATTTGTAATCAATTATCTGTCAACAAGGTAGTTGACTTCTACAGGAACTTAAAGAAAACACCTTTCACCAGTAAATTTATAGCTGTCAACGGAACAGATTCAACAACCAATCTGCCCGATAATACATTTGATAAGATTCTGATGATATATACCTATCCGTATATCAAAAAGCCTAAACTCTTTATATTGGATGTTAAGAAGAAACTAAAAAATGACGGCTTGTTTTATGTCGTTAATCCACAATATCGTGATTACAGTGATATGGATTTCCAAAGAAAAGAATATGGATGGAATGCCTCCCCGCTTGAAAAAGAGATATCTGATATAATCAGTTGCGGTTTTGAACTAATTAAGATGGCAAGAAATTACGATGATATGGAAAATCCTTACATAATGGTTTTTAAATTAAGAAATTATTAATTCAAAATGGGGAATGAATCAAATAAAGCTATCGTCATCAGATTTGTGAAAGCTATCAACGATCACGACGTAAATGAAATAGTAAACCTGATATCAGAGGATCATATTTTCATCGATGCAGCAGACAATAAAACTGTTGGTAAAAAAGCCATGAAAGAAGGATGGGAAGGATATTATGAGTTATTTCCTGACTATCAAATTGAGGTTTTAGATATAACTGAAAATGGATCTGTATTTGGTCTCTTTGGTTATGCAAAGGCAACTTATATGAATTTAACAAATAAGTCAAACAGTAATTTCTGGAGAATTTCTGCCTCCTGGAAAGCAATAGTAGAAAATAACATGATAAAACACTGGCAGGTATATTGTGATTATTCAGATCTATTTAAAATAATAGATAGAAATAAGCAGACAATTTTATAATACCCCAACACCCTTAGCAGGCTCTATCATCATGCCCCTGAATGGTTGGGTTATATACCAGCAGATACCATCCATTTTTAAGTGCGACAGCATCTATACCGGAGTTTGGATTTGGTAATTCTGACAGGCAAAAAAAGCAATGTAAGGATAGTCCCTGATATTCTCATATCATTAATCATTTAGGGCGCAATTGGCGGACCTGGTTTGATATTAGCAATAAAATATGAAGAGTTTAATGAAACTAAAGCTTTGAAACTGGTCCCGGTTACGATCATCGCGGAACTTAGCAAGTTCGTCAATAAGTAGTTGAATGTCATTCATCGATATAGGATTGGTAGTACTAATGTAATGAATTTAAATTAAAGGTGCAATGCCACCTTCGCAAAGGCTTCGGTGGCCAAAGGGCGCGGAGGACAGCGGGGAGAGGGGGAGACTAAGCGATTTTAGGGACAAAGAGACTGAAAGACAACCCTGAGACCGTAATACAGTCTCTGGAATTGCAATTATTATAAGAATATGGCCTTATAATTAGGTTTTATAAGGTATTTGCCTTATATTTGTCGGATTATGATTAATAATCATTATATTAACATGATTATTATTGTCAAAAAATAATGATAGAGGCTTATAATGCATAATAATAAGTCTTAACCCTTATAATTGACAGTCCGAACAAAAAGTTATATGTGAAATGAACGCAGTAATTACAGCAGATATTATCAATTATTCCAGGCTGTCACCGGGTGAACAGAATAAGGTTATCGATACCATTTATAAGACATTCGAAGACAACAGTGATATCCGGACTAATGTTGGTGACAGCAGCTTTGTTATAACCCGTGGGGATAACATTCAGATAGAATTGGTTAACGCTGACAAGGCTCTCAAGGCAGCTCTTCTTTTAAAATCGGTAATTAAGAAAATTGTCCTGAGAATTGGAAATAAACCCCTCATTGATGTACGTATTGCAATAGGTGCAGGGGAAATTTCGGGTAAGAGAAAAAATGTAGGTGAATCGACGGGGAACGCATATACCTTCTCAGGCAGAACCCTTGATTCTATGAAAAAGCAAAAACGCAGTATTACCATAAAAACAAATATTACAAGGTTAGATGCTGAGCTGGATACTGAACTGAGATTACTGGAGGTAATACTTTCGGGTTGGACAGTTAATTCGGCTGAAGTGATTTACTGGACTCTCCTGGGCCTGACTGAACAGGATATCAGTGATAAGCTTAAAATATCCCAATCAGCTATTAATCAAAGAAAAAAGACCGCCGGCTGGGCAGGTATTGAGCCGCTTTTAAAGAGATTTGAAGAATTATTTAAAGAGGAGGCAGGCAGGTGAACTCATTGATTTTCATACAGCTGTTGCTCGCCCATATCCTTACGGATTTTATTGTTCAACCGGATAAATGGGTGAAAAAGAAAAAAGCAAAGGGACTGAGATCAGGGTATTTCTGGTTACATATTGGCCTGGCGGGTTTGTTGACCTATGTTATCCTGATGCAGTGGAATAACTGGGTTATCCCCTTGTTTATTATCATAACTCACGGACTAATTGATTTGTGGAAAATAAGGAAAGAACAATTATCAACCATATCGAATAAGGTTGAAGATTCCACGGACAGTAATGTGCCCGGGCCAAAGTACTTTTTTGTGGATCAATTACTTCACATACTGATGATTATCCTGGCCTGGCTATACCTGACTGATAATTTCAGACATCTCTTTGGTAAAATAGCCGACTTATTATCCGATACCAGGATATTAACAACTCTTACAGCTTTCCTTATTGTGATCTGGCCTGCAGGAAAAGCAATTGGGAAAATTACAGAGCATCTGAGGAAAGAGTTTTCAACATCTGAGAGCCTGAGTAATGCTGGTACCTATATTGGCATCCTGGAGAGGATCCTTGTACTGATATTTGTATTGATTGGTCAATACAGTGCAATCGGATTCCTAATTGCCGCAAAATCACTTTTACGCGTCAGCAGGGAAGGTGATGAAAACGGAAGAAAAAAGACAGAGTATGTCCTTATCGGTACCCTGCTTAGTTTTAGCGTGGCAATTATCATAGGCCTTTTAGCAAAGATCATAATATACTAGTTATCTGGTCGGCGCCCGGCAACCGGCTTTGTTAGCCGACGAAGTCGATGGTCAAAGGGCGCAATGGTACAGCGTCACGAAGGCTATAACCTAATTACATTTAATTACAATGAATTACAACGAATTACCATTGAATTCCATAAATTTGAGTAAATATTCAATCAAATATGAAGACCAAACTTGAAAAGGCGATTCTTGATACAATGATCAATAATCCCAATAATTGGAATGGCATTTTTTATAAGAATCCTAATGACCCAAGAGTACTGGTACGCAGAGTTAAACATCCCAGAGGATGGACTTTTAATTGGGCCAATCCGTATGCTTACATCTCATTTATTTGTATTATCCTGATTACAATTGCCGGATTTATATTCATCTAGCTCTGGTTATACAAAAATAAGAACTAGCCATAAATGCATATTATGCATAAGTTGTAGTTAATCAAAAAATTGAGCTAAAATTCCCAAGAAATTAAAACAAAACACAGGCATAACACAGACAATGCTATTGTAGCATGATCGTGTGTGTGGAAAAATGTATGGGAGAATAGGAGATCCTCCGAAGCTCCTCATACCTCGTATTGCTTTCCGTCTTCAGATCAAAGATCAACAGAACAACCAGTAAAATAATTTTACGATTAACTGTAAAATATATTTACAATATGAGATAACAAAGAAATTTATATGATTGTATATCTTGTATTTACAATAATGGCATCATTATGGTTGTGAAATCCTAAAACCAATTTAAAAGATGTTATTCTCATGTTAATTTTCGGTTCTTCAAACTAAATTGTATGTTATTATATAATCTAAAGACATCATTAAGAAATTTAAGAAATAACAAACTTATTTCTTTTCTGAGCCTGACAGGATTCACTTTCGGTTTTATGGTATGCATTGTTTTATCATTGTTCATTTTTAAGGAATTTACTGTAGATACAAGTTTTGTCAACCATAATGCTATTTACAGGTTAATCGATACAATCCGGAATAGTCCCAAAATTGATTCTGATATTGCATCTTCGTTAAAGCAACAGTTCCCGGATATAGTCCAGGCGACACCTGCTTTTCAATATTCACTCAACCCTCCACAATATGTCAAATCTGTAAAGGGGTCTGATTTTGTGATGATAAAAGATGTAATGTCCATTAACAATGACTTCTTCCGAATTTTTACCTTACCCGTTCTGGTAGGAGATAAGGAGACTCCGTTTGCTGATTTGAATTCCATTGTGATTACAAGATCAACTGCCCTTAAGTTATTTGGAAAAACAGATGTAACAGGCGAAATATTGCATTTTGATAGTTCAATGGAATTGCCCGTTAGTGCAGTTGTTGAAGATTTGCCTGAAAATTCCAGTCTCAGTGCTGATCTTTTTTTTAATAGTGAAAATGAAAATTTCAGATTCTCACAAAGCTGCAATAGTGGTGTATGCTACAATCCTGCAGATATTTATGTGCTGATCAATGGAAAAACGGATGTGGCATCAATTCAAAAAAAAGTGAATTCAGCTTTCCCCTCAAACAAATCGAAAACTTCAGGTGTTTCTTTTCAGCCTTTACCTGATATTTACCTTGCTCAAGGTATCCAGGAGAATGGGAACCGGGCCGGAAGCAATGGCCTGATAAATATCTTTATTACAATAGGGCTTTTGATACTTTTCCTTTCGGTAATAAACTATATAAATTTCACACTGTCAAAGCATATTAGTGCTCTGAAAGTTGTAGGAATACAGATCACCAATGGAGCTAACAGTAAACAATTAAAGCAGTATTATCTTACCGACATAGCATTATCGGTATTTGTCTCATTTTGTTTAGCTCTGTACCTTGCGTCTGTCATCCTTCCGTTTATTGGAAAAATATTGGACTCGAAACTTGATTTCAAATGGTTCTTTTCCTGGCAGATTTCTGCTCTTTTCATTTTTGTAATCCTGGTGGTGATTATGGTGTCAATGTTGGCCCCGTCATATATTATAAAACGTTTCGATGTTCAGATGCTGTTCGGGAAAAAGAGATTAAAACCAGGGAAAAGATCCGGACAAAAGTTACTTACTGTTTTTCAGATCACAGTATCTATGATTTTGCTTATGAGTCTTATATTGATCCAAAAACAATTGATTTTTGTAAAAAATGCTGATTTAGGATTTAATAAAGAGCATTTATTGAAATTAGATATTCCTGAAGATTTTAAAAATAAAGTTGCACTGAAACAGCAGGTTGATAACCTGTCATTTATTAAAAGTTCATCATACAGCGAAGGCAGTCCGGGTGTAGTAAGAATTAAGATGTCATGCCCTGAAACGAACCAACAAATGTATAATTGTCTGTATGTGGACCGGCAATTCCTTAAAACCTATGATATTGATTTGGTTGAAGGAAGACAATTCCTTGACGGGGACCTGAATGAGTCATGTTACATCAATGAAGAAGCTTATAAAATATACGGTTGGGAAAATCTGGAAAACAAAAGATTTAACAATGGCAAAGAAGGAGGATATAAAGTTGTCGGGGTGGTGAAAGATTTTAACATAACCTCACTGCATAAACAGATTGAACCTGTTTGTCTTATGTTTACCGATAATCGTTATTCCTCATTAAGTGTTAGATTACTTCCCGGAAATTTAGACGAACAGATTAAAATTCTTCGTGGCATATGGAAATCAATTTTGCCTGATTCGCAATTCTCCTATGTCTTTTTCGAAGACTATTTTAATTCTCTTTACTATAAAGAAGATCAGCAGGGAAAAGCAATTGCAATGTTTTCACTTATCGCTTTTATAATTACATGCCTTGGTATGTTAGGACAGATATTACAGGTGACTGTAAATAAGACAAAAGAAATAGGTATTCGACGAATCAACGGAGCAAAAGTATCGGAGATTATGACAATGTTAAATAAAGAATTCATGATTGGTGTAACCCTGGCATTTCTTATTGCAGTACCGGTTTCATTGTTTGTCATGCATAAATGGCTGCAATCCTTTGCTTTTAAAACCAAATTGAGTTGGTGGGTCTTTGCCATTTCCGGAATAATTGCATTAGGGATAGCTTTATTAACAGTAAGCTGGCAAAGTCGAAGGGCAGCAACGCGAAACCCGGTCGAAGCATTACGCTATGAGTGATTTACAGCTGATATTACCCAAACCAGGGAATTTTATTTTTTGTTTTCTTCAAGTACCACTGCCTCATAGATGTAAATGTCAGCATCTTTCCATCCTTCCCATCCCAGACCGGCTTTTTCGCTCGAGGTATACCCCAGGAATTGCTCAAGAGTCCAGTGATTTCCTGTAGCGACCTGTGGAAGCATTGTGCCTGACCTGGAGTCTTTCTTTATGTATATACCGTGTTTGCCCAGGACAATTTCGGAAGTGTCCCTGATCTTTTTTAACGGTCCGATAACCGAAATTTCTATTCTGAGTTTATTGTATTCGTCTTTGGTAACCGGAAGAAAACGTGTGTCGCCGAATGCTGATGCTACAGCCATCTGATTAACAACTTCATAAAGCGGCTCAGCCGAAGGGAACTGACCTATGCATCCACGCAGTTTGCCATTGATATTCAGGGTTACAAAAGCACCCATCCCCTTTTTAAGATTTGATGAGATATCTGAGGGATTAATGGTCAGTCTCTTATTTTCAAAGAGCATCGTATGAATGCTGTTCCTTGCTATGGAGAAGAGTTTATTAACCTCATCCTTTGTAAATGAAACTTTCAAATCCGATTCCTGGATACCCGTATTTTTCTGATACTTATCAGAAGAATAGGATCTGCCTGCTGCATAAAGCTCCCTGTCAGCAGATCCGGTCCGGGGAAGAGAATTTATAGTCACAAGAATTGCTAGTGTAATAAAAATTATCCTGTTCATGATTTATGCATATTTTCTTATAAAGTTATGCCAAAAATGTAAAAGATAGTTTTTCGCAGCAGTCAAAAATATTATTTTTTCTCCACATACATCTGGGTCAGCCAGTGTAGGTTCATTTTGGATTTTGAGTTTTTAGTGAGAAAAAATACAAGATAAATTAATATCTTCGGATGCCGTGGAGACACACATCAGAAGAAATCCGAAAAATGGGAACCATCGTTAAAAAGATATTCATCCTTTTCTTTTTCCTGCAGGCTTTCACGTCTCATTCACTCGTGTTCCCGCAGGTGTATACCAAAGACCAGGTTATTGACACAGTCAGATGCCGTGATATGGCTGGACAGAGTTATGCTCTTTACCTGCCGGTACACTATGACAACAAAAAGAGCTGGCCGGTCATCCTTATTTTTGATCCTTCAGCAAGGGGAAGAACAGGAGTTAATACCTTCCTTGAAGCAGCCAGAAAATATGGATTCATCCTTGCCTGTTCGAACAATTCGCGCAACGGACCTATGGAAAATAACTTCACTGCCGCTGCTGCAATGCTCCGGGATGTTGAAGAACGATTCATCGTGGATCAGAGACGGATTTATGCTGCAGGCTTTTCCGGGGGATCACGTTTTGCAATGGCTTTGGCTTTAAAAGACAAGAGGATCTCCGGTGTTATCGGTTGTGGGGCTGGCCTGCCTAATGACAGGAATTATCTTCCGTCAGTAAATTCCGGCTTTTTATATTACGGTCTCGCCGGCACCCTCGATATGAATTATCTTGAAATGAACGAACTGCCCGGTTTCTTCAGCAACCAGACAGGTGTGATATCATATTTCAGGCCATTCTCCGGGGGTCATCAATGGCCAGGCTCCAATTTGATCACTGAAGCTGTTGAATGGTTAGTCCTTCAAACAATGAACAGGAAAATAATACCCGCCGATCAGACATTTCTTTCATATATTGAAAAGAAAACACAGGACCTGATCAATTCGGAATTATCCGCAGGAAACCAGCATGATGCTATAATGTATATGAGGTTTGCCTCAAGGGACTTCCGGGGTACTCCTTTTGGTTCCAGGATGACACAACTGTTGAATGATAACGAAAAATCAACGGTATATCAACTGGCAACCCGCAAGTGGAATAAAATGGCTGCAACTGAACAGGGGAAAAGAGAAAAATATATGAACTACCTGAGTGATATCTTTAATTCAGGTTCATTACCAGACAGTGCTTTAGCCTGGTGGAAAAATGAGACCAGGACACTTATAAGGCTTCGTGATAGAGGCAGTGCTGAAAACAGCCAGATGGCATCAAGAGTACTGAATTTCATTTCGATCCTCTGCTCTGAGCAGGGGACATCATATTACAGGATCAGGTATTATACACCGGCAGCCTTCCTCTTTGAGATCTGCACTTTATCTGACAGCGAAAACCAGAATAATTATTATAATCTTGCAAGATCCCTGGCCGGGTCGGGCAAAGCAAAGGAGTCAGTTGATGCCCTTTCAGAAGCCATGAAACATGGGTTTAATTCACGAACAACGGTCGAGTCCGATCCTGTCTTCGGGATTATCAGGGATGACATCCGGTATAAGGCATTGATAACTAAAATGAAATGAGGGGGAGAAGGGGAGAAGAGGAGAAGGGGAGAATTAGAATTTAAGCCTTCCGAGCGTCTAGTGTCCAGCGTCTAGTGTCCAGAGTCTTTTTACCTAGCACCCAGGATCTTTTCCCCTGAGTTTAATAATTCTTATCTTTAACTTATAAACTTATATAAATATTCATATCAGTTTTTAATTAATATTGAATTCAATGCCAAAACATATAGGAATAGTGGCATGCAGTTACGAAGGAGCGGCTTTATGCTATCAGACAATCTGCAAAGAAGGTTCCCGAAATATGGGGGAACATGCTCATCCTGAGATAAGTCTTCATAATTATCCGTTAAACGAATATATGAAATACATCGATACCGGCGATTGGGAAGGGGTTGCTGACCTGATGCTGGCATCTTCGGAAAAACTATGCAATGCCGGGGCCGATTTTTTAATAAGTCCCGATAACACAATCCATCAGGCATTTTCCTCTGTTATCAAAAGATCACCTCTTCCATGGTTGCATATTGGAGAGGAAGTAGCAAAAATTGCAGAGAAAAACAGCTACATGAAACTGGGAATTCTCGGCACAAAATTTTTAATGGAAGGACCTGTTTATCCTGATATACTGAAAAGAAGGAATATTAGTTTTTGTATACCAGTTGAGGAGAAAAGGATAAAAATTAATGATATTATATTCAGGGAATTGGTAAATGGAATCATCAGGGAAGAGTCAAAGAACTTTTTCCTGAATGTTATTGATGAATTCAAATCTGACGGATGTGATGCCGTCGTTCTCGGATGCACCGAGATCCCTTTAATTGTCTTTCCGGAAGATTCACCACTGCCGGTACTGGATTCTACCCGGATACTGGCGAGAGCAGCGCTGGAGTATTCAGTTGAGAATAAGCCTGACTAGCAAAATCCAGCTTCGAAAGAAATGAGGGGGAGAAGAGGAGAATTAGAATTTAAGCCTTCCGAGCGTCTAGTGTCCAGCGTCTAGTGCCCAGCGTCTAGTGCCCAGCGTCCAGCGTCTGACCCCCTGCTTTGGCGTTTTATCTGCCAGATGTTAATAATTCTTATCTTTAGCAATGAAAATAATAATATCCAAAAATATCTTTATATGAAAAAAGTCATTTTTGTTTTCTTCATCATTGCAATTATCAGTCTTTCATTCTCCGGCGAAAATGAAAGAACTTTCTGCAATCCAATGAATCTTAATTACAGGTTCCAGAAGACTATCGGGAAAGCTTACAGGGAAGCTGCAGATCCAACCATGAGCATGTACAAAAATAAATATTTTTTGTATGCTTCTCATAGCGGGGGATACTGGTATTCTGATGATATGCTGGACTGGACTTTTGTACCGGTAAAAACGTTGCCAATCGAAGATTATGCCCCGGATGTGATCACGATTAACGACACAACCTACTATGTAGCTTCATCAATAGCAAAGAAGCCAATTTATTATACCACCAACCCTTTTAAAGATAACTGGAAACCGATGGACAAGCCCCTGCCTTTTGCGGTTTGGGATCCCCATCTTTTCAGGGACGATGACGGGAAGGTATATCTTTACTGGGGATGCTCCGATAATGATTCCAACCCGATCAGAGTTGTTCAGCTTGACTCAAAAATGCAGCCTGTTACTGAACCTAAAGTTCTTATACTGCATAATCCAAAATTATACGGATGGGAAAATCCGGGCGAATTTAACCAGATTGAAAAAAATGGTTACAATGAGGGTGCATGGATAAATAAATTCAATAACCGCTATTACCTTCAGTATGCATCGCCCGGTACAGAATTCAGAACCTATGCTGATGGTGTCTATACCTCCGATTCACCCATGGGTCCTTTCATGTATGAAACGTACAGTCCATTCTCCTATAAGCCGGGTGGCTTTATCAGGGGGGCTGGTCATAGTTCCACCTTTGCGGACAAATATGGCAACTACTGGCATGTCTCCAGCATGGTTATTGCCGTGAGGCATATGTTTGAACGCCGCCTGGGACTGTTCCCTGCCTGCTTTGATAAGGATGGAGTGTTACGGACATTTACCGCCTTCGGCGATTATCCCACAATAATGCCGGATCATAAGGTCGATTTTGATAAGGAAAGCCTTTTCAGGGGCTGGATGCTCTTATCGTATAACAAAAATGCCACAGCTTCGTCATCCATGCAGCAATATCCCGCAAATAATGCTTTCGATGAAAACATCAAGACGTGGTGGTCGGCTAATACAGGAGATGAAGGAGAATGGTTAAGCGTGGATCTGAATGATAAGGTTACTGTTAATGCTATCCAGGTAAATTTTGCTGATAACGATGCAAAACTCGGTCCCGACAGCAGGGATCTCCGGTATTGTTACAGGATCTTTGCCTCAGATGACCAGAAGAAATGGAAGCTGATAGTTGATAAAAGTAAAAACATAAAGGATGCCTGCGATGATTATATTGAGCTGGAAAAACCTGTAGAAGCGAAGTATATTAAAATTGAGAATGTTAAGGTGCCGGATGGGAAGTTTTCAATTTATGACCTGAGAATATTCGGAAGGAAAGAGGGAAATAATCCCAACGAGGTAACCGGATTTAAAGTGGAACGCAATGTATCCGATACCAGGCGTGCAACTGTAAGGTGGACCAGCGATGGCAGTGCAACCGGTTATGTAGTGAACTATGGAATTGATCCCGGGAAACTATACACCCCTGTTATGGTATATAATGCAGATTCACTTATGCTTACCGGTTTAAACAGGGATGTGACCTATTATTTCAGTATTGACGCCTTTAATGAATCGGGTATTACGTATGGTACGAAGGTTGAGAAGGAGTGAGGAGAGATCCTCCTTCGCTAAAGCTACGGACTTCGTCCGACGAAGCGGACTACGTCCGGCGAAGTCGGAGGACAGAGGGGGAGAAGAGGTGAAAGGGTGAAGGGGTGACTAAGGGACAAAGAGACTGAGAGATAAGAACCTCAGTGCATTACTCCGTGTAACTCTGTGGTAAAAAAAGAATTAGAAATTAGAGATTTTAGAATTCAAGCCTTCCGAGCGTCTAGCGTCTAGCGTCCAGCTCTGTCAGCCGAAGCCTTGGCGAAGGCTGGCGTCCGGCTTTGTCAACCGAAGCCTTGGCGAAGGTTGGCGTCCAGCTCTGTCAACCGAAGCTTTAGCGAAGGTTGGCGTCCAGCTCCTTCATCGATCTTATCCATCCTTTCATCCTCTGGTAATGCGATCCGTTCCAGTAAATACGATTACATTGACGGCA
>CAYUQR010000085.1:0-11662 GCA_964446825.1 uncultured Rikenellaceae bacterium
ATCCACCAGCTTAATTCTGTTTTGTATGCAAAACCACCAAGCCATTTGTGCATTGCGTACCATGCTATGGGGCAGGCAACTACAAATGCAACGGCAACCCATTTTACAAAAGCATTATTTAACATTGCCAGTATTTCTGAAGTTTTGGCTCCGTTCACTTTCCTGATACCAATTTCCTTAACGCGACGCTGACAGCCAAACAATGACATAGCCAGGATACCAAGGCAGCAAATGACTATGGCACATCCCGCAAAGAGAGTAAAAGTACGGTGGAACAGGAGTTCTGACTGGTACATATTTTCAACAGCCTGGTCGAAAAAGCTTACATCTACCGGGAAAGATGGAGAAAGTCCTGTAGCTGTAGTTTTGATATCTTTCAATAGACCCTGTAGCGATTTAAAACTGGTAGTTTTTAAGCTGGCAAGGCAATAGGAAGCCTGTTTCTCATTTCTGATAGCCAACGATGCAATGTCCTGATTGACCGGCTGGAAATGGAAATCTCTGATTACGCCGATAATCTCATAGGTGCGTTTTCCCATGAAGAAAGTTGTACCTAAAGGGTCGGTTAAATTATTTTCACGGATAAATGTTTCATTTACTACTACTTTCATCTTATCAGTAGAGAGCGAATCATTATAAAAACGTCCCTTAACCAATTGTAATCCTGTCATTTCAAAAAATCCGGCATCAGCGCTGAACGTGTCAAAATTCAGCTGTTTCTTCTCCCCGTTAATGTCCATCTGAACTCCCCATTGGGATATGTCTTTTCCGGGGAAATATTGAGTAAATGTTATATCATTGATTGCGGGCTTTTCCAGGAGAAGCTTTTTAAGCACATCTTTTTTCTGATCCAGCTGCGAAGTCAGTTTAATTCCGATGATATTTTTCTGATTGAAGCCCAGGCTGGTGCTCCCGTATCTGACCTGTTTTTGTACCAGTACAGTAAAGGCAATAAGTACTATTGCAATGGTAAACTGCAAAGTAACAAGAACTCCACTCAACGAAAAGTTTGATCTGTTTTTCTCTATCCTGTTTTTCAGATTATCAACAGCATTTGAAGAAGAAATTTTCCATGCCGGAATAATGCTGAAAATTATGCTTAGTACAAGAATTCCTGTTAAGGAGATAAGTATAAAACCAAAAGAAAGAGTCATTTTCTGGCTGTAGTGTATGCCCGTATATTCCCTTATAAAGGGATTAATTACATTTACCAGATCAACTGCTATCAGCAGGGCAATCAGAAAGAATAAAAACGCCTCGGACAGTATATTAAGGAAGATTACGGGACGCCTGGCTCCGACTATTTTCAAAACACCAGTTTGCCTTATTCGTCCCAGCCACTGTGCCGATGATATATTTATGAAGTTAACAAGCGCGACAATCAGCACCAGAATTGCCACCATGGCCAGAAGTATGACCTTCTGCTTATTACCACTTACGAGATATGGATATCCGAAAAGCATGAATTTTGAGAAGTATACTTTCTTTAGCGGAACAAGCTTCGCTTTGTTGTAATGTTTTTGGAAATCGGCGGGAATTATATTAAAAATAGTTTTTTCAGTTTCCCCAGGTTTGATCCCATTGTTTAAAAGAAGAAAAGTCTGGAAATCGCACCATCCCCAATCTGTATACTCACCATCTTCACCCTGTATGATTTTTTGAGTGGCCATAGATGTAACTGCACTGAATCTTAAGCATGAATTTGCTTTTGGTTCTTCAATAACAGCTCTTACAGTCAGTTCTTTGCTATTGTTTAACCGTATGACCTTACCAACAGCCTGTTCCTTCCCAAAGAGCTTGTCTGATAAAGCCTTCGTAATAACCACAGTAAAAGGCTCTTTAAGTGCTGACTCAGGATCTCCTTCCAAAACCCTGTAAGTAAAAAACTTAAAGAAACCTTCATCGGCGTATAGCAGGTCGGAGTTTATGGGTCCGCTTTTTTCTGCCTGGAGAACCGGGGTATCCCAGGTTCCGGTTATCCTTATTGTAGATTCCACACCAGGAACTTTCATGTCGATGTTCTCCTTGAGAACACCCGGAGTATATATCGATTCATCTGACGGCAGGTAGAGATAAACATTATCTCCATTCTTCTGATAGTGATCAGTGGTAAGCTCACTATAACAATATGCTGACAGAATGATGACCAGTGTAAAACTGATAGTCAGCCCCAACAGATTAATCAGGTTGGTTACTGGTTTTCTGGTGAAACTCCGTATAATTGATTTGAAAAGGTATTTCATAGTACTTTATTTTATCTGTTCATCAATGAATTAATTTTAGGATAATCATTTTTCGCTGGTGACAAGTTATTCATATCTTAGCGCCTCAATCGGGTTCCTTGTTGCTGCCCTCCAACTCTGCCAGCTAACTGTCAATACGGCAACGGTTATTGCAGATATTGAAGCTAATGCAAAGATCCACCAGCTTAATTCTGTTTTATAAGCAAACCGGTTCTGCCAGTTAGACATCAGGTAAAATGAGAGAGGTATACTAATTAACATTGATAATAATATCCATATTACAAAATCTTTATTAATCAGATAGATTACTTCCCACACCGATGCTCCGTTTACCTTCCTGAGCCCTATTTCTTTGGTTTTCCCTGAAATACTTATCAGAGCTATCCCGAATAATCCCATTATAGCAAGTACTGTCGCAAGGATTGCGAAAGCTCCCATAATTTTAGCCTGATTATTCTCAGTCGAGTAGAACCTGTCGATTGTATCTGTCAGATAATTTGCCATGAATATTTCGTCAGGATCTAATTGTGATATTACTTCCCTGAACCGGTCAATAATAACCTTGTCATTTATTCCATCAGTCTTTATAGCTACAAGTCCCATTTTGTCAGGATTCTGCTGGATGATTGCCATTGGCTGTATTAAGGAGTGAAATGAATGTGAATGGAAGTCTTTCAAAATACCTCTTACATGAAATACACCCAGATACATGTCGCCGGCTTTCAGATTATATTTTTTGGCACTTGATTCATTGAAAAGTACATCGACACGCGGTGGTTGATATGGTCCGAATGAAGAACCATCAATTATTTCCATACCAAGGAGTTCCGGCATTCCTTCTCCCATGATTAGTCCGTCAAATCTCATTTTCTCACCCTCGGGATTGGCCAATGTAACAGGAAGAAAATAATTGAAAGGGGGAATGAATGATGATCCTGCAACCTTTACTACTCCCGGTATTTTTTCCATTTCATTGCAGATAGTCTTAAATCCCGATTGCAATTTTGGGGAATTAAGATAATACACCAGGATATTCTTTGGATTCATTCCTTTAATATCATTAAGCGAATAGTTGATCTGTTTTGTTACCGTCAAAACGCTTACAACCAGTATCAGGTAAATGCTGAAATGAAATACAAGGAAAGAGTAATCCCACTTTTTTGTCCTTGCTTTCTCAGAGGTTTTTCCTGATAGTAATAAAAGAGAGTTAGTTCTTGATATTTTGGATCCTATCAGCAACCCTGACATTGCCCCTGTAAAAATCACTACGGAAAGCAGAAGTAACCACATCACAGGATTTGTAAAAACTTCGTTCGATAAGGTTTTGTTGAGTGTTTTGTTTATGAAAGTCATGCCTGAATCAATAATAAAAGTCGCCGGGATGAGACTCAGAATTGTTATGAGCAGTGATTCTATCAATATCTGTTTCCGGAGAGTATTTCGTGAGGCGCCCAGTACTTTTCTTGTTCCCAGCGCGTGAAGCCTGCCAGATGTTGCAGCCCTGGTAAGAAAAATATAGTTTGTTACCGATATAAGCAAGATAAGAAAGGATATTGCCCAGAAATATTTCAGCTCATTTGCATTCCCGGTTCTCACTGCCGTATAGCTTCCTGTAAGCCCTGCAGATTTTAAATAAATTTCATTCACAGGCTGGAGAAAATATTTCTGATCCTTTGCAGTAGGGTCTTTCAATAGTTCTTTATATTTTTCCATTTTCAGGACAAGTGCCTGTTTGTCAGTATTCTTTTCAAGAACTACATAGGAAAAAAACTGAGCATTGTTCCAGTTCAGAGCTGTTGATATCCCGCTTCCGAATTCGCCCAACTGAGTCTGAAAATTGGCAAACAGTTTTTCAGAAAGTCTGATATTTGCAATGAATTGAGGATACAGAGTTGAATTAGGGGGTAACTCTTTAAAGATCCCGGAAACTGTAAGACTTAAGAGTTCATTCGGATTAAGTTTTACTAGTAATATTGCCCCGAGAGGAACCGTTTTTCCGAAATACTTTGATGCTATATTCTCCGAAATAGCTACTTCGTTAAGGGTTTGTGCAGCTCTTCCTGCGATAAGTTTAACTTTTAGAATTTTATAAATTGAAGTATCGGAAAATGCAAAATTTTGCTCAAAGGCCATTTCATTTTTCTTAGTTCCTATTGACACGTTGTAACCCTGGCAGAATCTGAAGTACTCTTTAACCTCCGGGAAGTCTTTCTTCATCTCCTCAGCTAAAGGGAATGGCGTATTATATGATTGACCGAACAGTATCCTGTTAACATCGCGATAACCGGGAATAAATTGGTCAAAAGAATTTTCATGAATTATCAACGCTATCAGAAGAATTATTGATCCAAGCCCTATCCCCAGTCCCAAAATACTGATTGAAGAATGAACTTTGTTTCGCAAAATATTTCTGACAGCTATTTTAAAATCTATTATAAGCATGGCTTTCTGTTTTATCTTTAGTATAATGCTATAATTATGCCATAAATGTATGTAGCTAAATTACAGTTATTTAAATCTTATTTTCCATTCAAAATGTAAAAATATTATACGTTAATGCGTAAAAATATTTTACACTTTGCTTGTTTTATTGCAAAGATGAAATACATTTACATTAATAAAATTATATTAAAACATATGCAGCCTCTGAAAGGAAATATACTGGTTATTGATGATAATAAAAGCATTCTCAGCGCACTCGAAATTTTACTGACACCTGAATTCAGGGAAGTTACCACTCTCTCGAACCCGAATCAGATACCTGAAGAATTGAGAAAGAAGGATTATAACCTTGTGGTACTTGATATGAATTTTCATGCAGGTGTAAATACCGGTAATGAGGGAATATACTGGCTGGGAAGAATTAAGGAAACTCATCCGGAGGTATCTGTGGTAATGATTACGGCATTCGGAGATGTTGATCTTGCGGTAAAGGCTCTCAAGAATGGCGCATCGGATTTTGTTCTTAAACCCTGGGATAATGAGAAACTGCTGGCAACATTAAAACTTGCTTTGCAACTTAATTTATCAAAGAAGGAAGTAACTCAGTTAAAAGAGAGAGAGTCGGAGCTGAAAAAGGAGATTAACCGTGAGCAAAAGTACATTATAGGGTCATCTCCACAGCTGAATAACGTCATGGCAATGGTGAAGAAAGTCGCCAGGACAGATGCCAATGTTCTTATTACCGGAGAAAACGGAACAGGAAAGGAGCTGATAGCTCAGGAGATACACCGGCTTTCAAACAGGTCAGATGAGGTACTTGTAAGTGTTGATATGGGCGCGCTGACAGAAACTCTTTTCGAAAGCGAGCTGTTCGGACATGTTAAGGGAGCTTTTACAGATGCCCATGAAAACCGACAGGGTAAATTTGAAATAGCCGATAAAGGCACATTGTTTCTTGATGAGATTGGTAACCTTTCATTTCATCTGCAGGCTAAGTTGCTTGCAGCTATTGAAAATCGTCAGATTTCACGCATTGGATCAAACCAGGTCATTCCTACCGATATCCGTCTTATATGTGCGACTAACAGGAACCTTGAACATTTGGTTCAGAAAGGTCTTTTCCGCGAGGATCTTCTGTATCGTATAAATACAATCCAGATAGAATTGCCCCCTCTCAGGGACCGTGGTAATGATATCATAATCCTGGCAGAATTTTTTCTTAAAAAATATACATATAAATACAGTAAGCCAGAGCTAAGGATCAACCAGCAGGCACATGATAAACTGTTAAGGTATTCATGGCCGGGTAACATCCGTGAACTTCAGCATACAATCGAGAAGGCTGTTATCTTAAGCGAATCTGCAATTTTAAAACCTGAAGACCTGTATCTGAAACATCCGGGAGCAACAATTAATAATGATTCCCTGCCAACGCTGGAGGAGATGGAAAAACAAATGATTCAAATTGCACTTGAAAAGAATAATGGTAACTTCACTGCAGCAGCTGAACAACTGGGAATAACCCGACAGACTCTTTACAACAGATTTAAAAAATCAAATCAATGATAAGCCGAAATCTATATTTAAATATCATTTTAAGAGTTTTGCTTATAGTGATTCTTTCTGCGCTTCTCGGATACCTGATAGTTAAAGATCAGTCATTCAGGTATTCGCTTATCTGCATAATTGCAATTGTTGTTCTGACAATTAGCCTTATTTCGTACCTGAACTCTACTAACAGAAAGGTTCGTTTTTTCTTTGATTCTGTAAGGAATGACGATTCAAGTCTTTCATTCCCTGTTGATACAAAGAATAAGACCTTCAGGGAGCTGAATAAAAGTATGAACACGGTGAATCAGCAGATTCAGCAATTGAAAATAGAGAACAGGAGCCAGGAACAATATTTTCAGATATTGATTGAACACCTGGCAACAGGAATTATTACCTACAATAACAAGGGCTACATATTACATGCCAATTCTTCAGCCAAAAAATTATTGTCGACAGCAGTGTTGACACATATTCAACAAATTGAACGTATAGATGAAAAACTCTATCAGACAATTAAAAACATCAGACCGTCTGAAAGAAGATTAATCTCTATTTCTAACGATCAGGATGAAATACAGCTCTCATTAAAGGCTACTTCCTTCAGATCAAATAACGCAGAGCTTGTTATCCTTTCAATACAGGATATAAAGAGTGAACTTGAGGAAAAAGAACTTGAATCGTGGATGAAACTTATAAGGGTCCTGATGCACGAAATAATGAATTCCATCACTCCCATAACTTCTCTTTCCGAAACTCTTTCACATATATATGGTTCTGATGGCATGCCAGTATCGCCTGAACAGGTCACCCCAAAAACCATTACCACCACACTCCAAGGCTTGAATGTTATAAAGGAACAGGGCAAAGGACTGATGTCGTTCGTCGAATCGTTCAGGAAACTGACCCGGGTGCCTGAACCTGAAAAAAAGAAGTTTAAAGTAGCTGACCTGATCAGCCGGGTTCAGATCCTCTATAGTTCTCTTGAAAAAAGCGATAAGGTCAATTTATCTGTTTCTCTGAAAGATCCTGAACAGGAGATTATTGCCGACCAGAATCTTATTTCGCAGGTTTTGCTAAACCTGGTTAAAAATGCTCTTGAAGCTAATGAAGATAATCCTGATGGTCAGATAAGAATAGTCGCAGACACTGATGCGAACAGCAGACCTGAGATTTGTGTCAGTGATAATGGTCCAGGGATTCCTGAGGAAAATATTGATGAGATATTTGTGCCTTTT
Organism: uncultured Rikenellaceae bacterium; assembly: GCA_964446825.1. GTDB lineage: Bacteria > Bacteroidota > Bacteroidia > Bacteroidales > VadinHA17 > LD21. The sequence goes on from CAYUQR010000085.1 coordinate 7,472, forward strand.
TTTACCACACGACAGTCAGGATCAGGTATAGGCCTGAGTATTTCAAAGCAGATAATGAGGGTACATGGCGGTAATCTTAAAGTGAAGTCGATACCAGGCAAGGAGACTGTGTTTTGTCTCAGCTTTTAATCGTATCTTATCGCTTTTACGGGCGATATCCTGCTTATCAGCTGAGAAGGAACCAGCAGCATGAAGATAATTGCGGTCATTGTTCCGGCATTAAGCAGGATAATATGGAAAAGTTCAAGATTCACAGGAACAGTTTTAATGTAATATGAAGAGGGATCGAGTGTTATTATCCCGGTTTTTAACTGAAGAAATGCCAGCCCTATCCCGATAAGATTTCCCCATAACAAACCCTTCCCAATAAGATAAGCAGCCTGGTAAAGGAAAACCCTCCTGATTGTTTTGTCATCAGAACCCAGTGCTTTCAATACGCCTATCATGTTCGTTTTTTCAAGTATAAGTATAAGCAGTCCGGAAATCATATTGAAACCGGCAACCAAAAGCATCAGGAAAATTATTATTATTACATTCATATCCTGAAAGTTCAGCCAGTCGAATATCTGGGGGTACCTGGCCCTTATGTTGGTTACCTTGAACTTTGGAGAATCTTCCGTTATTTTATAACCTATGGCGTCCCTTACTTCCATTGTCATTTCATCAAGTTTGTCGAAATCATTGATGAATATCTCCAGACCACTCACCTGGTCGGAAGTCCATCCGTTAAGCCGTTGTATTTGTCCTATATCGCAGAAGACATATATCTTATCAAATTCTTCAAGACTGGTTTCATATATGCCGCTGATAGTGAATTTTCGCATTCTCGGAGGATCCTGGATGAAATGCATGACAAATGAGTCGCCTGTCTTTAATCTCAGCATATCGGAGATCTTTTTTGATATAATAACTTTATCTGTGCGCCCTGTATCGGTAACATGAAATACTGATCCATCAATCATATTACTGCTGAAGTAACTCCAGTCGAAATCACTTCCTACGCCTTTCAGAACAACTCCCTGAATATCCTGGTCGGTTTGTATGATACCTGCTTTTGTGGCAAATACTTCCATGTGTTTTATACCAGGAATATGCTTAATCTTAGGTACAAAGTCCTGTTTATCGCTTATGGGGGTTGTTTCGAAGGATATATTCGAATCGAAATTCACAATCTGAATATTAGAACCGAACCCTACCACTTTCTCCCTTATCTGTTGTTTGAAGCCAGTCAGGATCTCTACTGCAAGAATCATCACGGCAAGGCCCATTGCAATACCGATTATTGCAATGACATTTATCGGACGTGAAAATGATGTACCTTCGCGTCTGCCTTTGATTAACTTCTGAGCTACGAAATATGGAAAATTCATCTTTTTTTCTGAGGCTTCAAATTTAAGAAATTAATGATAATAAGGAGACACAGAGTTATAATTTCAAATTTTAATAAAATATCTTAGATTTACATGGACATAGTAATTTTCAAATGAAGAGCATTGCAGCAACCCTTTTAATATTGATGTTTTTGACATCATCTTTCAATACCGGCACAAAAAAAATTCCGGTCCCTGGGGCTTGTCAGATTGAACTTTACAAATCGTTAATTGATGGAAAATCTGTGGCAATTGTTGCAAACCAGACTTCCATGGTCGGAAAGACTCATCTTGTTGACACTCTCATCAAAATTGGAATAAATATTAAAGAGATTTTTTCTCCCGAGCATGGATTCAGAAACCTGGCAGATGCCGGTGAGACAATTGAGAATGGGAGGGATCATGATACAGGAATACCATTGATCAGCCTCTATGGCTCTCACCTGAAACCTTCCGCCGCCGATCTTTCAGGGGTAGATGTAGTGATGTTCGATATCCAGGATGTCGGTACCCGGTTTTATACATATATATCAACTCTTCACTATGTTGTTGAGGCATGTGCGGAAAATCACATAAAATGCATTGTTCTCGACAGACCTAATCCAAACGGCTTTTATTTTGATGGTAATATCCTCGATACGGCTTACAGATCATTCGTTGGGATGGATCCTGTTCCAGTTGTTCATGGAATGACCATTGGAGAGTATGCCATGATGCTTAATGGAGAGGGATGGCTGAAGAACGGAATAAAATGTAACCTTGTTGTTATTAAGTGTAAGAATTACACTCATAAAACTCTCTATGAACTTCCAGTAAAACCGTCTCCAAACCTGCCGAACCAGACATCTGTTTATCTATATCCGTCAATATGCTTTTTCGAGGGGACAATGGTTTCCTGCGGAAGAGGAACTTCATTCCCTTTTCAGGTCTTCGGAAGCCCTGATCTTCCTTACAGCGGATTCAGTTTTACCCCGGAAAGTGTTCCCGGAGCTAAGAACCCGCCTTTTCTTGGAATTAAATGTAATGGCACTGATCTGAGAAATGCAATAAAAGATGGTCTTGTTCCCAGACAGGAACTTAATCTTGACTGGCTCATCCAGGCCTATAAAGATTTTACAGATAAAGACAAATTCTTTAATTCCTACTTTGATGTTCTTGCCGGGGGACCCACATTGCGTGAACAAATTCAAAAAGGATTGACTTCAGAACAAATCAGGGAAACCTGGAAAAGCGGACTGGCAAAATTTACTACGATGAGGGAGAAGTATTTGCTTTATTAATGATTGTCATGCGGTCTTACAATCTTGCGGGCTGTTATTTAAAATATTTTTCCAGATTTCATTAAAGCGGATCATTTGGATTACTTCCAATATTTTGTATTTTTGATTTTTCATAAAATAACTGTAACCTATGTTTAATACTTCAATATCTCATAAAAGATTTTTATCTGCAATAATCCTGATTTTAGTAACGCTCTCTTTTTCATCATGCAGGTATTTCAGAGAGAAAGGGCTATTTTTGGGAAAAAACAGAAAAGAGTTATTATTGTGGGCACAGCAAGACAGTATCCGTGTTGCCGATTCGTTGAAACAAACAGCGGTTGTAAAAGATGTTAGTCAGGTGACAAAACTGGATTCTGTTGTAAAAGTTGTTAAAGAGAATCCTCCTGAAGCAGGGAACAAAAAAATGTATTATTTAATTATCGGCAGCTTTGGCAATTCTGAAAATGCGAAATCGATTGCAGAAGAGTACAGTAATCAGGGATATAAAACAGATATAATTAAGACGACTAATAGCAGAGGGCGAAAAATCGAATTAGTATCAATCAAGGCTTTTGATAACTACCCTGATGCTGTAAGCTATCGGGATGAATTCCAAAGAAAAATAAGTTCCAACTCCTGGATATACCCGGCTCAATAACTTTCAGTTCCTCTTTCTCCCATTCTTCCCCTCCCCAATTCTCCCCTTCTCCTTTTCTCATCTTCTCCCCCTCATTTCTTACATCGTCTCTCGCCTATAATATATAGTACATTCTCCCTGTGTTCCTATTGCCTTCCGGGATAGACCTTCAAAGCTTCAGCAAGCACAAGCATAGCATTTTTCAGATCATCGATCTTGAGCACATAGGCAATACGGGCTTCATTTTTCCCGTAACCTGGTGTTGAATAGAATCCCGAAGCAGGGGCAATCATAACGGTCTGATTTTTATACTCGAACTCTTCAAGAAGCCATCTGGCAAATTTATCGATATCATCTACGGGTAATTTCACTACCGTATAAAATGCTCCTTTAGGTTTTGGACAATAAACACCGGGTATTTTATTCAGTGCATCAACCATATAATTTCTCCGTGCAGTATATTCTTTGTTTACCTCTTTGAAGTAATTCCCGGGAGTATCTATGGAGGCTTCCCCAGCTATCTGTCCGAGCCCCGGGGGGGAGAGGCGGGCCTGGGCAAATTTAAGGGCGGTGGAGATTATCTCTTTGTTTTTTGTTACCAGAGCCCCTATCCTTACACCGCATTCACTGTAGCGTTTAGAGATAGAATCAAGCATAACAACATTATTCTCAATCCCTTTAAGGTTCATTGCTGAAAAATGTTCAGCCCCGTCATAGCAAAACTCGCGGTATGCTTCATCAGAAAAGAGAAACAAATCATGCTTTTTTACAATATCCTTCAGTTTAAGGAGCTCTTCCTTTGAATAAAGATATCCTGTTGGATTATTCGGATTACAGATAATAATCCCCCTGGTTTTTGGAGTAATTTTTTTTTCAATCTCTTCAATAGGAGGAAGGGCGAAATCTTCTTTTATATAGGAAG
>CAYUQR010000086.1:0-11571 GCA_964446825.1 uncultured Rikenellaceae bacterium
AAATTGTTGTGAAAGATGCTGTTGCAAGTGCTTATGCAAAGGTATTATCTGATAAAACTTATGATCTTTCGTCAAAAGAAATTTCAAGGCTTGCAGAAAAAGCCAGCAGCCGGACAATTGACTCGTTGGTGCAAAACACCACTTATGAAGCTGTTGCTACTTCCTCAATTGATATGGAAAACCTGAAAAACAGTATTACTGAAAGTACAGCCAGCGCTCTGTCGGGCATTAATCCCTCAGACGATAAATCGAACTTCAACAAGGACATTGAAATTAAAACTTCAGAGGCAATCTACCCGATCATAGAAAAGACTAAGCTAAACCTTAGATATAATTATTTCTTCGATCTGGTGATATTTACATCTCTGGGTATTCTTTCACTGTTGTTTGCATTCCTGCTTAAAGCAGAAGACAAAAAGAAAGGTTATGGCCTTGAACTTCCAAATATTGTGAAATAGACTAATATTAAACAAACACAAAAAGGGTGACCGCTATGGCCGCCCTTTTTGTTCTATTAACCTGAATGTTTCTTACTTTTTGCTAACAATTCAGTAACTTGAATACAGCACCCGGTAACTTTTTAAAAACCCACCCCTAACCCCTCCAGGAGGGGAATTTTTACAATGCAACCAGGACCCAGGACCCAGCGTCCAGCGTCCTGTGCCCAGCGCCCTTTTTATGCCATCTTGATCAGGATTGCTTTAAGCGTATCGGTCACATCTTCTTCCTCATCTACGCATCTTTCAAGTATTTCAAGAATTTTGTTGTTTTTCAGGACTTCTTTTGGATCATCTTCTTTTTCAAACAATTCGGAAACACCTACAAAATAAAGTTCATCCTGCCTGTGCTCTAAGTCAGTAACATTTGCACATGCCAGAGCTATCTTTTTCTTATTGGCAACAGGATCCTTCAGGCAGTGGATTGCGCTTTCAATCTCTTTAGCCGCCAGATATACTATTTCAGACATGTCTTTATAAATAGGAATCATTTTTTTAGGTTTATACAGACAGACCCTGCGGCTGATACCATTGATCGAATCTACCACATCATCTATATGAGCAGTCAGTTCGTGTATATCTTCCCGATCGAAAGGTGTAATAAATGATTTATTAAGCTGTTCGTATGTCTTATCAGTTATCTCATCACCAATATGTTCAATATCTTTTATTTCTTTGTTTATTCTTTCATGACCATCAGGTTCTGTGTTTGCCATTAATTCTTTAAGATGTTCGCTCGCATTAACGAGGTTGTGTGCAGCGTTTTCAAAAAGAGGGAAGAAAGAATGATCTTTCGGTACAAAAAACTTAAGAAATTTATCTATGTTCATAATAGTTGTATATTATATTAACCTTTTCTTTTTAAATATCATATGAGTATCCAGTTCAGGAAATGAAACATTATTCCTCCAATAACTGCTGATACAGGAATGGTAAGTATCCATGCCCAGAAGATCTTTGTTGTAACACCCCATTTTACAGCTGATGCTCCCTTTCTTGCACCTGCACCGATAATGGCACCGGTAATTACATGTGTAGTACTTACCGGGATACCGAAATGTGTAGCTCCAAACAATGTAAGGGCACCCGCTGTTTCAGCACAAAATCCCTCAAAGGGCTTAAGCTTGGTGATCTTTTGCCCCATGGTTTTAACAATTCTCCAGCCACCTAACAGTGTCCCCAAAGCAATAGCAGACTGGCAGGAAAGAATGATCCACAGATGATTTCTAATATGGTCATCTTTTGTAACAATCCCTGTTACAAGTAATGATACCCAGATAATACCCATCGATTTTTGGGCATCGTTGCCGCCATGACCAAGACTGAATGCAGCAGCGGATAAAAGCTGGAGCCTTCTGAAATATTTATCAATACCGGAGGGAGAATGGTTTCTTGCCAGATATATCACTATAGCAGAGATCAAAAAAGACATAACCATACCTAGCACAGGCGCAACGACAATAAATATAACAATTTTGATAACGCCGGACATAATTACTGTACTCCATCCTGAACTTGCAACAGCTGCACCCACCAGTCCTCCTACGAGCGTATGGGATGAGCTTGAAGGAAGACCAAGCCACCATGTTGCAAGGTTCCATGAGATAGCTGCTATTAAAGCAGATGAAATTACAGTAAGATTTACGACATCTGGATTTATTACTCCCGTTCCCATTGTTTTCGCAACATTCAAAGGAAAAATAAGAAATGCGACAAAATTAAAAAATGATGCCATACCGACGGCAGCAATAGGAGAAAGTACTTTTGTTGAAACAACGGTTGCAATTGAGTTTGCAGAATCATGAAAACCGTTTATAAAATCAAAAATTATAACCAGTCCTACTACAATATATAAGAATGTCATTTTTTCTGTCTATTAGAAACCAGTAAGTCGTAAAACAAAAGGAAACTTATTTTGGGGAAGAGATAAGGTGCTCAATTCTTTATTGTTAGCTTATATATTTAAAACTTTTTTGCAAGATGCAAAATAGTTAAATTGAAACAAAATACAAAATGATTCAAAAAATAGTTTTGGCCATTTTATTCACTTTCCTGTTTCTGTTTTAATCGTGAGAATATTCTTGCGTTGCTCCTGAATAATCATTGTTTTTGTTGCCAAATTGTAGTATTTTTATTGATTAAATATTTATTAATTTAAACTTATTGTATATGAACGACATACGTAATCTGGAACCGAAACAATTATGGAATTATTTTCATGATCTTACCCAAATTCCACGCCCTTCGAAAAAGGAGCAGAAAGTTATAGAATTCGTTAAGGAATTTGGTAAGAAGAATAATCTTGAGACCATTGTTGATGAAGTAGGCAATGTAATTATCCGTAAGCCAGCCACAAAGGGTATGGAAAACAGAAAAGGAGTGATTTTCCAGACACATCTCGATATGGTACCTCAGAAAAACAGCGACAAGAAGCACGATTTTGAGAAAGACCCTATAGAAACAATTATAGATGGAGAATGGGTAAAAGCCAATGGCACAACCCTCGGATCTGATAATGGGATTGGCGTTTCTGCGGCACTGGCCGTTCTTGCATCAAAAGATATTGAGCATGGACCAATTGAAGCACTTTTTACTATTGACGAGGAGACAGGTATGACAGGCGCATTCGGACTGAAGAAAGGTATGCTGCATGGAGAAATCCTGATGAACCTTGACTCTGAGGATGAAGGTGAATTGTACGTTGGATGTGCAGGTGGAATTGATGTCAGCGCTGTGAAAAATTATGCAGAGGAGGCTGCTCCAAAAGGAATGGCTGCTTATAAAGTAACTGCAAAGGGTTTAAAAGGAGGACATTCAGGTGTGGATATAGCATTGGGAAGAGCAAACTCCAATAAGCTTATGTTCAGGTTCCTTATGCAGGCAGAAGCTGATTTTGGTATCAGACTTGCTGAAGCAGCAGGCGGTGATCTGCGAAATGCTATTCCTCGTGAGTCATATGCCCTTCTCCTGGTTCCGGAGATTAAGAAAGAAGAATTTGAGACTTTTGTCAAGGGTTATGATACAATATATAAGGCTGAATTTGCCGAAACGGAACCAGATATGTCTTTTACCTGTGAAAAAACCGGTACTCCTTCAAAAGTTATGAACCAGGGTGATCAGTACAGGATAATAAGGGCGGTGTTTGTTTGTCCCAATGGTGTAATCAGGATGAGCCAGTCAATGAAGGGTCTTGTGGAGACATCAAATAACCTTGCCATTGTAAAATGCAAAGACGGGAAATTTGAGGCTTATAATCTCACCAGGAGTTCCGTTGACAGCGCAAAAGAGGCCATAGCATGGAAAATTGCAGGTGCTTTTCAATTAATAAATGCTGAAGTTAAGCTTGAAGGAGGTTACCCGGGCTGGAAACCAGACGTCAACTCGCCGATATTAAAGACTATGAGTAATGTTTATAACTCCATGTATGGAAAGGTTCCTGAAATAAAGGCTATTCATGCCGGACTGGAATGCGGACTCATTGGTGGCGTATATCCGAACCTCGATATGATCTCATTCGGACCGACGATAAGATATCCGCATTCACCTGATGAAAAAGTTAATATAGCTTCAGTAACCAAATTCTGGGATTTCATTGTAGGCTCACTCAAAAACATTCCGGTTAAAAAGTAGTGATTTTCAGGATAATATTGAATTCGTTTAGAACTGATATTAAATTCATTGTTCGCGATCCGATGCTTTTATTTGCATCGTTGGCTCCTTTTATTCTGATTCTGATCCTCAGGCTTGTTTTTCCGCCACTTGCAGATTTTGTTTATCTGAAAACGGGTTTTCTCCTGGAGAGATACTATTCAGTAACTGCTATTACATTTATTTCCATTATTCCGATGCTTTTTGGAATGGTATATGCCTTCATACTCCTCGATGAGAATGATCTTCGTATCCTTCAGGTAACATCTGTTACATCGGTAAAAGAAAAGAACTTTCTCTTCATGAGGATGATAGTTCCGGCTGTTTTTAGTTTTATTCTGACAGGAATATGTATTATACTTACCAGGCCTGTCCCCGAAGAAGGATGGTTGAGAACACTTTTTGTTATTTTTCTGATGTCAGTTCAATCACCTTTTGTTTTTCTTTTTATAGGAAGTCTTGCTGGAAATAAAATTGAAGGGCTGGCCCTGTCAAAATTCTATGGAGTTTTTCTTTTAGCTGTTCCTCTGGGATTACTCCTTCATCATCCATGGAACTACCTTGCATTCTTTTCTCCGTCTTACTGGATCGCCTGGACCTGGGTTGTGCCCGTTCCTGTTGAGGGTATGATCTATGGAGCGATCTCTTTAATACTGACTTTTGGGGGAATAATAATTTTATTCCGTCATTTCCTGAAGAAACACTCAGCCTGAGTTTTTCTACCCTGTATACCTCGACATGTGGGCAAGAAAAAGGTCTTTCCTGTTCCTTGAAACAGGCACCTGGGAACCGTCCTGCATTTCAATATAACCTCCATCATGACGGACATATTTTTTAACAAAATCGAGATTGATGAGATGGGAATTATGAGGACGGAAGAAATTTCGGTCGTTCAGAAGGTCCTGGAATTCCTTTAAATGCTTCGAAACGAGTATTTTACGTTTTGGGTTAATAAAAAACCACGAATAACTTCTGTCAGCTTCAATACGGATGATATCGTTCGGATTAAGATACTCCCTGCCATCGGAAGTTGGGATAACAAGCCTTGTAGGATGAGAAGTACGGATATTTTCCAGAAGCGCCTCGAAGTTTTCATTGGTTGCAAATGTATTAGTCGTACGCTTATGGATTACCCTGTTAACAGCTTCAATGAATTCATTAATATTTATAGGTTTAAGGATATAGTCTACAGCGCTGAATTTTATGGCTTTGATCGCATAATGATTGAACGCAGTTATAAAAACAACATCAAAATCTTTTTCAGGGAAGTGTGTGAGAAGGTCAAAGCCGGTTCCGTTAGGCATTTCAACATCGAGAAACACTAATTCCGGTTTTATCTCTTTTATCAGTCTGACTCCGTCTATGACATTATGAGCTTTTCCCCTTACATCAAGTCCCGGGCAGTATTCCGCAATGATTGATGAAATGAAATCCACGGCATCTGGTTCATCATCAATTATTATAGTTATTAATTTGTGCTTCATGACATTATCGGAATATGTATCTCAACCCTGGTACCTACAGGTTCTCCATTTTCATTTTTAAGGTCAGTATAAATGGTTTTTAAACTTGTTCCGTAAAGCGTATTGACCAGATCCAAACGGGAATTTGTTATCTGAGTTCCCAGGGAATTATGGTTCTTTTCGTTTTTCATTTTTCTCTCCCTTGATGCATCACGTCCGATTCCATTATCTTCAATTATACATGAAATATAATCTTTTTTCAATTTTAATTCAATTTTAACCAGTCCTTTTTCTTCATTTGGCATCAGTCCGTGACATATGGAATTTTCCACATAAGGCTGAATAAGCATTGTCGGCACCTTATACAGGATAGTGTCGATCTCTTCATCAATATTTATCTGATAATCAAACTTATCTTTGAATCTTATCTTCTCCAGTTCGAGGTAGAGGATCAGAGCATCAAGATCATCGCGTAAAGGAACAGATGTATGCTGCGAATTTTCAAGAACTTTTCTCATCAGGCTGGAGAACTTGGTGAGGTAATTGTTAGTTGCCAGCTTATCATGCTGGTACATATAGTACTGTATTGAGTTAAGAGTGTTAAAAATAAAATGTGGATTCATTTGCTGCCTCAGGTTTGCCTGGGTAACTTCCGATATTTTCCGGTTCATTTCAGTCATACGTTGCCTGGCATTTATTCTGGCCCTGCTGTAAATAAGAAGGCCAATGGCTATGCATAATACGAACAAGCCGGTGTAGCCATAGATCAGGAGTTTCTGTTTGCTTAACTTTAATGAAAGCAATTCAAGCTCTTTTTTATGTGCCTGCGCATCGTATCTTATTTTTGCCTCTGATAGCCCCCGCATGTTGTCTCTTTCTGTCCAGGCATCATTGTACTTTTTATAAAGCACATAAGTTTTATAAGCATTACCTGTATCTTTTCTGGTTAAATACATTTTACTCATATCCATATAAACCCAGTAAAGGTCATAAAAGTCATTTATCTTTTCAGACTTTTCAATTGACTTCTTGTAGTACTTTATTGATTTTTCAAAATCTCCGATATCCCTGTATATTGTTCCAAGATTCCCAAGCGCGTTTGCAGAAGCAGTAGTTATCATTCCGTGCGGACTATAGGAAAGTGATTTATTATAACAGTCAATTGAAGATTTATAATCTTTTTCCAGGTAGAAATTATACCCCATGTTAGCAAGTGCTGATGAAATTACTGAAGTGTCTTTTATTAATTCAGAAACCTTAAGACACTGCCTTAGCAAAGAGTCTGCAAGTCTGAAATCACGATGTAAGATAAGTGAAGACCCCAGCCCATACAATCCACGCGCCAATAAAGTAGAATCCTTCTTAATAATTGACTCGTTTATAAGTATTTGCAATGTTTTTCGGTAGTTTACCGTGTCACGTATAGTTTTATATACGTCTGATAATCCAAAATAATTAAACGGTACGAAACTTTCCATATTGCTTTTTTTCGCAAGGTCAATGCTTTTAGTAAAGTCATCTATGCTCTCATTGAAAAAACCTATATAGAGATTGTAACGGCCTAAAAAATTCAAACCTCTGACCTGAGTATTTGTATCATCAGAATTTTCAGCGAGTTTCTTTGCAATTGTATATTCCTGAAGAGAATTATTGAGATCATCCATCAGTAAAAAATACTCAGCTCTTGCAAGATGAAGGAGTGCTGGAATTTCAATGTTCTCTTTCCTGCAGGCCATTTCAGCCGAATCGATAAGTGGTTTAACCAGTTTTAGATTTCTGCGGGTATAAACATGTTCAAATACCATATTGGTGTACTTTTCCATCTCTGAAATGTCGCTTGATGCCGCAGACTTTTTCTTGACATTCAGAAGGGATGCAGCTGGCACGGCAGATAACGGGAAGAATGAATTTACCAGGATCAGAACCAGTAATATTTTATTTAAGGTTCTCATAGCACAAGCAGACATGTATGTTATACAAATATAAATAATAAGGAAGCTTTCTTCCCTTGTTGATTCCAAAATAAAGTAGTTTCCGAACAGGTTTTAACATTTCCAACATACTTATTATTTTTAATATAATGGCATTTTATTTTACAAATGGTCGTTTTGAGTTTACGGATGACATATTTTCATCATTTTTACATATTCTTATTCTAAATTCAGAATCTGATATATAAAAGCTCTTCCAAATATTCAAAGAATATCTGAATCAGCAAATATACAATTTACAGCTTACCGGAATGAGTTGACAGATACCTGTTTCAGGGTCAATGAAATCAGTAACTTGATAAATATATTATGTTAAGGAGGAACGGAATGAATTGCTAGAGTTTGATTTCCACAAGCAGATCATCTTTCATTACGTTGGTGTTTGGTTTGGCGGTCACTTTTAGAACCGTTCCGCTTACCGGAGAAATTATCTCATTCTGCATTTTCATTGCTTCAAGTATTAGGAGCGGCTCACCCCTTAGAACGCTGGCGCCTTCCCGTACCAGGACATCAATTATTTTCCCCGGCATCGGAGCTTTGATAAATTCCTTCTCAGCCTTGCTTTTTGTCGAGTTCAGAACCTTCATCCTCTGAAGGGAGAATGGAGTTTCAACAGTAAAGGTATAACTGATATCATTGAACAGGATCTCATATTTATTCTGACGCGAACGTACTATCTCAACAGGGTACTTCCTGTTTTTCCATAAAATATATGTGCCATATTTTTCATCAGCCTTCAGCTTGACATCATATTGTCGTTTGCCAATCCTTATGGTTTGCTTAAGAGGCATGGAAAAACTGAATTTTCTGTTTTCCGATGAGAGTGCATACAGCTTTTTTATCTGAAGTTTATCGCCGGCCATCGTAATCGTCTGATTTAAAATTGGTTTATTCTTTTATTTAGCAGCCATGGACTCATCTCTTTTCCATGCTCAAAATCTATATTGATGCTGTCATCATTAAGGTTTTCCTCAACAAATAATTTAGTCGCAAGCCATGCGGCAAGCATTTCTTCATATTCGCTGTTCAGATAAAATTTATCAAGATCTTTTTCAATAAATGCTGTTGTAAAGGTACCATCCTGAAATTTCTGATGTCGCATCAGCATGCGGAAGAAGGGGAGGGTTGTTTTGGTGCCTTTTATCCAGACTTTATCAAGAGCCATCTTGCAATATTTAATTGCCTCTTTGCGGTCCTTCCCGTTTACTATAAGCTTGGCTATCATAGAGTCGTAGCTTGCAACAATAGTTGAGCCGGCCTGAACCCCTGTATCCACTCTGATACATGGAGCGGAAGGCATATTCATGGTCAGGATTTTTCCTGGATCGGGAGCAAATCCCGCCTGAACATCCTCGGCGTTGATACGACATTCTATGGCCCATCCCTTAAGTCTGATATCAGCCTGTTTGAATTTTAGTTCTTCACCATTAGCTATCCTTATCTGTTGCTCAATAAGGTCTATCCCGGTGATGATTTCGGTTACAGGGTGTTCCACCTGTATCCTGGTGTTCATCTCCATGAAATAGAAATTTTTTTCCGAGTCGAGAAGAAATTCAACTGTTCCTGCAGAGCAATAATTTACAGCTTTTGCTATTTCAACAGCCATGCTGCCCATCTGTTTCCTTAGTTTTGCATCCAGGGCAGAGGAGGGAGCCTCTTCAAGAAGTTTCTGATGTTTCCGCTGGATGGAACACTCTCTTTCTCCGAGATGTATTACATTACCTTTAGTGTCGCCAAGTATTTGAAATTCAATGTGTTTAGGATTCTCAATATATTTTTCTATGAAAACTGAAGGATCGTTAAAGGCTTTTTCTGCTTCTTTGCTTGCTATGATAAACATCTTCTCCATCTCATCGGCTTTCCTGACGATCCTCATGCCTCTTCCACCACCTCCGGACGCAGCCTTAATAATTACGGGATATCCTATTTTTTCCGCAATGCTTACAGCTTCCTCTTCGTTGGAGATATTGCCTTCGCTTCCCATAGCCATGGGAATGCCGCCGGCCATAGCAATTTGACGTGCTATGGTTTTATTTCCCATTTTATAAATTGCATCTGGGGATGGACCAATGAAAATAATTTTACTGTCGATGCATTTCTGTGCGAAATAAGCATTCTCAGCCAGAAAACCATAGCCCGGATGAATGGCATTTGCATCGGTTTTCAGTGCAATTGCTATAAGTTTATCAATGTCGAGAAATACGGGGATTTCTGAAACGTCCTCAGTATTGTCATATATAACATCGGCTGATGAAAGATACATGGCATTTGGTTCAGCCGCTGTCCTTACAGCTACCGTCTCAATTTTCATCAGGTGTGCCGTTTTCATTATCCTGACTGCAATCTCTCCACGGTTCGCTATTAATATTCTCTTAATTTTCATTGTGCTGATTTTTGTCTTAACCTTAACCTTAACCTTATTGCCCCCCAACCCCCCCTAAAGGGGGGCTAATTCTCTTATCTCTAGCAAGTTCACTTTATTCTTTTACCTTACGCCTACTGCCTACAGCCTACTGCCTTCAGCCTTCTGCCTTCTGCCTTACAACGGCATATTCCCATGCTTCCGCGACGGTACCTTAACCCATTTATTGCTTAATGCGTTCAATGCTGACAGGATCTTTTTCCTGGTTACAGCAGGGTCGATAACTTCGTCAATATAGCCACTTTCGTCGGCAATAAAAGGATTTGCAATTTTATCGCGGTATTTCTTGACAAGCGTTTTTTTCAGTTCAACAGGGTCTTTAGATGCAGTAAGTTCATTTCTGTAAAGTATCGCTACCGCTCCATCCGGGCCCATTACAGCAATTTCCGCAGACGGCCATGCGAAACTGAAGTCGCCTCCCAGAAATTTACTGTTCATCACAATGAATGCACCTCCATATGCTTTTCTGAGTATGATAGTAATCTTGGGAACATTTGCTTCGCTGTAGGCGAACAGAAGCTTTGCCCCGTGACGTATAATACCATTATGTTCCTGGTCTACACCGGGAAGGAAGCCCGGCACATCTTCAAAAGTTAGAATCGGTATGTTGAATGCATCGCAGAACCTTATAAACCTGGCACCTTTCGTGGAAGAATCAATATCGAGCACCCCAGCCAGTACTTTAGGTTGATTTGCCACAATGGCAATTGTCTTGCCTTTTAATCTCGCGAAACCTGTTACGAGACTTGCGCCAAAGAGTTCCGATGTTTCAAAAAAGCTGTTCTTATCAACTACCTGGTTTATAACATCTTTAACGTCATAAGCTTTATTTGGGTCGTCCGGTACTATATCCCTGAGTTTATCATTTATGTCAGGAATTGAATTGTCATCAGCAACTATGGGAGGATTTTCAACATTATTGGAGGGGAGATACGCCAGAAATTTTTTCAGAGCCAGGATTGTGTTTTCTTCATCATCATAAATCATATGGGCAACCCCGCTCTTCCTCGCATGGACCTCGGCGCCACCAAGTGCATCGGATGTTACATCTTCATTAAGCACCTCCTTAACAACATTTGGTCCGGTTACAAACATATAGCTTGTGTGATTTACCATGAAGACAAAGTCAGTCAGGGCCGGTGAATAAACTGCTCCTCCTGCAGCAGGACCCATAATAACTGATATCTGGGGTATGATTCCTGACGACTGGATAATATTATGAAAGATCGAGGCGTATCCGCTAAGGCTTGCCACACCTTCCTGGATCCTGGCGCCTCCGGAATCCATCAACCCGATAATCGGAGCACCCATTTTCAGAGCCATCTCCTGGATCTTGGTTATCTTCTTTGAATGAACGAGGCCAAGTGACCCTCCCATGACCGTAAAATCCTGGGCGTAAGCAAAAACAAGTCTTCCGCTTATCTTGCCATGGCCAACAATTACGCCATCCCCATATTTCCTCTCAATTTTACCAAACTCCACCGGCTGGCTTGCCGGTGTGACAAAAGCATCAATTTCTTCAAATGTGTTTTTATCAAAAAGAAGATTAA
>CAYUQR010000087.1:0-3791 GCA_964446825.1 uncultured Rikenellaceae bacterium
AGGTATAAGTGGCAATCGGAACAATTGGAATCTTTCCATGCACCTCCTATGTCAACGGGATGATGGAATTCAAGATTTTCCTTTACATTGGTATATTCCATATTTGCAGGATTTCCTTGTCCAACAATTGTGTGGCACATATTACAATCGCGGGAAATAACCTGTCCGTTATCCGCTTTAAACGTTCCATTATGACATCTGAAACATCCGTTGGTCTCGAGATGCCCGATATGTTCGGGGTAAACATCATAAGCCACTTTCATGGCGGGGAAAGTATTCATGTTATATCCTTTCTGGATAGAGGCTATGGAGCTGTTAATAAGATCTTTATTCTTGGAATAAAGATCAGGATAATTTGTTTTATAATAATCAGTTATGCCATTCTCAATCTTTAACATTGCTGTATCGCTGGTACTGAATTTATCTCTTAAAATATCCATTGCCAACTTTTTAATAAAAGGTATATTTCTTGAAACAGCTCCTGTCAGCATAGCTTTGTTAAAATATACCGGAGGGGAATTATAATTATGTGACGGGCGGTTATGACAATCGATACAATCCATAGTCCGTTTATCCGATGCAGCAATCAGACTGTCCGAAACAGGATAATCTTCGTTTCTGTAAATGGTCACTTCACCGGTCGTTTTATTCGTATACTTCACATATGTTATGTTCTCACGTTTGTCATTATCAGATATATATTCAATATTTACCGCAGGGTTGATATGCCAGTGAATTCCTTCCCTGAGTCCGAGGCCGCTGTATTCCGGGCCTATTTTCATCTCAAGTGCGATATCCCATTCAGAATTTGTTGAATCGGTTAGAAAATACTTATTTGTAACCAGCGTCCGTGAATAAAATTTTTGCGGCCAGTGACATTTTTCACATGTTTCCCTGGCGGGACGAAGATCATGTAGAGGCGTTAATATTGGCCGGGGATAAGTATTTGTCAGAGTGGCATATACCTGGTGTAATCCGGATAATTTTGATTTGACATACCACGATGCTCCTGATCCGACATGACATTCAACACATAACACGTTCGCGTGAGGTGAGTTCTGATAAGCCGTATGTTCCGGCTCCATAACCTGGTGGCAAAGGGTGCCGCAAAATTCCACCGATTCAGTTATATGGTAAGCTTCGAAGCTACCCATGGTTGAAAGAACAAGCACTATAATTGTTGTGATGGTAAATATGACAAAAGCATTTCTGTGCCTGGGATCATTAAGGTCTATAAGGGGATACCTGCCTGATCCGGGCTGCCCGCTTTTCCTTATCTTACTCCTCTCGCGGATCATGCCTGCAGGTATCAGTAGCAGACCAAGAATAAGGAATCCCGGAAGGATAATATATATGAATAAGCCAAGGTTAGTATTTCCCTTATTGAAAATGGTTGAAATGATAAAAAGAAGAACAATCAATACAAGGTTGATCCCCGCAATAATTGAACCGATAATTGTCAGCCAGTTTTTTGATGAAGGCGGTAGTTTCATTGTTAGCAGATTAAGTTAGTAAGATTGAGTGCCGGTAAAATTATGAAAATAATGAATTACTCATTATCAATCTGCTGAGAAATAATCGTTTTAAGATCCTTATATGACTTAACTACCAGTAAATCTGAATGTTCATTAATTATATTCTGAGGTGGTTTAAGCAATATTCCAAGATCGGATTTTCTTAGCATGGATATATCGTTATATGAATCACCTATAGCAATTACTTTATAATTTAGGCTTTGAAGCGCCTCTGTTACCATCCTTTTTCCATCCCTCTGACGAAGATTATAATTGTTAATATTGCCAGCCTTATCGACAACGAGGCTATTGCAAAAAAGGGTAGGTCTTCCTAACTGCTCGAGAAGGGGATCGGCAAACTCGATAAAGGTGTCAGATACAATAATAAGCTGTGAGCGGGAACGCAGCCAGTCGATAAATTCTTTTGCACCAGGCAATGGTTTGAGAGTCGAAATTACTTTACGGATATCCCTGATTGTAAGCCTGTGTTGATTCAGAATCTCCAATCTCCTTTTCATCAGGATGTTATAGTCATTGATATCGCGGGTTGTCAGCCTGAGCTCGTCAATTCCCGTATTCATGGCTACATTAATCCAGATCTCAGGAACAAATACCCCTTCAAGATCAGAACAAATAATATGCATACCTTAATTCTTTTCCTTATTAATTATCCAAAATGAAATCTTTAAGTGTCTCGTAATTGTTCTCAAATGAGATGAAATCTTCCTCCCTTCCTTCTATGTCTGAGAGAGAACGGGGCAGATCAGGATCTCTCCCGATAATCTGTTTTAATTCTTCAGGGAACTTAGCCGGATGAGCAGTCTCAAGTGAAATAAAAAGCTTGTTACCCGAAGCTGAACCTTTATCTGACCGGATATATCTTTCAATTCCATTCCATGCCACTGCTCCATGTGGTTCAAGGAGGATATTAAATTTCCTGTGGACTTCAGAAATTGTAACTTTTGTCATTTCATCCGATACACTGACACCGTAAAGCTCTTCACGCATCAGATTCAGGTTGGGTTCCCTGGAAACGTTACCATCTTCATCCATTTTCCCACCATAAAGGTCGATAATCCTGGCAAGGTTACTTGGGTGACCCACATTCATTGCACTGGAAATACAATTTACGGACGGTTTTATTGGTTTGTAGGAGCCTGTTTGCAGGAACTCAGGGACCTCCCTGTTCTCATTTGTTGCCACAATAAAACGGTCTGCCGGAAGTCCCATTCTTTGTGCAATAAGTCCGCCCATAAGATTTCCGAAATTCCCCGAGGGAACACTGAAAACTGCCTTATCATTCAGCCTTGCTGCGAGTCTTGACCATGCATAGAAGTAGTAAACAGACTGGGGAAGCAGTCTTCCGATATTGATGGAGTTTGCTGAAGAGAGCGGAATGTGCGATAACGATGGATCCTGAAAAGCTGTTTTTACAAGTCTCTGGCAGTCATCAAACTTTCCGTTAATGGAAATGACTTTAATATTACCCTGTAACGTGGTCATCTGTTTCCTTTGCATCGGCGTAACCTCACCGGCAGGATATAATATAATAACCCTGATATTTTTCATTCCGAAAAATGCATTGGCGACAGCGCTGCCGGTATCTCCTGATGTTGCAGTTAATATGGTTAATTGTTGATTATCGGCTGACAGATAATATTGCATCAGTCTGCTCATCATTCTTGCAGCAAAATCTTTAAATGAAGCTGTAGGCCCCTGATCGAGGCGCATTATATATTTACGCTGGTATACCTTTTCAAGAGGGATGTCGAAGTTATAAGCCTCGCGGCAAAGATCTGCAAGATCATGACTGTTTATCTCTTTATCAATGAATTTATTCAGAATAATAAAAGCAATTTCATGATAGTCTTTACCCGAAAAACTCTCAAGTTCATTCTGAGTCAGAACAGGAAATAAATACGGAAGATACAGCCCTCCGTCAGGTGCAAGTCCCTGTAAGAGAGCTTCCCTGAATGTAACTTCCGGTGATGACAGATTTGTTGAATAATATTTCAAATTCTATATCGTTATTTCGTATTTCGTAAAATCTAAAGCCTAAAGCCTATGGTCTATTGCCTTCTGCCTTCTGCCTTCTGCCTTCTGCCTTCTGCCTTCTGCCTTTCCTCAAACCGACCCCTAACCCCTCCAGGAGGGGAATCTTAAAGTGCTTTACCCAGCGTCCATCGCCTAGCGTCTAGCGTCTAGTGTCTAGCGCCTAGCGCCTAGCGCCTAGCGTCTAGCGCCTAGCGCCTAGCGTCTAGTGTCTAGCGTCCAGCG
>CAYUQR010000087.1:3891-11378 GCA_964446825.1 uncultured Rikenellaceae bacterium
CTAGCGTCCAGCGTCTTCTGCCTATACATTCACCACCCTCATCAGATCCGCAAAAACACCTGCTGCAGTTACTTCAGCTCCTGCGCCGTATCCTTTAATAACCATAGGGAGTTCATTATACCTGTTAGTTGTTAACAGAATGATGTTATTGCTTCCTTCGAGGTTGAAAGATGGATGCTCAGAATCTATTGTCAGTAATTCAACCTTAGCTTTTCCATGATCGAGTGTAGCGAAAAATCTCCATTTTTTGTTTTCTTTAACAAGCTCTTTTCTTTTCTCTTCGAATTCATTATCGTGTTGCTTTACTTTCTCAAAGAAAGTATTAAGATCACCTGCAAAACAATCATCAGGAAGAAACTTGTTTACAATAACGTCTTCTTTTTCAAGTATATATCCTGCTTCCCGGGCAAGAATGAGTATTTTTCTGACTACGTCTGTTCCGCTGAGATCAATACGGGGGTCAGGTTCGGAATATCCTTTTTCCCTTGCTTTTTTTATCGCCGAACTAAGTGGCACGTCAGGACTGAGTTCATTAAAAATAAAATTCATGGTTCCTGATAAAACAGCCTCTATTTTTAAAATTTTGTCACCGCTCAGAATAAGATCGTTTATTGTTTTAATTATAGGAAGTCCTGCTCCAACAGTTGTCTCATACATGAACCTTACACCCCGCTCATTTGCTTCAGTTTTAAGCTTTTGATAATAAGTATACTCTGATGAGCAGGCAATTTTGTTAGCGGTAACTATTGATACATATTTCGAAAGTACTTCATGATACCTGGAAGCAACAACTTCATCGGCGGTGCAATCAATGAAGACTGAATTACGGAGGTTAAGTCTGGTCATATGATTAATGAAGCTGGAGATATCGCCTTTATCTTCTGAAGTTTTAAGGGATTCTTTATAATTATCAAGAGAAATGCATTTTTTATCGATCAGCATTTTCCTGGTATTTGTAAGTCCCATAAGATTTATGTTAAGGCCATGTTCTTTTAGCAGTATTGAATGTTGTTTCTGTATCTGCTTCAAAAGACTTGAGCCCACCAGTCCTGTTCCTGCAATAAATAAATACATTTCCTTAAAACGCGACAGGAAGAAGCCGTCATGAATAACATTAAGGGCTTTTTTAAGACTTTCATTCTTAATGACCACCGATATGTTTAACTCTGAAGAACCCTGTGCAGTTGCTATAACATTGATCCCGTTCCTGCCCAGCGACCTGAAAAGTGTTGCTGAGATTCCGGGTGTGTTTTTCATTTTTTCTCCCACAATTGCTATTATGGAAAGATTCTTTTCTATGAGTAGTTTTATTTCTTTATTAAGATCGATTTCAACCTTAAACTCTTCATGGATTGCTTCGGCTGCAAGCTGTGAATCGGAAGGGCTTACTGCAAAGGTTATTGAGTATTCCGACGAGGCCTGCGTTATCAATACAATGTTTATGCTCTTTTTAGCAAGAGCACCAAAGAGGCGCATTGATGTTCCGGTTACACCAACCATACCGGTTCCCTGTAATGTTACCAGATCAATATGGTCAATAGATGAAATGCCCTTTATAGGGCTCTTGTTACCATTTTTTGATTCGCGACTTATTATTGTCCCTTTCGATTTTGGATTAAATGTGTTAAGGACCAGTATGGGAATATTCTTTTTGTAAACAGGCCTCAGGGTAGGAGTATAGATGACTTTTGCGCCAAAATGTGACAACTCAATTGCTTCTGAATAGGTAAGATTATCAATTGCATAAGCTTTTTCAACATTTTTCGGATCTGCTGTCATAAATCCGTCGACATCTGTCCATATCTCGAGGATTTCCGCATTTATTGCTGCTGCAATTATTGCAGCAGTGTAGTCAGAACCACCCCTTCCGAGAGTGGTGGTTTCTCCTGACGTGTTACTGGCAATGAAACCGGGAACTACAGTGAATTTGCATTTATTTGTAATATTTTTCACAATAAGTTCATCTGTCAGCTTGAAATCAACATTTGCAAATCCGAAATTGCTGTCGGTTTTGATGAAAGTCCGGGAGTCAATAAACTGACAATCATCGATCATGTTGCTGATTATGTGAGACGCCAGCATTTCACCCATCCCGATTGATTTGTCAAGAGAATGGTTACTGAGCTCACGAAGAAGGTAAACACCGTTAAGTGTCTCTTTTAATTCGCTGAAAATTTCATTGATGCGTTGAAGAACAGCATCCTGTCTGTCAATGTTTAATATTTGCTTTGAATATTCACAGTGCCTTGTGATGATCTTGTCAAGGTGTATTTTGTATTCATCATTTCTTGAAGCCGCAAGTTCGCTTATATGCTTTAATTCATCAGTGATACCCTGAAATGCAGAAATAACAATCACACAGGCTGATGATTGTGATTCGATTATCTTTTTAACACCCCTGATCCGTTCAGGTGATCCTACGGATGTTCCGCCAAATTTCAGGATTTTCATTATCTGTTAGTATATAAAAAATAAATGCATCTCTAAGGATGCATTAAATAAGTTGCAAAAATAGCAAAAATATGCCAGACAATAATTTTAATTTGTAAATATTAAATAAAATGGGGATATCAATATAAACAATTCAGTAAACAGGGTAAAAGGTTTAATGAATTTATTAATTGTTCCCGACTTTCTCAAGCCGTTTGAGAATTGAGAAAATAAATACCGCTGAAACAAGACAACATACAATAAAGATCAGCCAGAGTTGCCAGAGATCAAGTTTTCCCCAGAAAAAACTTCCAACGAAAAGAAGTTTATTGCCTACTGCCGTAGCAAGCAGCCAGCCTCCCTGCATTA
This sequence comes from uncultured Rikenellaceae bacterium, assembly GCA_964446825.1. Classification (GTDB taxonomy): domain Bacteria; phylum Bacteroidota; class Bacteroidia; order Bacteroidales; family VadinHA17; genus LD21. The sequence goes on from CAYUQR010000087.1 coordinate 6,691, forward strand.
CACCCTGGAATCTGACCGGTGCAACTTTTGAAACAAATGAAAGTCCCATCGGGCTTAGAAACAGCTCAGCTATTGTAAGAATAAGATATGAAGATATTAGCCAGTATGGCATAACTCTTGATGAATCAGGTACCGGATTATATTTTATTACACCTGCCTCATCAACGATCCTGAGCTCATGAGGTGAAACCAAATGCAGGGATGCAACAAGCATGACCAGGAAACCCAATGCGGCGATTATCATACCCATACCAATCTTCTTTGGAGTGGATGGCTCTATGCCTCTTTTATTAAGCCAGCTGAACAGAGCCATAACCACAAAAGTAAGACTTACAATAAAAAGAGGGTTAAAAGACTGGAATACTTCCGGTGCAATAGGATTATGAGCTCCTCCTTTTTGAAAAAAGAAATAACCTGCTGTGCCTCCGGCGACAAGAAGCGCTGCACCAATAAGCCTGGTATTTAATGTTCGTTTCTTTCCGATTACAATGACCAGTCCGGCAATAAACGCAATTACTGACAGAATATTCTCAAGAGTGAAGAACATATATGTATATGGGTCAACTGTCTTAACTGTATAGTCACGGGCAAAAAATGTAAAAGTGAGTCCATTCTGGTGGAATGACATCCAGAAGAAGATCACAACAAGGAAAACCAGAGTAAGAGCAATAACTCTCTGCTTCTCTTCCTTTTTCGAGATCATGATAATCCAGGTTACAAATCCGATAAAAAGTCCGATAGCCATTCCGGTAACGAAGTCTTTAACAAGGTTTATAAGGAATGCAGCAGCAAACCCTGCAGCGAGAGCAACCGGAAGCGCCCATGGCTTCTCTGATAACGTAATTGTAGATTCTGAAGATGATTTCTCTCTTGTCGGAAGATATTTGTTAAAAAACAGATATACAAGCAACGAAAGAATCATTGCAGCTGCTGCAACACCAAAAGCAAAATTATAACCTCGGGAAAATACTTCAAGATAGTGAGATGCAAAAGTACCCAGGTCGGAAACCGGTCCGGATAAACTTACATGGTTTGCAAGTGTCCGAAGCTCTTCTGTATTTTGAAGAGTGCCATCCTGAAACTGGTGGCACAGGGCCGGAAGGCTTCCATCGTGAAGGAAATTATTGGATCTGAGCCACCAGTTTCTTACATCATTGGCAGCAAACGGAGCAAAGAAAGCACCAATATTAATGCCCATATAGAAAATAAGATATGCCGTATCCCTGACATCTGAATATTTGGGGTCATCGTACATCTGTCCGACTACTGCCTGCAGGTTACCTTTAAAGAAACCGTTACCCAGCGCAATTGTAAACAGTCCTATTATTGTAACTGTAAGCGAATTATTTGGAACAGCCATCAACACATATCCGGCAAACATTACAATTTGCCCGAGCATGATAATACTTTTATATTTCCTTGTAGCATCTGCAATCACACCTCCAACCAGGGCAAGTGCATAAATAGCAAAGTAAAACTTGCTGTAAATACCACCTGCCGTGTCTTCATTGAGACCATATTTAGCCTGAAGGAATAGTACGAGAATGGCCATCATTGTGTAGAAGCCAAACCTTTCTCCCATATTCGTAAAGAAAGCTACAAGCAGACCCTTTGGATGTTTCTTAAGCATATTAATTCTTTATTGGTTAGTAGTCGGTTATTTATCGGGTAAAGGGTTTTATTTTTATCGGAATTATAATATTCGGGTAATATATAAAACCATTTTTGAACATAAACAAATATATCATTTTGAAAGTAAAATCCTTCTTTCCTGATATTTTTTTCATTCATTATTTATTGCTTACTTTTAATTATTGGATGAAGAGTGTAAATTTGTCAGGCAATAAGGGAGTTAGATATGAAAATATTTCGCAGCGACCAGATAAAAAAAATTGATGAATACACCATAAAGAATGAACCCATATCTTCAACAGACCTTATGGAAAGAGCAGCAATGCAGCTTTTCAGCTGGATTGTGGGAAGATATGGAAGAGCAGAGCATTTTGTTGTTTTTACAGGTCCCGGAAATAACGGAGGCGACGGACTCGCTCTTGCACGTATGCTTTCACGAAATGAATATTCCGTTGAAGTATATTATGTGAATATTTCCGAAAAAAAATCAGCAGATTGGGAAGTCAATCTGCATCGTCTTGAAAATGAGACAAATATAAAAGTTGTTTTTTTGAACAGTACAGATCAGTTTCCTGCCATAACTTCAGATGAGATAATAATCGATGGAATATTCGGCTCAGGACTGACACGTAGCGTTTCAGGGCTGGCCGGCGAGATAATAAGGAAAATCAATAATTCTGATTATAAACTGATTATCTCCATTGACATACCATCTGGATTATTCGGAGAGGACAATAAAGGAAATTCATATGATAATATAATAAAAGCAAATTTCACACTGAGTTTCCAGTTTCCAAAACTCTCTTTCATGTTTGCTGATAATGCCCCTTTCATTGGAGAATGGCATATTTTGCCTATTGGTTTGCACAAAAATGCAATACTTAATACGATCACTCCTTACAATTATCTGGAGAACGAAAATATTCTGACGCTTCTTAAAAAAAGGAAAAAATTTGATCACAAAGGCAACTTTGGACACGGACTTTTGATTTCCGGATCTTTAGGTAAGATGGGAGCGGCGGTTCTGGGAGCAGGAGCTGCAATGCATACTGGCATAGGTCTCATAACGTGTCATGTACCATCGTGTGGAAATATTATAATGCAATGTTCAGTTCCTGAGGCAATGATCAGTATTGACAAGTCTGAAAGATATATTTCCTCAGTGCCTGAATTAGCAGGTTATAATGCCGTAGGAATAGGTCCCGGAATAGGAACAGAACCTGGGACCATGAAAGCGGTTCATAACCTGTTGACTGTATGTAAGAAGCCGGTTGTAATCGATGCAGATGCACTGAATATACTCTCAATGAATAAGGATTGGCTTTCGATGATACCAGAAGGAGCAATACTTACTCCGCACGTTAAGGAGTTTGAGAGGCTGACAGGAAAGACCTGGGATTGTTTTAACAGACTTCAGAAGCAGCGGGAATTTTCAGAAAAATATAATTGTATAGTTGTCCTGAAAGGAGCTCATACTTCTGTTTCGTCACCTGAGGATATTGTACAATTTAATAGTTCAGGGAATCCGGGTATGGCAACAGGAGGGAGCGGTGATGTACTTACCGGAATAATATTATCTTTGCTTGCACAGGGATATGATTCATATAATGCTGCTGTTCTGGGAGTTTATCTTCATGGTGTTGCCGGGGATTTGGCTGCAGGAAAATCATCGTATGAATCAATTATTGCATCCGATATAATAAATAGCATAGGTGAAGGGTTTAATAAAATAAGAGAGACAGAACTTTAGCCTTTTAATTAATCTTGTATTTTGAATTTTAACCAAAGTAGTAACTACATGAAAACAATACTCAGACTATCTCTGTTGATGGTAATAATCTATACCTTAAGTGCCTGCTCTTCCAGCAGAAATATCGCAGATAAAAATATGATTATTCCACTATCCGGGACAAATGTAATACGGGATGGCAGTATTATCTATGGGCTTCCCCGGACCGTTATCACAGTTATAGTTGAAATGGAAAGAACAATTGAAATACCCGGTCCATACTACAAGTACGCAAATGATCTGCTGGGCCTTGATAATGTCATACGTAATGAAAATGAATCATGGTCTATCGAGGATGTTTCAGTCAAAACGCATGAGGAACTTGACCCTTCGGAGTTTTATGTCATAAAAAGCAATACGCTCTTTCAGACAAATGTTCTTGCGCTTAAGAATGAAGGCCTTATTCTTGATCTTAATCCCGGTCTGTATTATTCAACTGACAGGCAGGCAGGGATCAAAGAACCAGGGGCAGGTCAGTTCATATCCTATGACCTCGGTTCTGATGAATATTTCAAGTTACAGCGCGACACTGCATACAAGAGAGTAAATCTCGATTCCACATTTATCAGAATCCCGTATATTGTAGAAAAGATGAAAAAGCTATCCATGGATCAGCTGGCAGAAAAGGCTGCAAAACGGCTTATGGAAATGAGAGACGGCAAGCATCTGATTCTTACAGGCGAGGCGAATGTATTTCCACAGAGTGATGCCGCAATAAATGAAATGAACAGGCTTGAAAAAGAATATACCGAATTATTTACTGGTAAAATAATCAGACAAACGCGTACATTCACATATCAGATAATACCCGGTAAAGAGATGCAGGGTAAGCCAATAAGTCTTTTTCTATTCTCTGACCTTACCGGACCGGTAACTGGTAATATGAAAGGAGGAAAACCGGTTACTATTGAATTTCTTCCCGAACAAAAGACAAGGGCACTTACTGTACTTAATAACACGCAGCCCGATCGTGATGCTCCGAAATATGATAAATTGTATTACAGGGTTCCTGATGTTGCTGATATAAAAATAAGCCTTGGTCAGGAGATACTGTTTAATACACGAAGACTGGTTTATCAATTCGGACAGGTAATTCAACTTCCGGCAAATTATATAATCGGGAAATAATTTAATTACTGTATCTTCCCTTTGAAACTTGCCTGGAATGCATCCCAGGTTTGAGATATATATGCTTTGTTGGCGAAAAAGCTGAGAAGTATTTCCATATCCTTTGGCTGACGATACCCTGGTACGGGTGTTAATAATT
>CAYUQR010000088.1:0-10916 GCA_964446825.1 uncultured Rikenellaceae bacterium
CTGCCTTCCGCCTTCCGCCTTCCGCCTTATTTTAACCCACCAATCAAGAGCCTTGCGTCCAGCGTCCAGCGTCAAGCGCCTTACGCCTAGCGCCTTTTACTTCTCCGCCTGATGAATGACCCTCTGAGGAAAAGGTATCTCGATCCCTTCTTTATCGAATGCTATCTTCAGGCGCTTTCTCAATTCCCCTGTTATTTCCCATTGCTTCAAGGGCATTGTATCACCCAATATTTTAACCATTATTGCGGAATCTGCGAAGTCGTTTACTCTGACAAACTTAGGAGGACTGATTATGGAATCTTTAAAGGCCGGATCATTTCTCAGTTCTTCACCTGTACGGTTGATTACTTCAATAACATGATCAAGGTTAGTGCTGTATGAAATGCCGATGTCCAAATTAACTCTTGCAAAATTCTTTGAAAGGTTGGAGACCTTTTTAATTTCTCCGTGAGGAATATGATGAACAGTTCCGTCAAGATCTCTCAATGTTGTCATACGCAGGCTTATATCTTCAACAAGTCCTCCGGTTGAATCAATATTAATAACATCACCAATCCTGTACTGGTTCTCAAGAATAATAAACAATCCCGAGATCAGATCTCTGATGAGATACTGGCCACCAAAACCAAATGCCAGACCAACAATTCCGGCACCAGCCAGAATAGGACCAATCTGGAACCCTATTTCCTGCATTACCATTAACAAAACAAGAGTTATCATTAATACGCTGAGTGCTCCGTTAAATATCCTGATGAGAGTGTCTTCACGTTTTATTTCAGCTTCTTTTGACATTGATTTGTCTGGTACAACAGCAATCCTCACAGCTTTTATTATTATTCTGGTGACAATTTTATTAATAAGAAAGGCTCCCACAACAATAAGTATTATTTTAATTCCGTGCGACAATAGCCATGGAACAATCAGGGTGGTCCAGTTTTTTATCGTTTCTTCCATATGGTCAATTAATTAATTTTCATAAAACACTTATATACCGAGTTTATAAGCAATCTGGTTACTCTCTGAAAAATTGATGACGCTTAAAGTACTTAAGCGTCAAGATCTGATTATTATCAGACTCTTCAGGTATATTTTGCTCTTAGTGCAAAACATCTGTTGTCAGTTTTCACTGCTACGGCATGCAAGATAGTTAAAATGTAGCAACTTTCCCTTATAAAATGGCCCTAACATGTTATAGAACATATACTGTTATTAAGCCGGAATAGAGAATTGTCTTCCATTGTTATTTAATCATCAGTATCCGGGATAAAAACATTTTTATATGTAGCAACAATAACGGATATAAATTGTTTAACTAACATGAAAATTAACTAATTTTGAAAGGAATTACAAATAAATTAGTGTGTTATGAAAACAATTATTGTTCCCCTCGATTTTTCAGATGAGTCATTGGCCGGGTTAACCTTCGCTCTAATGATTGCAAAAAAAACAGGAGCTACCATTCAGATGGTTAATATCATCAGTGAAATTATAGGCTCTGATAATAAGCTTTTGGAAGATGAAAAGCTTATGGCAAAATCAAAATTTGAGGATATTCTTAAAAAATTCAAAGCCGGTAGCAACATAAATATGAACCTCGACTACACCATTGAAGAAGGACATATATTCAAGGAAATAGCAGATATAGCTGACAGGTTTGAAGATCCCTTAACTGTTCTTTCAACTCATGGCGAATCGGGTTTTGAAGAATTATTTATCGGGGGGAATGCATACAAGATCGTTTCTCATTCAAGAAATCCTGTTATCACCATCAGAAGAAGTAAACTCTCGGCAAATATAGACAGCATTGTTCTGCCTCTTGATATTACTTTTCAGACAAGGGAAAAAGTACCTTATACTGTCGAACTGGCGAAAACATTCGGATCAGAAATACATGTGCTTACTACAAGACTCTCAAACCTGAAGAGTATAGAGAAAAAGCTTCATCAGTATGCCGACCAGGTAGTTACTTTTATAAAAAGTCATGGGATCCCTTATAAGCTTAAACATATTCATGGGAGCAACCCCACTGATATAACTCTGGATTATGCTTATTCAATAAATGCCAGCCTTATATCAATTATGGCTGAGCAGGAGAAAAACCCGTCAAATCTGTTACTGGGAAATTCTGCCCACCAGATGATAAACAAATCATATATTCCGGTTTTATTATTTCCTAATTATCATTTGCGAAAAACCATTGACGATATCTGGACCCTGGGAGCATTTGTCCCGAGATAATCGTTTTTGACTTTGTTTAAGATGGGATTATATGCTTATTCTATGTTTTAAAAAACTGAAAAATAAAAATGAAAAAAATATTAATTGCGCTGGATTATGATCCTACCGCACAAAAAGTAGCTGAAGCAGGTTTTTCACTGGCCAAATCGATGAAAGCTGAAATAACATTGCTTCATGTAATATCGGATCCTGTTTATTATTCTTCAGTGGAATATTCTCCTGTTATGGGATTTACAGGCTATATGGAAATGGGGCAGCTGCAGTCGGTAACCATTGCAAGACTGAAAGAAGCATCCTTGAAATTTCTTGAAAAAACAAAAGAACATTTAGGTGATAAAAAAATTCAGACCATAGTTTCTGAAGGTGATTTTGCCGATTCGATATTACAAACTGCCAAAGAGATAAAGGCGGATCTTATAGTTATGGGTACTCATAGCCGTAAATGGCTGGAGAATATCCTGATGGGTAGTGTGGCAGAAAAAGTGCTTCATCATTCTTCCATTCCGCTTTATATCATTCCAACTAAGAAGCATATATAATTTATTTCTTTGGATTTTCACAAATCATGAAAAAAAAGGAAAGTGATGAAATAGAAAGGATTCTTACTGATTTTCCGGATAATGTTGGAAAACTTATGAAAGAGTCAATAGATAGCGAAAACTACCGGAAAAAAATTACTGCCAGAGGGACTCTTGTAAAAATGGGTAGAAAGATCCTTCCCCACATGTATAAGCTGCTGGATTCGGAAAACAATATGCTTCGTATGGAAGCTGCCAAGATAGTCGAACTAATTGCGGAAAAAAGTTCCATCCCGATATTAATTAATTATCTTGATGATAAGGAATTCGAGGTCAGATGGATGGCAGCTGAAGGTCTTATCAGAATCGGACGAACAAGTATATTACCTTTGCTTAAGTCAATTCGTGATGGGAAAAGTTCTTTTATTCAAAATAAAGGAGCTCATCATATTCTGCTCAGCCTTCTGAATGACAAAGAGAAGGAAAAAGTGAAACCATTAATCCGTAGTCTTGATGATTATCATGAACTCGGTGAGACTGCACCCGTTGAGGCTTCAAATGCTATTAATACCTTATTTAGGAAGAAGACCTAGAATAATTTTGATTTAAGGGCTTTCTCAATAATTTTCCGAATGGGTCCCGGAGATACTAAATCATAAAAATGATGTAAAGAGTAAGTGCTTGTAATATAGTTAATTAAACTTAGGAATATGTCAATTATGGAAACAAATACTAATAATACCAATCCTGCTGAATCTAAAAAAGATATGAAAGATGATCTGAAAACTATGCCAATGTCGGATCTTCTCTCAAAGTTAGAATCGTCGCCGGAAGGTCTCAGTCAGGCTGAAGCTGAGAAACGACTGACCCAATACGGGCCTAATGAAATTGAAGAAAAGAAGACAAATTTGTTCCTGAAATTTCTTACCTATTTCTGGGGGCCTATCCCGTGGATGATCGAGGCGGCTATAATACTTTCAGCAGTTGCCAGACACTGGCCGGACTTTTTTATCATACTGCTTCTGCTGTTTGCCAATGCCGGGGTAGGGTTTTGGGAGGAGCATCAGGCTGGTAATGCCATTGAAGCCCTGAAAGCTAAGCTGGCTGTAAAGGCAAGGGTAAAACGTGGTGGTAAATGGATCAATCCGGCAGCACGTGAGTTAGTACCGGGCGATGTTATCCGCCTTCGCCTGGGCGATATTGTGCCGGCCGATGCGCGCCTTCTTGACGGTGATCCTGTTGAAGTCGATCAGTCGGCATTAACAGGTGAATCGCTGCCCGCTGAACGTAATCCTGGCGAGGCAGTATTTTCCGGTTCGATTATTCGTCAGGGTGAAATCGGCGCACTTGTCTATGCGACAGGTGCAAATACATACTTTGGCAAGACGGCACAACTTGTGCAGGAAGCACATACTGTTAGTCATTTTCAGAAAGCAGTGCTGAAGATTGGCAACTACCTGATCGTTCTTGCTGTAGCCCTGGTGGCGATAATTATTACAGTCGCTATTTTCCGTGGTGACCCGATACTCACAACACTGCAGTTTGCGCTGGTGTTGACTGTTGCTGCGATTCCTGTGGCTATGCCGACGGTATTGTCAGTGACAATGGCGGTTGGCGCTCGACTTTTGGCTAAAAAAGAGGCAATTGTGAGCCGGTTGGTTGCAATCGAAGAGTTGGCGGGAGTGGACATGCTTTGCGCTGACAAAACCGGTACTTTGACTCAGAATAAGCTGACACTGGGAGATCCGTTCAGCGTGAATAATGTTTCCACCGACCAGGTGATCCTTTATGGTGCATTGGCATCGCGTGCGGAAAATAATGATACTATAGATCTGGCAGTTTTGGGTGGCCTTAAAGACAAAGATTCGTTAAAGAGTTATGATGTGATTCATTTCCAGCCATTTGATCCGGTGCATAAACGAACAGAAGCCTCCATCAAAGCTTCTGACGGAAAGACATTTAAGGTTACGAAAGGAGCTCCACAGGTTATTTTAGAATTATCAGAAAATGCAAGCCTGGTAAAGGCTGCTGTTGACAAGGCGGTAAATGAATTCGCGGCACGTGGTTTTCGTTCATTGGGTGTAGCCCGGGCCGGTGATAATGGCAAGTGGCAGTTTGTTGGAGTGTTGCCCTTGTTCGATCCGCCGCGCGAAGATGCTAAAGCAACCATCGCTACTGCTTTATCTATGGGAGTAACGATCAAAATGGTTACAGGCGATGCATTGGCTATTGCCCGGGAAACAGCAAAAAAGTTAAACATGGGTACGAATATTCTCGATGCTAGCAGCCTGGGAGATTCAAAGAAGAAAGAAACAACTGAGGTGCTTGAATCTATCGAGAAAGCCGACGGTTTTGCACAGGTGTTCCCTGAACATAAGTTTCACATTGTTGACGTTCTTCAAAAACGAGGACATATTGTTGGCATGACTGGAGATGGAGTAAATGACGCACCTGCGCTTAAGAAAGCCGACTGCGGTATAGCGGTTTCAGATGCAACTGATGCAGCACGGGCAGCAGCGGCCATAGTATTATTGAAATCAGGTTTATCTGTTATTATTGATGCAATTAAGGAGAGCAGGAAAATTTTCCAGCGAATGAACAGCTATGCCATTTATCGAATCGCCGAAACACTGCGTGTTCTTTTATTTATGACTTTATCTATCCTGGTTTTTAATTTTTATCCTGTCACTGCCGTGATGATCGTAATGCTTGCGTTGCTTAACGATGGTGCCATATTGTCAATTGCATATGATAACGTTCATTATAAAAATCAGCCCGAGTCATGGAATATGCGGATGGTGCTGGGGATATCCACAGTGCTGGGTGTCATAGGAGTACTTGCCGCTTTCGCCTTGTTTTATCTCGGAGAGCGGGTATTTCATATAGACCGTGCGCACATCCAGACAATGATGTATCTCAAGTTATCCGTGGCGGGACATTTAACTATTTTTCTTACCAGAACACGTGGACCATTCTGGTCCATACGACCAGCTCGTATTCTATGGGTAGCAGTCCTTGGAACCCAGATTGTGGCAACATTAATAGCTGTCTATGGTCTGTTTATGACACCTCTTGGCTGGGGCTGGGCTCTTTTCGTTTGGGGTTATGCACTGGTGTGGTTCCTTTTTAATGACCGTCTGAAACTTCTTGCATATAGGATTTTCGATCCTGTCAAAAAAAAGACCTCATAAAACACGGCTCTGCTGACAGGTAAGTAACATGTCATTGGATGATAGGAAGCGAAAGCTCAAGGCCGGCGCAGCAATGTAATTATAATGGGACTAACATATTGCAATGTGGTATAAAAAAATTGAATATTATGGAAGTCAGCAAATATGCAGGGATTAATAAAGTTAAAAGATAAATTTGATGTTGCTTTCGCCTGCGATACTGATCATCTGAATAAAATTCTTGAAGAAGTACAAAGTATAGTGATAAAAGCAATGTCATAGCGATTTTGTCGATTGAATTAATCATGCCATGAAGAATATAAATGAAAGCAGGAAAATTGTACGCAATCTTTTGCCAGCTGATATTGAGGGAACTGAATTTTTAGAAGAGCTTGCTCTTGATATGCGATGGTCCTGGAATCATGCAGCCGATGAAATCTGGAGGCAGCTTGATCCCGACCTCTGGGATATGACTCATAATCCATGGGTAGTTCTGCAGACGGTATCGGGAGATCAGTTGAAGAATGCTCTGGCAAACCCCGTATTCAGAAAAAAAGTTGATGTATTCATAAAGTCTAAAGAGAAAGCTATATCCGCTCCAGCCTGGTTTCAGCAAAATTATCCTCAGCCACCACTTACATGTGCAGCCTATTTCAGCATGGAGTTTATGTTAAGTGAAGCTCTGCCAATCTATTCCGGAGGTCTGGGCAACGTTGCCGGAGATCAGCTGAAAGCCGCCAGTGACCTGGGAATTCCTGTGGTTGGGATCGGACTTCTTTACCAGCGAGGTTATTTTCGCCAGGTAATTGATAAAAATGGTCAGCAACAGGCTCTTTTCCCCTATAATGATCCCGGACAATTACCAATTATACCTTTACGTCAGGCTAATGGCGAATGGTTGCGTATACAGATATCACTGCCTGGTTATTCTGTATGGTTGCGCGCATGGCAGGTTCAGGTTGGCAGGGTAAAACTATATCTTCTGGATAGCAATGATGCGGCAAATTTTCCTGTAAATCGGGGAATAACAGGTGAATTATACGGAGGGGGACCTGAACTCAGGTTAAAACAGGAATTGATACTGGGAATTGGTGGCTGGAGGCTTCTGGAAGCTCTTGGCATAAAGCCTGAGATATGCCATCTGAATGAGGGACATGCAGCTTTTGCGATTCTTGAACGTGCATATTGTTATATGAACGAAACGGGACAGCCATTTGAAGTCGCACTGGCAGCAACAAGAACCGGCAATCTTTTTACTACTCACACAGCTGTAGCAGCCGGATTCGATTGTTTTTCGCCAGCTTTTATCGATTTGTATCTTGGGGAATACGCTGAAAAGAAGCTTGGCATTTCCCGTCATAAATTGCTGTCCTTAGGTCGTAAGGACCCTGACAACGAATCTGAGAATTTTAATATGGCTTATCTGGCAATAAGGGGAAGCGGAGCAGTAAACGGAGTTAGCCGTCTTCACGGAAAAGTAAGTCGCCATATTTTTGAGTCACTATTTCCAAGATGGACAGAAAATGAAGTGCCTGTAGGATCAATAACCAATGGTATTCATGTGCCATCGTGGGATTCCAGGGAAGCAGATGATATATGGACGGAATTTTGTGGAAAAGACCGCTGGCTGGGAATGAATTTAACTTTGGATCAGGATATTCGCCATGCTTCAGATGAGAAATTATGGGAAATGAGAACCGAAGCAAATAAGGGACTTATAGAATTTGCCAGGGAGCAATTTTCGCGACAATTAATTGGTTCAGGCCATTCTCCGGATTCGATTGATCGTGCTAAACAATTATGTGATCCAAATATTTTAACTATTGGTTTTGCAAGACGGTTCGCAACCTACAAAAGACCAAATTTACTGTTGTATGATCCGCAGCGCCTGCTTCGGTTATTGACTAATCCAAAGTATCCGGTGCAACTCATCATAGCGGGCAAGGCACATCCTGCCGACCAGGAAGGTCAGAATTTAATTTCCGAATGGATCCATTTTATACGACAGCATGGCATTCATGCTCCAGTTATGTTCCTCAGCGATTATGACATGCAGATCTCAGAAAACCTTGTCCAGGGTGTGGATGTCTGGATCAATACTCCTCGCCGACCCTGGGAGGCCAGCGGAACAAGTGGCATGAAAGTGCTGGTGAACGGAGGTATTAATCTTTCGGAACTTGACGGGTGGTGGGCTGAAGCCTATACTCCGGAAGTTGGCTGGGCGCTTGGAGATGGTAATGAACACGGTGATGACCCGGCATGGGATGCTCATGAAGCCGAACAACTTTATAATTTACTGGAAAAGGAAGTGGTGCCTGAGTTTTACAACCGTAATAAAAAGGGGATTCCTGAAAAGTGGATAGCACGAATGCGGGAAAGTATGGCACAACTGACACCGCGATTCTCTGCCGACAGGACAGTGCGGGAATACACAGAACAACATTATCTGCCCTCTGCATCGGCCTATCTTGAGCGTGCCGCAAATAAAGGAAGTGTTGCCGGACAAATATCAGACTGGAAATTAAGTCTGGAACAAAAATGGACTTCTTTGCACTTCGGCGAAGTAAAGACTGAAACTCTTGAAGGACAGCATCGGTTTGAGGTACAACTCTTTTTAAATGAAGTAAATTCTGAAATGGTGAGGGTTGAACTTTATGCTGATGGGATTAATGGTGAACCATTTGTATTGCAGGAGATGAAACTTAAACAACAAGAGAAGAATGTTGATAAGCCGCACCTCTATAGTGCCATTGTACCCGCAGCTCGAGCGATTACAGACTACACTCCAAGAGTTGTGCCGTATTTCCCCGGAGTTTCTGTTCCGCTTGAATTAAACCTCATTCTCTGGCAACACTGATCAAAATATTATTTACTACTTAAAAAAGAATAGTCCTTAAAAAGAAAAAGATTTTAATATCCCCTGATTCCGACGATCTCTTAAGAAGCATAAATTAACATTTGACTATGAAACAGGTAAATTCACAAACAAAAGTAATGGTGACATTAGGTCCGGCGTCCTCCTCTAAAGAGGTGCTTTATAAAATGATAAATGAAGGCGTTGATGTGTTCCGTTTAAATTTTTCTCATTCAACAAAGGAGGAACATCTGAAGCTAATGAATATTATTAAAGAATTTAACCTCGAGTTAGGAACTAATGTTTCGATACTGGCCGATTTGCAGGGTCCGAAGCTCAGGGTAGGGGAAATTGAGAATAACAGCCTCATTTTACAGACGGGTGACGTAATTACTTTTGTTACCGAAAAATGCACGGGTACCAGGGAACATATCTATATGAGTTATCAGGAATTTCCGAAGGATGTTAATCCGGGTGAAGTGATCCTTATCGACGATGGCAAAATAAAGCTTGAAGTCACAGATACGAATGGTAAGGATACTGTTAAAGCAAAGGTTATTTATGGAGGCACTCTCTCTTCAAATAAGGGAGTAAATCTGCCAGACACAAAAGTCTCTCTTCCCTGCCTGACTGATGAAGATATTTCGAATGCTCTTTTTGCAATTGGCCAGGATGTGGACTGGATTGCTTTGTCGTTTGTGCGAAAGGCTTCCGATATTGTAGAATTGAAAAATCTTATTAAGAAAAAAAAAGGTCATGCCAGCGTAATAGCTAAAATTGAAAAGCCTGAAGCCCTCCTGGAAATTGATCAGATAATCGAGCTTACTGATGGTGTAATGGTTGCACGTGGTGACCTTGGTGTGGAAGTCCCTTTTGATGAAGTTCCCCTGATCCAAAAACAGATTGTTGAGAAATGTATTATTCATTCAAAGCCTGTTATAATTGCCACCCAGATGATGGAAAGCATGATCATGAATTTCAGGCCAACAAGGGCCGAAGCTACTGATGTGGCCAATGCAGTGCTTGATGGCGCTGATGCTTTGATGCTTAGCGGTGAAACGTCCATTGGTAAATATCCTGTCGAGACCATAAACAGCATGCAAAGGATTATCGATTATACTGAAGCCCATGGCAACCCGTTTAATAAACAGCATGCACCAACTGAAGGAACTCCTACCTATCTTGCTGATTCAATATGCTATAATGCCTCCAAATTAGCTCAGCAGGTGGGAGCAAAGGCCATAATTACATTTACACATTCAGGATATACAGCCATAAGGATATCAAGCCACAGACCTGAAGCGTGTATTTATGCCTTTACGAATAACATAAAAGTATTGCATAAAATATCGCTTGTCTGGGGAATAAAACCATTTTATTTAAGAAACTATGATCAGCTGGATGAGGCTATTCAGGATTCTATTGATATACTGAAAGATAAAAAACTACTGGCGGAGGGAGACTGCGTTATCCATGTTGGAAGTACGCCCCTCAGCCTGCATGGAAGAACGAATATGATGAAGGTTAGCTATGTTTAGAGAATCTTAATTCATTCCTTTCTATTTCCTGGCTGGTTTTATACGGTAATTTGGATACCTGTGCATTTTACAGTCATTAAGTTCGTTTTTTATGTAAACCGCTCTCTTATAATATTTTCCCCTGGCAGAATATGAAGAAGGCAGCGACCGTGTGCAGGAACAAAATAAAGCCAGAACAAATAAAAGTTGAAAGATTTTCTTCATCAGATTAATTCTATCCTGAGTTATCATTTTGTGTTATAAAGACAATAAATTACAGTCATTAAAGCCTGGAAATGCATCGAAGCAAAAAATAGATTTCTTTTGGTCCGCTTTCAATGTCAAATTTAAGAAGCATGGAAGCCAGAATCAAGCGATTATTTCCGCTTTTGATGTATTTGCGCAATTATTTGATATATAATCTATTTGACGGCATTAACTGCCAATTATCTTTGATTAAAGCGGTATTGAGTTATTGAATTATACAGGCAATTATCGGACAGGATCGGGAAACAAAAGACGCAATCTGTTAAATATTAACTGATTGCGTCTTTGCAGAAGTGAACCTGAAGGGACTCGAACCCCCAACCTTCTGGTCCGTAGCCAGATGCTCTATCCA
>CAYUQR010000089.1:0-3059 GCA_964446825.1 uncultured Rikenellaceae bacterium
ATTGGCTCAGAAAGCCGCCGATGCAAAAAGCAAGCTTCCAAATGTGGTTCTTATCTTCATCGACGATATGGGTTACGGCGATGTAGGTTGTTTCGGAGCCACACAATATAATACGCCAAATATTGACAGGCTTGCATCAAACGGAATGCGTTTCACTAATTTCTATGTGGCTCAGGCTGTAAGCAGTGCCTCTCGTGCAGGCTTACTTACAGGATGTTATTCGAACAGGGTAGGTATTTCAGGTGCATTGATGCCATACGACAGTATTGGTATTAATGCAGATGAGCAACTGATACCTGAACTGCTTTCTTCCAGAGGATACAGAAATGCAATAGTGGGGAAATGGCACCTGGGACATCTTTTCCAGTTCCTGCCTTTACAAAATGGTTTCGATGAATATTTTGGTCTCCCGTATTCGAATGACATGTGGCCCGTTGATTATGATGGCAAACCGGCCACAAAAGATAAGGCTCCGGGAAAATTGCGTTATCCTCCGCTGCCACTTATTAAGGGAAACGAGAAAATAAAGGAAATAAATACCCTTGACGATCAGGCACAGCTAACAACATTATATACCGAATATGCTGTCGATTTTATTAACAGAAACAAAAATAATCCCTTTTTCCTTTACCTCGCTCATTCCATGGTCCATGTGCCACTAGCCGTATCAGATAAGTTTAAGGGCAAGAGCAAACAGGGCTTATTTGGTGATGTGGTAATGGAAGTAGACTGGTCGGTAGGTGAAGTGATGAAGGCGCTCATGGATAACGGACTTACAGAAAATACTCTTGTAATATTTACGACCGATAATGGTCCCTGGTTGAATTTCGGCAATCATGCCGGCTCTGCAGGTGGATTGAGGGAAGGCAAAGGTTGCAGCTGGGAAGGAGGACAGAGAGTTCCATGCATAATGTCATGGCCGGCAAAAATTCCTGCCGGAACAATTTGTAATAACATAGCTTCCACTATTGATATTCTTCCTACACTTTGCTCAATCTCAGGAGCATCACTGCCAACGAAAAAGATTGATGGCGTTAATATCCTTTCCCTGATGGAAGGAGATTTTGATTCCAACCCAAGGGACATATTCTATTATTATTACAGGCGCAATAGCCTGGAGAATGTAAGGAAAGGTCAGTGGAAACTGGTGCTGCCGCATACTTTCCGTTCCTATGAAGGCAAATTGCCAGGGAACGATGGATGGCCCGGTGAGTATTCCTCAGGAAAAACAGGCTATGCCCTGTATGACATGAGACGAGATCCGGGTGAGAGATACGATGTGAAGGAGCTTTACCCGGCAGTTGTTGATGATTTGAAAAAACTTGCAGACGTTATGCGTCAGGATCTGGGCGATGAGAATTATAATATGCCCGGAGTTAATACAAGGAAACCCGGATCGGCAAAAAAGCACTGAAAACCAGAAAGGGGATACACTAGTTCATGTAAGCCATTTAATTTGATTCCTGACCATTTTTTTATATATTTGTTTAGGGGACCATTATGTCTTGGCTAGAAATATTTTAATCATTGCGCCTTTGTGCCACTATGCCATTGAGCCATTTTTAATTACTACTTATGAAGATAAAAAACAACATATTTTACGAACCAAGAAACTACAGGACCATTGAACTATGGAAAGATGTAACACCTGAGCAATGGAATGATCCGAAATGGCAGAAGAGAAATTCGATCCGTAAGGTACAACAGCTTAAAAAGGTGATCCAATTGAACAGCCACCAGGAGAAAGAGATTGCAAGAACATTGAGGACCCTGAAAAGTCAGGGTAAAGAGCCTCTGAGGATTACTCCATATTATGCCAGCATTATGCAGGCAGATCCTTTTAATCCCGTTATGTTGGCAGGTGAAAAACAAAAAAGGAGGCTCGATCCGATATTTTGGCAGAGTGTTCCTACACCCGCGAATCTTTTATTTCCCGATACCGGGGCGGAGGGCGCTATGAGTGAAGACACAAGGAGCTATGGTGCAGCATACCAGCGATATCCCAATCGGATTGCTCTGTTTGTAGCGGAAAACACAAGCTGTGCTTCATACTGTGTGCATTGTCAGAGGGCAAAATCACTGGACGGAACTGTTGAGGTAAATTTGAATGAAATAAATAAGGGACTCTTCTATATAGGCTATAACAAAAACATAAATGAAGTTCTTGTAACAGGAGGTGATGCCCTGATGATTTCTAATAGACGACTTCGCTATATCCTTGAGGAGCTTAGCAAAATACCTCATTTAAGGGTGATACGAATAGCTACCAGGGTTCCCGTAGTTATGCCAATGGGAATTACCGATGAGGTACTTGATCTGATAAAAAACGCATCAAACAGGTACACTGAAGGACAGGAAAAATATGTTTATTTCATGACACATATAAACCATTATCATGAAATTACTGAAGACCTGGCACGGGCTGTAAAACTTATTCTTTCTCATGGCTTTAGCATCAGGAACCAGACAGTTTTCTTAAATCATGTAAATGACTATTACAAAACCCTTGCTGAAACGTTCAGAAGGATGTTATGGATCGGAGTTCATCCCTATTACCTTTTACAATGTCATAAGGAAAAGGGAATAGTCCATTTCATCGCTCCTGTACAGATAGGTAAGATATATATGAAGCATCTGCAGGGCTGGATGTCAGGAGTGACAATGCCAAAGTACGCGGCAAATGTTGAAGGAGGAGGCGGAAAAGTGCTTTTAATGCCTTCAGGACATGATACTCTGAACACTGGCAGTAATATTGAAAAGAAAATATCCGAGAGTTTCGCTACAGTATCAACCTGGGATGGAAAGGAAATCTACAAGTATGAAGCTCTTGGCCGGGCCACACAAAAAGAATTTGAAGACGCTGTCAAAATTATGGATGAATTTATTGGTCGTCCGGGTGTATTCCTTCCAAAGGTAATAATTGTTGATGATGAAGGAAGACACATAGAGACAACAAACAGATCAAACCTTCCAGTCCATGAAAAAATAAAGAAGGCAGATCTTCTGGGATACCTTATCCACGAAAACGATATGCCGTTAACCAATCCGGCTGAAATAGC
>CAYUQR010000089.1:3159-4259 GCA_964446825.1 uncultured Rikenellaceae bacterium
ATAATGATAAAGGATCTTCAAACCCTTCTGCCTTCTGACAGGATTCTTTCGTTGAAGAAAAAGACCATTTCAGCTGAGAGATATCTCTCAATTGAGCAGGCTAAAATAATTACTGAGGCTTACAGACAGAATGAAGGACAGCCGGTACCTTTGATAAGAGCTAAATCGTTGGCTCAATCTCTTCTTCAGATGCCAATATCCATCGATTGCGAAGAGTTGATTGTGGGTAACCGTACTCCGGACATAAGGGCCGGTGTGGTATTTCCTGAAGCTGGACTGGCCTGGCTCGCAAATGAGATTGAAACCTTACCCGGACGATTGCAGGATCCATTCAATGTCAGAACTGATGATATAATTCACTTCAAAGAACAAATTGAACCTTTCTGGCGCGATAAAACACTTGAAGATGATATTGCTAAAACCTTTGGTAATGAGATAAAAGCTATTGAAAAAGTAGTTAAAATAAACCAGAAGGATCATGCACAGGGACATGTCTGTCCGAAAGTGGAAGACTGGCTGCGCTATGGTCCTGCAGGCCTTCTGAAAAAATCACAGCATATGCTTCAGACAGCCACTGAAGATAAAAAGATCTTTTATAATAGTGTATGCCTAGCACTCAGCGCAGCATGCACCTTTATCAATCGTTACGGTGCATTGGCAGCATATATGGCTGAAGAGGAGCCTGACAAAGCATCAGGAAAAAACCTGGAAAAAATTGCCAATACCTGTAATAACCTGGCCCTGAATCCTCCGTCAGATTTCAGGGAAGCATTGCAATCCGCATGGTTCCTGTTTGTCATTCTTCAAATGGAATCCAATGCATCGTCTTTCTCTCCGGGCCGACTCGACCAGTACCTTTATCCGTATTTTATTAATGACCTGGAGTCTGGCCGGCTGGAACTTTATGAGGCAATTGAACTGATGGATGCGTTATTCATAAAGTTCAACCAGATTGTTTATATGCGCAATAAGAATAGTGCTGAATACTTTGCCGGATTTCCCATCGGGTTTAATGTTACCATAGGAGGGCAAAAAAAAGATGGATCCGATGCCACAAATGAACTTTCTTATCTTATCCTGAAGGCTCACGATCATATTCG
>CAYUQR010000089.1:4359-10833 GCA_964446825.1 uncultured Rikenellaceae bacterium
GCAATGTTTAACCTTGTTAAGGTTCTTGAACTGACTCTTAACAATGGAAAATGCATGATTACCGGCCAGCTGACAGGACTGGAAACAGGTTACCTGAATGAATATTCTAAATATGCCGACATGGAAGAGGCATTCGGTAAGCAGATAGATTTTTTTGCTGATAAAATGGTAAAGGCCTGTGAAGTCGTGGAAAAATGTCACCGGCTCCATCTTCCAACTTCGTTTCTCTCAAGCGTTACAGATGATTGCCTGGCAAGAGGTATTGACATTACAGCAGGAGGGGCAAGGTATAATTTTTCAGGAATCCAGGCCATACAGCCTGCTAATATTGCTGACAGCCTGGCTCTGCTTAAAAAGTATGTTTTTGAAGACAGTGTGATTGAAAAGAATACTCTGTTAAATGCCATGCTAAAGAACTTTGAAGGAGAAGAATCGTTGCGACAATTTTGTATAAATCGTTCCCCTAAATTTGGCAATGACATAGAGTGGGTAGATAACCTTGGAGCAAAATGGATAAGCTATTTTGCAGAAAAACTCAAAAAATACAGAAATTACAGAGGCGGGGAATATCATATGGGACTTTATACTGTTTCTGCACACGTGCCGATGGGACAAAACACCGGGGCCACACCTGACGGAAGACAGTCAAAATCTCCGTTGGCCGATGGTGGATTATCACCGATGTATGGCAGGGATAAAAATGGCCCTTCAGCTGTTCTTAATTCAGTTAGCAGAATGCCATCATTACTGGCTTCCAACGGAACACTTCTCAATATGAAATTTCTTCCGTCATTCTTCACTGAGAAAACTGACAGAGAAAAATTCACATCCCTTCTCAGGTCATTTATTTATCTGCCGGTGCATCATGTGCAGTTCAATGTTGTCACGTCCGACGAATTGATAAGAGCAAAAGCTGATCCCGGGTCTTATCGCGGCCTTACTATCAGGGTAGCAGGATACACTGCATATTTCACCGAATTGGCAGGTGACCTGCAGGATGAAATAATAAAAAGGACTACACATGGTGAGGCTGAATGATACTGAAGGCGTGATATTTAAAATTAAGCGCTTTGCCGTGCACGATGGTCCGGGTTTACGTACAACTGTATTTATCAAAGGTTGTCCGCTTGGCTGTATCTGGTGTCATAGTCCGGAAGGTATCAGCCACGATATTACTATATGGTACGACAGTAACAGTTGCATAGCCTGTGGCGAATGTGTTAAGGTGTGCCCTGAGAATGCATTGAAATTATCAGTTGATAATAATTCTCAAATAGTAATTGACAGAAATCGGTGTAATATGTCAGGAAATTGTGTAAGCGCTTGTCCAACAACAGCATTGAAATTCACAGGATTCATAGCTACCTCCGACCAGATAGTTAAGGAGATCGAAAAAGATATCATCTATTACAGTATGTCTGGTGGCGGAGTCACCCTCACAGGCGGAGAACCTCTGGCCCAGGCAGATTTTTCTTCAAGAATTCTTCAGGAATGCAGGAAAAGAGATATTCATACTGCTGTCGAGACTTGTCTCTTCTGTGAGAGAGATGCATTAATAAAGGTAGCTGATTATACCGATCTCTTTATTGTTGATTTAAAAATATTTGATTCTGCCATGCATAAATACTATACAGGCAAGGCAAATGAGCAAATTAAGGATAATTTTCGCTTTATAGCCGGTGAGGGAAAAAACATAATAGTGAGGATACCCATGGTGGAAGGAATTACAGATACTTATGATAATCTTAAAGAGATTAAAATTTTTGTGAGCAAAATAAATAATAAAATACCTGTGGAAAATATTAAATTTAACCCTCTTGCAGCAAATAATTACAGGAAACTTGATATACCTTTTTTACTGACATGAAATTTAATCTCAAAATTGCAACAACACTCGGGATAACTGCTGCAGCTCCTTTACTCCATGCCCAGGGAACCGCTCAGCAACATCCTAACATAATCTACATTATGAGCGATGATCATGCTTACCAGGCAATAAGCGCATATGGCGGACCACTAAAGGATCTGGCTCCAACGCCAAACATTGACAGGATTGCTGCAAACGGCATGATTTTTAACCGCTGTCGTGTAACCAATTCCCTTTCAGGTCCATGCAGGGCTGTTCTACTGACAGGAAAATATAGCCATATAAATGGATTTATTGCTAATGACGGACAACCGCCATTTGACGGATCGCAGCAGACATTCCCGAAGCTTCTGCAGAAAGCAGGCTATGTAACTGCGATAATAGGCAAATGGCATCTTGAATCTGAACCTACAGGGTTTGATCACTGGGATATTCTGCCAGGACAGGGAAATTATTATAATCCTGATTTTATAACCAGAGACGGAGAACATATCGAAAAGGGATACGTAACTGAAATAATTACAAAAAAGTGTCTGCAATGGCTTGGTGAAGTCAAAAATTCAGGTAAGCCATTTATGCTGATGATGCATCATAAGGCTCCGCATCGGGAGTGGCAGCCCGGGCCAAACGAACTTGCCCTTTATAAAGATGTTATTTTTCCAGAGCCGGCTACATTGTTCGATGATTATGCGAACCGCGGAACTGCTGAAAAGACCCAGGACATGACAATTGCCAAAACAATGCGTATTGAAGAGGACCTTAAGCTGTATAAAGATAAATCGAAAATGAAAAATACTGGTCTTGACCGTTTGGATTCAAACCAGATGAGAGAGTGGAATAACGTGTATGATCCGATCATCAAGCACTTTTATGAATCCCACTTAACAGGGGATGATCTTATAAGGTATAAATATCAGCGTTACATGGAGGATTACCTTGCATGTATAGCAGGTGTAGATAAAAGTGTGGGAGAGGTACTTGACTTCCTGAAAGAGAATGGACTTGATAAAAATACTATCGTCATATATGCATCGGACCAGGGGTTTTACCTAGGGGAACACGGCTGGTTTGACAAACGCTGGATGTTTGAGCAATCATACCGTACGCCCCTGTTAATTGAATGGCCGGGCGTCACCTTACCGGGCAGCGTTAATAACGATATGGTATCTAACCTCGATCTTGCCGAAACGTTCCTTGATATGGCAGGAGTAAAAGTGCCATCAGATATGCAGGGCAGAAGCATGGTGCCTGTTTTGCAGGGAAATACGCCTGCAGACTGGCGAAAAGAACACTATTACCATTATTATGAGTATCCCGGGTATCATATGGTAAAACGTCATTACGGTATAAGTACAGAACGATATAAACTCATTCATTATTATTATGATATTGATGAGTGGGAACTGTATGATATAAAGGTCGATCCTCTTGAACTGAAAAACGTTTACGACGATCCTGCTTATGCTTCAGTTAGAGAGGATATGCATAAACGTCTGAAAAATATTATGATAAAATACAATGACAGTGATGCGCTGGCAAAAACATTTTTACCAAAAAAAACTAATTAAATTAAATGAAAAAAATTGTAATTATTCTTACACAAATTATATGTGCCAGCAGTGTTATTTACGGACAGTATGGTATAGCTGATTCCTTAAAGACGATTAAGCTGGAAGATGTAACAGTCACTGCCAACAGACTGCCGATTTTGCTTAAGAATAACCCCGGTTCAATCTCTATTGTTACTCCTGCAGCTCTTTCACTAATGCCAAAAGCCATTTCCGTGGATGAAGCCCTGCGGCTGATTCCGGGGGTGCGTATCGATAACCAGCATGATGGAGAGAGGGTTCATGTATCAATTCGCGGACAGGGTATTCTTACTGAACGGGGATTACGCGGAATAGGGGTTATCCTGGATGGAATTCCAGTTAATGATCCGTCAGGTTTTGCGCCCGATCTTTATGATGTTGATTGGGCAACGGTAAATAAAATCGAGGTTTTACGGGGACCGGCGGCCAGTCTTTATGGAGGTGGAGGTGCAGCAGGTGTTATTAATATCAGCACCAATGACGGAGGATTAAAACCGCTTGAAGGTGAAGTGAACCAGACAATTGGTACTAATGGTTTCTCGAAGGAAATGGTCCAGCTTGACGGAACAAAAGAGGCAACTGATTACCGTGTAAGCTATTCCAGAACCGGAGGAGAAGGATACCGCGACCATCAGGCATTCTGGGCCAACAATCTGTATGAGAAGATAAATTTAAAACCTGGTGAAAAGCTCTCCCTGACACAGATAGTATCGCATACTGATTACTTTCAGCAGAACCCTGAAGGTCTTAGTCTTGAACAACTCGACAATCCCAGGCAGGCTAATCCCGATGCCTCTCCTTTCAATGAATATCAGAAAACCAACCGTACCACGATAGGTATGCATGTTGTTTACAACATCAGCAAAGTACAAGACCTTGAATTAACTACATTCCTCCGTTCATGGAACTATAAAGAAACAAGCAACCGTGCTGCTGAACACCGGAACATTACCTTTCCGGGTGTAAGCGCACAGTATAATCTTCATTTTGGCAATGATAAAATTACAAATAATTTCAGCGTTGGAACGGATATCAGGTGGCAGACAACAAATATGTATAAACTTAAAAGCGCCTCTGATCCGATGCGGGTAGAGAGTATCGACGAAACAAACATCGAAACCGACACACTGCTGGCTAACCAGATTATTTACCAGAATAGTACGGGCGCTTTCGCTTTGTATAAACTGGACATAGGTGATTTTAATCTTATCGGAAGCCTGCGCTGCGATGCTATGAATAATAAACTTACGGACAAAATGATGGCACTCGATACCGCAATTACAGTTAAAAACTTCAGCAAAACTTCTGCCCGAATAGGAATTAACTATTCCTTCAGTACTGCCCTGAATATGTTTGCAAACTGGAGTCAGGGGTTCATGCCGCCTTCAACAGAGGAACTTGCAAGTAATCCCGTTGGGTATAATGGTTTTAATACACATCTTGTTCCGGCTACATCGAATTGCATGGAACTGGGATTCAGGGGAGACATAAGAGGCAGATTTTTTTATGATATTACCGGTTTTGTAATGAATACGAAGAATGATTTTTTCCGCTTTAAACAATCAGGAAGAGGAAACCAGGAAGTTTTTTATGGTAATGCCGGTAACAGCAAACGTTATGGCATTGAGGCATTTGTTTCGTATGACATCCTTACAAACCTGAATCTGCAGGTTGCATATACCTATGCTGATTATAAATATATTTCTGCAGAGATCGATCCTGTGTATACCGACCCTGCTTATGTACTTACAACTCCACCTGCTCCGGGGCAATGGCTTCCAAACTCGCCAGGGAACCAGGTTTATACAGAAATAGTCTACTCAGTTACCAGGAAGCTTACCCTTAGTCTTGCAAGCGAATACCAGTCGAAGTGGGCTATCTATACCGATGCAAAAGCCTACAGCGGCGAACTTGATCCGGCAATATATCAGAACTGGCAGGATGGATTTAACCTGTATCATGCCAGAGTATCATATTCCTGGAAGATAAAGGGAGTGAAAGGCGAATGCAGCATATTCGTCCGTAACCTGACAGGAGCAAAATATATGGCTTTTACCGAACCTGATCCGGATGGTAATTCATATCAGCCGGGACCATCGAGGGAAATATTTGGGAATATAAAGGTCAACTTCTGATTCTTAAAAAAGCTCATCAGCCCTTGTGCCACATAGCCTTAGTGCTTTAATTATTAGTTCAGATAACAAAAAGCTGCTTCTGTGTCAGCAAGTGACAGCTGCTTTTCTGTCGGGAGGATAGAGGAAATATAAATCCTGGAGAACACAGGCCCCTGATGTTCATTCATGCAAAACCGGCAGTGGCCTGTACTGCTAAAGTGTTTTTCGCCTTCTCTTATAGCTTCCTGTTCGGATTGAAAATAACCCAGGCTGATCCTTTTCTCAGTATCCGGCAAAAATGGACAATCCTCTTTATGGACAGCATGCTGGTTATTTGTCTGAGACCTTTTAGCTATATAATACTTTGAAACCATTGTCGGATAATTTAGTATGATTTAATTAACTTATGTTTCTAAAAATTCATTCCTTCTGTTGACAGCATTTAACAAGAACTAATGTTAAAACAATAGTTATATAGGTTTAGGGTCGGATTTGTTACCTTAAATATTAAATTATTTCCACTAAACATCGGAGATTTTACATTTATAAATTCCCCGTTCCCCAAACCGTATTGTGTTACCGGCATTATTAAGAGAAAACCCGGGATGCTGACTTTTTTCATTTTTTAAAATTTCATCTGATTCAGCATATCCCTCTTATTATTCCTTTTTACATTTTTTTAACACTTTCTGAAATTGCCACTATTTGAGGCCCTGCATAAGCTTATTAGAAATTATACCAATTTTCATGGTAACAATTAGGGGTGTATCACTATATAACTGTGTTAATTAAATTCTAACTTTAAAAATATAATCATGAAAAGAGCAGACAAATCATCAGATTCAACCAGAAATTTCGACTTGTTTATTTCCAGGCTATCAGGTAACGAAATACTTAACATACA
>CAYUQR010000090.1:0-10455 GCA_964446825.1 uncultured Rikenellaceae bacterium
GCTTCTCGCCTATCAAAAAAGAGAAAAAAAAAGGGATGCACTTGGCATCCCCTTTCATAAATTATCAGTTGATATTACTATTTGTTGTTAAGAGAGTCAAGTTTAGCTTTTATAGCATTATACTTGTCAGTCATTTTCATCCTGTAATATAATTCTTTCAGACTTGACATTGCATAAGTATCATCCGGTTTAAGCTCCAGTGCTTTTTCCATGTAAGGAAGCGCTTTTGCATAAACAGCGTTAGCTTCATCAATGGCATCGGTATATTTTTTGACATCCATAATATCATTTGCTTTGACGAACATATCGGACGCTTTATTAATATAGGCTGCTCCTAAACCATACTGGGTATCATAAAGATCGCCTTTAAGTTCAATCGATTTAGTAAGCTCAGTAATGGCATCATCGTATTTCTTTTCATTAAGATAAATAATCCCGGCAGCGAAGAAAAGACTGTAATTGTTCGGGTCACTCTCCTTGGCCGTGCTAATGTATTTAAGAGCCTCCTCGTTCTTTCCGCTTTTAATATAAAGATCAATTAACTGTAATGTAACATCCTTATTATCAGGAAATTTTTCTTTCAATCCTGTAAGGGTTGACTCAGCTTTAACGGTATCCCCTTTAAGCATATAGGCTGAATAGATTTGAAAATACGGAGTAATTCCCATATATTTCATTTCAGCACATTTTTCAAAATATCCGATCGCTTCATCCTGCTTTCCGGCATTTGTTGCAGCCAAACCAGCATTATAATACATTCCTGTATCAACAGCCCCGGCATACAGATCACTTTCTGTAATTTTGATCTGAGTTTCAAATGATTCCAGGGCTCCTTCATAATCCTTCTCTTCAAATCTCTTGCTTCCCTGGTTATATAAATTAACAGCCAGAGAGTTATAGACCATACTGGTAATCATTCTCTTCTTCATTGAACCCTTAGAATCAAGCTCCAGAGCTTTTTGATAAGCTGCATAGGCATCAGCAAGCGGATCTTTGTAATAGTCTTTAAATTGTGGATTATCTGTGGTGTACACAGCCTGGCAAAGTTTACCCAATGCAAAATAGGTATTATCCCAGTCTTTTGATTTATCGTTAGTCAAAGCCTGGTCTAATGCTTCTTTTGCTTTATCCAGACTACCCTGATCGATATAACTCAGAGCACTGGTAACTTTGCCCTTCTGGGACATCGCTCCTAATGAAATACTTATAGCTGCAATCAGCAGAAAAAACTTTTTCATGATTATAATTTTATTAAATTGTCCTTAAAAAATTTCCCAAATTTATAATATTACTTATTAATCATCAAATTCTTTGCCATTTTCCTCGTTAATTTTGTTACTTTCTTCGGAATAGTCTTTTTCATCTTCCGCATCTTCTTCATTTACAAGTACACAGGCAACTGAGGCAATTATATCATTTTCCCTCAGATTTATCAGTCTTACACCCTGAGTTGCTCTTCCCATAACCCTTAATTTTGATACAGGACTTCTGAGAATATTGCCAAATTGGGTAATAATCATAAGGTCATGATTATCTGTCACATCTTTCAGGGCAATAAGCGAACCTGTTTTTTCGGTTATATTAATTGTTTTTACCCCCTTACCTCCCCTGTTAGTGATCCTGTAACCATCTATATCCGACCTCTTGCCATAGCCTTTTTCTGACACTACCAATATATCTTTCTCTTTGTTCTCAATAGTTATCATACCTATAACAAAATCGCTTTTTTCATTTGCAAGTCTGATCCCTCGCACACCGGAAGCAGTCCTTCCCATTGGTCTCACTGATGCCTCTGGAAAACGTATTGCACGGCCTGATTTGATAGCCAGCATGATATGATGTTGCCCGTTTGTCATCCTCGCTTCAAGAAGTTCATCTCCTTCCCTCACGGTTATGGCATTTACACCATTTGTTCGTGGTCTTGAATAAGCCTCCAGTGAGGTTTTTTTAATGATTCCCTTTGTAGTGCAGAGAACAATGAAGTTATTATTAATATAATTAGAATCATTCAGGTTTCTGACATTAATAAAGGCTCTTACATTATCATCAGGCTCAATATTTATCAGGTTCTGCATTGCCCTACCCTTTGAGGTCCTCGATCCTTCAGGAATGGCATAAACCTTAAGCCAGTAACATTTTCCATTCCTTGTGAAAAAGAGCATTGTATTATGCATAGTTGCAATATAAAGATGTTCAATAAAATCCTCATCTCTTGTTGCACCTCCTTTGGCTCCTGTTCCTCCCCTGTTTTGCCTGCGAAATTCAGTCAGTGGAGTTCTCTTTATGTAGCCCATATGAGAAATGGTAATAACCATTTCATCATCTGCATAAAAATCTTCGGGATTAAATTCTTCAGCATTCGGCACTATCTCTGTTCGCCTCTTATCGCCATATTTTTCTTTTATTTCAAGAAGTTCCTCCTTTATTATTTTCATCTGGAGATCAATGCTGGCAAGAACACTTTTAAGGTAATCGATGAGCTCCATAACTTCCTTGTATTCAGATCTGAGCTTTTCCTGTTCAAGACCTGTCAGCTGACGTAATCGCATTTCAACAATTGCCCTGGACTGGATATCTGACAACCCGAACCGTTCCATTAGTTTTTCTCTTGCCATATCAGGAGTCTGGGATGCTTTGATTATTGCGATTACCTCATCTATATTGTCACTTGCAATGATCAGACCTTCAAGTATATGAGCCCTTTTTTCAGCCTGATCAAGATCATATTTTGTCCGTCGCAGGACAATTTCGTGGCGGTGATTTACAAAATAATGTATTAAATCCTTGGTATTTAGTGTTTTAGGACGTCCTTTTACCAGGGCAATATTATTGACGCTGAAAGAGGTTTGAAGCGATGAAAACTTGTACAGGTTATTGAGAACTACATTTGCGCTTGCATCCTTTTTAAGTATTATGACAATCCGCATTCCGTTACGGTCCGACTCATCATTGATATAAGATATCCCCTCAAGTTTTTTCTCATTTATGAGATCAGCAATTTTGCGGATCATTTCGGCCTTATTGACCATATAGGGAATTTCATTCACAATAATGCATTCTCTTCCTGAATGGGTAAGCTCTATTTCTGTCTTTGCTCTTACCACTATACGGCCTCTCCCTGTTTCACAGGCATCCCTGATACCCTGTCCGCCGTAGATGATACCCCCTGTCGGGAAATCAGGGCCTTTTACATATTGCAAAATATCGTCAGTGGTGATGTCGTTGTTATCAATGTAAGCAATTGTTGCATCAATAATTTCTGTAAGATTATGCGGTGGCATATTGGTTGCCATTCCCACTGCAATACCTGAAGCACCGTTAACAAGAAGGTTTGGGATACGTGTTGGCAAAACTGAAGGTTCAGTTAATGAATCATCAAAGTTGGGCTGAAAATCAACAGTATCCTTATCAATATCCGCCAGTGTTTCCTCGGCTATCTTTTTAAGCCTTGCTTCGGTATATCGCATGGCGGCAGGGCTATCTCCATCGACTGATCCGAAGTTACCCTGTCCGTCAACCAGCGGGTATCTCAACGACCATTCCTGTGCCATCCTTACCATAGCTTCATAAACCGAGGAGTCGCCATGCGGATGAAATTTACCAAGCACCTCTCCCACTATCCTGGCTGATTTTTTATAAGCTTTATTTGAAAGCACTCCAAGCTCAGACATTCCAAAAAGCACCCTCCGATGGACCGGTTTCAGACCATCTCTCACATCAGGTAACGCACGTGACACAATGACTGACATTGAATAATCAATGTAAGCAGACTTCATCTCCTCCTCAATGTTTACCTGGACTATTCTCTCTCTCTCTGACATAACAGACTAATAATTAAGTATATACAACCAAACATATATTCTTAGGTTTGGAATTACGAAAATAGACATTATTTGGCTATTTTTGACTTTTCTGAACAGTGAATTTTTAACATTCATTGTTCATAAATGGGCATGAAAATTGTCATATAGATATTATGCATAATTTACCTTTGAAATTGTAGTTATGCTTACTTTTGTCGGAGACTATCTGACAGAATGTCGTTATAAGAATATTAAACTGATAATTGAAATATCAAAATATGGATTCACAATTTTCTCAAAGGGTAAAAGATATTCTCGGATATTCAAAAGAAGAGGCTATAAGACTTGGGAACAGTCACATAAGTCCCGAGCATCTTTTTCTTGGAATACTCAGAGACGGAGAAAGTGTTGCAATAGAGATACTGATAAACCAGGGAATTGACCTTCTGGTACTTAAAGGTTCTCTTGAAAAAAGCATAAAAGTAGAAAGCCCTGTTCCGGTGGCTGATCATGAGGTAATACCCCTCCTTCGAAGCACGGAACGAATACTTAAACTTGTTTATCTCGAAGCAAAGTCGCTGAAAAGCAGTACTATAGATACAGAACATCTGTTGCTTGCCATACTTAAAGATGAAAATGCACTGGTAACGAGGTTTCTTTCAGAGCTGGATGTGGATTACCAGTCGGTGAGAAGAATGGTAGAAGCAGAATCACCAACTTCAAAAGCTGATTATCCAAGGGATGAAGATGAAGAGAGCCAGAGTTTCGGTGGTCCTGGAAAAGGACAGTCATCATCCGCTTCTTCTGCCAAATCTTCATCTGATACACCTGTACTTGATAATTTTGGTATCGATCTGACTAAGGCTGCCGAGGAAGGCAGACTTGATCCGGTTGTGGGACGTGAAAGAGAGATAGAAAGGTTAGCACAGATCTTATCAAGAAGAAAAAAGAATAATCCTGTCCTGATAGGTGATCCTGGTGTGGGAAAATCAGCTATCGCTGAGGGACTTGCTCTACGTATAGCCAAAAAGAATGTTTCGAGGGTCCTCTTTAACAAAAGAGTTGTTGCACTTGATCTTGCATCAATAGTGGCCGGTACCAAATACAGGGGGCAGTTCGAAGAGAGGATGAAGGCAATACTGAACGAGCTCTCAAAAAATGATAATATAATATTGTTCATTGATGAGATACATACCATTGTAGGTGCTGGTGGGGCAACGGGCTCCCTGGATGCTGCTAACATGCTCAAGCCGGCTTTAGCCCGCGGTGAAATACAATGTATCGGTGCTACAACTCTCGATGAGTACCGCCAGCATATTGAGAAAGACGGAGCGCTGGAAAGAAGATTCCAAAAGGTGATTGTTGAGCCTACTTCAATTGAAGAGACAATCAACATCCTTCACAACATTAAGGAAAGATATGAGGAGCATCATAATGTTAATTATACAGATGATGCCATTGAAGCCTGTGTACGGCTTACTAACCGTTATATCTCCGATCGTCACCTTCCCGATAAGGCCATTGATGCTATGGATGAGTCCGGTTCAAGAGTTCATATCTCAAATATAGTTGTTCCTGAAAAGATACTTTCACTTGAAAAACAACTGGAAGATACCAAAAAAGAAAAAATGGCAGCTGTTAAGAACCAGAATTTTGAAAAAGCTGCAAGTTTCAGGGACAGGGAAAAAGATCTTCTTGACGCTATTGAGGTTGAGAAGAAAAAATGGGAAAAAGAGCTTGCTGTTAATCGTGAGACTGTTAATGCTGAGAAGGTTGCTGAAGTTGTAGCGATGATGACCGGTGTCCCTGTTCAGAGGATTGCACAGACGGAAGGCACCAAGCTTCTTAAGATGGCTGATGCTCTTAAAGGAAGTGTAATTGGTCAGGATGAAGCAATTTTCAAAGTTGTGAAATCAATACAGAGAAACAGGGCCGGTCTGAAAGATCCGAATAAACCTATAGGTACTTTTATATTCCTTGGTCCTACAGGTGTAGGAAAAACACAACTTGCCAAGGTGCTGGCAAAATTCCTGTTCGATACAACTGATAATCTTATAAGGATAGATATGAGCGAGTATATGGAGAAATTCTCTGTATCGCGGCTGGTAGGGGCTCCTCCGGGGTATATTGGTTATGAAGAGGGTGGTCAGCTGACTGAAAAAGTAAGAAGGAAACCATACTGTGTAGTTCTTCTGGATGAAATTGAAAAAGCTCATCCTGATGTATTTCACATTATGTTGCAGGTACTGGATGAAGGCCAGCTGACAGACAGTCTTGGAAGGCGAATTGATTTCAGGAATACTATAGTTATTCTGACATCCAATATAGGTACGCGACAGATTTCTGAATTTGGACATGGTGTCGGATTCGATACATCTACAAAAAAAGCAACCAGGGATGAACAGACCAAGAGTATTCTCCAGAAAGCCCTTCAGAAAACATTTGCCCCTGAATTTCTGAACAGGATTGATGATGTCATTATGTTCAACGCGTTGAGTAAAGAAGACATCAGCAAGATCATCGACCTAGAACTGAAAGGCTTTTATGAAAGGGTAAATGCACTTGGATACAAGGTGAAGATCTCAAATACAGCAAAGGATTATATTGCAGAAAGAGGCTTTGACCCAAATTTCGGAGCAAGGCCACTTAAGAGGGCAATCCAGAAATATCTTGAGGATCCTATGGCAGAAGTTCTGATCAGAGCAAATCTAAACGAAGGAGATACCATCCAGGTCGGATTTAATGCAGAGAATTCGGAAATAAAGATCAAAATTCAGAAAAAAAAGCCGGAACTGCCGAAAAAAACTGACAGTAACATAGGATCGGTAAATTAAGATATTTATTCATGGCCTGGATATGCCCCTAAAAAGGTAACCTAAGGTTCATTTTATAAATTGTAGGGGCGTTGCATGCAACGTCCCTACATTCATTATATGAAACGTCCCTACAATTGCGGTACACCGTACAAATCAAACTCCGTTGATTGTGTTATTCTGATCTGGTAAAAATTGCCAGTCAGGAGCTTGTGTTCAGCGGGGATAAGAACCTCCTGATCAACTTCAGGACTGTCAAATTCTGTTCTTCCGATAAAAAACTCCCCTTCCCTCCTGTCGATAATGACTTTCATCACCTGCCCGATATACTTGTGGTTCAATTCTTCAGAAATAGCCTGTTGTATTTCCATAAGTTCAGCAACTCTTGCCTTCCTGACCTCTTCGCTGATCTCATCTTTATAATTTTCATAGGAATATGTGTCTTCCTCATGGGAATACTCAAAAACACCGAGCCTGTCAAACCTGAAGGTTTTAATAAAATCTCTGAGCTCATTAAAATCCTGTTCCGTTTCACCCGGGTGACCTGCAATAAGCGTGGTTCTTATCACTGCATCAGGTATCTCATTTCTTAAAGTTGTAAGCAAATGTTCCGTTTCTTTTCGTCCATGAGATCTTTTCATCATTCCAAGCATATTGTCCGTAATATGCTGAATCGGGATATCTATATACCGACAAATCCGGGGATTTGCTTTTATTATTGGGATAAGATCCTTCGGAAAATTAGCAGGATAAAGATAATGCATGCGTATCCATTCGAGAGACTCTATTTTTAACAACTCTGTGATAAGTTCAGGAAGCTTTTGTTTTTTATAAAGATCAAGGCCATAATAACTCAGATCCTGGGCAATAAGAATCAGCTCTTTAACCCCTTTTGCGGCAAGGTGGTTTGCTTCCTCTGTCAGTTCTTCAACAGGCCGCGAAATATACTTTCCTCTTATAGCAGGTATTGCACAAAAAGCGCATGTCCGATCGCAGCCCTCAGATATTTTAAGGTATGCATAATGACCCGGACCAGTAAGAGTTCTGTCTGTCAAAAGGTCATACCTTATATTAACATTCAGTTCATTCAGGATATCAGTCATGTTGTTTACCCCGAAATACCTCTTAACCTCAGGTATTTCATTTTTCAACGCATCCATATACCGCTCCGAAAGACAGCCCATGACATAAAGGTTATGTATTTGACCTTCTTCCCGGGCTTTAACATATCGGAGAATTGTGTCGACACTCTCCTCCTTTGCTTCATTAATGAAGCCGCAGGTATTAATAATTACAGTTCCGGCAGTATTATCCTCTGAATCATAAATTACTGAATAGCCTCCCGCATCGAGTTGTTTCAGGAGTTTTTCAGAATCAACGACATTTTTGGAGCATCCAAGGGTGATTATATTTATTTTTTTGGAATTCATTGAAGCATGTAATTCCCTATTTAGAGCTGAATAGTGAATCCACGAAGTCGAACCGGTTAAAGACAAGCAGGTCATCGAGCTTTTCACCTATTCCAATATATTTAACCGGAATTTTAAACTGGTCCGAGATTCCTATCACAACTCC
The DNA here is from genome assembly GCA_964446825.1 of uncultured Rikenellaceae bacterium. Lineage (GTDB taxonomy): Bacteria > Bacteroidota > Bacteroidia > Bacteroidales > VadinHA17 > LD21. Next base: position 8,192 of record CAYUQR010000090.1, read on the forward strand.
TCCCTTTGCTGTACCGTCGAGTTTGGTAATTGCCATTGCAGTAACACTTGTTGCGGCTGTGAACTGCTTAGCCTGTTCAAATGCATTCTGACCTGTTGATCCGTCAAGTACCAGCAGTACTTCATGAGGAGCTTCAGGCAGAACCTTTTCCATGACCCTTTTAATCTTTGACAATTCAGTCATCAGGTTTATCTTGTTATGAAGCCGGCCGGCAGTATCAATTATGACAACATCAAAATCAGAAGCAACTGCGGATTTGAGAGTATCATATGCTACGGATGCTGGATCTGAACCCATTTGCTGCTTGATTACCGGTACCCCTGCCCTGTCGGCCCAGATCTGAAGCTGGTCAATTGCAGCGGCTCGAAAGGTATCCGCTGCACCAATAAGCACTTTCTTACCTGAAGTCTTATACTGATGTGCCATCTTTGCAATGGTAGTTGTTTTGCCGGCACCATTGACGCCGACGACCATAATAACAAAAGGCTTGTATTTTAGAGGTGATGAAAAATCTGACTCTGAGCCTGTCTGGTTTTTTTCAAGAAGACCAATTATCTCCTCTTTAAGGATCTGGTTCAGTTCGCTGGTATTTAAGTACTTATCCCTTACAACCCTTGCTTCTATCCGTTCAATTATGTTAAGCGTTGTTGTTACTCCAACATCCGATGATACAAGTATTTCTTCAAGGTTGTCAAGAACCTCCTCGTCGACTTTTGATTTTCCAACAACAGCCCTGGATAGCTTGTGAAACACGCTTTCCTTAGTTTTTTCGAGACCTTTATCAAGGCTCTCTTTCTTTTCCTTTCCAAGAAATCCCAGTAAAGCCATCAACTAAAAATGAATTTGAAAAGTAAATATAAAAAAAGCTTCCTTCTGCTAAGAAGAAAGCCCTGAATATCTTATTAGTAATAAGTACAGTTACTTCTTTGAGAAGAAGTCTTTAATATGATCATTATGAACGATCTCCTCCTTAAACATATAAGCTCCGGATTTATCAGACCTGGTCATCTTTATACATTTAGTAAATGCCTTGCCTGCTCCTGACTTAAGTGTTGCAACAACTTTCTTTGCCATGGTATTACTATTTACTTGATTTCTCTGTGAATTGTATATTTTTTAAGAACAGGATTGTATTTCTTCCTCTCAAGACGGTCAGGAGTGTTTTTCCTGTTTTTTGTAGTTATATATCTTGATGTTCCGGGCATACCGCTCTCTTTATGTTCGGTACATTCCAGGATTACCTGTTGTCTGTTACCTTTTGCCTTTTTTGCCATCTTCTATCCTGTTTTTAATAATTCAAAATGTAACCTTTTTCCTTTGCTTCCTTCAGGACGCTTGTGAGTCCTTTTTTGCTGATGAGACGGATACCTGCCGCAGAAATTTTAAGTGAGATCCACCTTTCTTCCTCCGGAAGGTAATATTTTTTTACAAAGAGGTTCGGCTGGAACTTCCTTTTAGTCCTTCTCTTTGAGTGCGAAACGTTGTTTCCGACCATCGCCTTCTTACCTGTAACCTGACAAATCTTTGACATTGGTGTTTGTTTTATTTCTTAGCTAACGTTTGTCTTTTTAAAACGAAGCGCAAAATACGTGATTTTTATCTGATTAAACAAATAATTGGTCCATTTTTTTGCATTTAGCCCCCCATCTCCCCTAAAGGGGGGCTAAATATTTTCATATTTGGTTGAATTACAATTGTATGCAATATCTTCACGTATTGAACATTTAAAAGTATACTGGAAAATCATGAGTTTATTATCTGTTTCCTGAGAAGGTTGAGGGCTGCAAGAGAAAACCTCCTGATATTATTAATCCGCTCATTACCGAATACTCGCTTTTCAGCAATGACCTCATTTTCTGAAGCAACAGCTATCCAGAGTGTTCCAACAGGTTTTTCCTCCGTTCCGCCATCAGGGCCTGCAATACCGGAGGTAGCAACAGCAAATTCTGTTTTTAACCTGTTTTTTGCCCCTATAGCCATCGCTTTTACAGATTCTTGGCTTACAGCTCCATATCGCTCAATCAGATCTTCAGGAACATCGAGTAATTCTGTTTTAGCCCAATTTGCATATGCTACGATGGAACCATTATAATAAGCCGAGCTGCCTGGAACACTGGTAATCATATGCGCAATTTCTCCTCCGGTGCAGCTTTCAGCTGTGCATACAGTTTTATTTTTTGAGATTAATAATTTGCCAATAACCATTTCAAGCGTCTCTTCATTTTCCCCATAAATAAACTCCGGGATGATTTTATAAAGATCTG
>CAYUQR010000091.1:0-10260 GCA_964446825.1 uncultured Rikenellaceae bacterium
TTGCTTTTGGACAGTAAAAAGCTTCTTTTTAAAGTTTTACAACTTTATATGCGTTTAAATGTATAATTATAATCAGTGCCCCTTTTAGAAAAATTGAACATTATTATTGTAAAAATATGCTAATTAATTCCAAAATGCAACAATTATTCTTCCATTTTCACCAGTATATTAAAAAAATAGATGAACTATAGTTTTGGTGTGGTTAAAACACTTAATAATACTATTATACCTATTACCATGATAGTTAATCCTGCAATCTTGTTGACTTTTACAATACTTCTGAGCCTGATCTTATTCTTAAATCTGCTGACAAAATAACTCAATATAAACCACCAGCTCACCGCTCCAAGAAATATCCCCGGAATAAGGAAAAATGGGACAAGCTCAGGACTTATTCTACTGTTTATATGAATACCTGAAAAGAATGCGACAAATATGAATATTGTGTAGGGATTTGATACTGAAACCATAAATAATGAATAGTAATCGCGCCACAAAGATTTATTAGCCTTCTCCCTGTTCCTGAAATCTTTTACCGGATTGGATAAAAATACTTTCAGACCTATTCCTATTATTATGATGCCTGCAATAATACTTATAATGAACCTCTGTTCCTTAATAAAACTGATAATAACACTGAACCCCACTCCGGCCAGAACAGCCAGTATTGTATCAGCTGTGGCCAGCCCAAGTCCTGAAAAAAATCCTGAAAGGAAACCCCTTTTTATAGTTCTGTTAACCAGGATAATTCCAATTGGTCCCAGAGGCATCGAAATCGCAAGTCCGAGCACTATTCCTTTCAACAATATTTCTAAAGCCGAAATCATTTCCCCTGATTATAAGCCACAAATATAAGAAGTTTATTTACCCCCTATACCTGTTTTGTTTTTGAAAAATTCAATGTAAGTTACAGATTATGTCATTCTTCTGCTATTTTTGAGGATCAGTTCAACAGGAATAGATCAAATGAATAAATATTACCTGGTAGCGCTTTCGGTTCTGGGAGGAATCCTCACGGGATTAGCCTGGACAGGCTGGTGTTCCGGTCTTATCCTTCTTGTTTCTCTTGTGCCGTTCTTCCTGATTGAAAACTATCTTTTTGAAAATAAGAAAAGGTTCAGCCCTAATGCCTTCTTTATCTACTTACTTCCTGGTTTTGTTTTATTCGGCATTATTGGTGTCGGATGGATGAGGGTTGCCAGCATAACCGGTGCAGTTTGTGTGATAATGGGGCTTGCATCCCTGATGTCGTTTGCAATGTGGCTGGCTCACTTAGTACGGTTGAGAGCCGGAAATCTTCCCGGAATTATAGCTCTTGTTTCTTTCTGGCTGGGATATGAGTTTCTAAGCCTTAATGTAAATATCGTTTCACCCTGGCTAAACCTTGGGAACGGACTCTCAAAGGATATCATGTTTATTCAGTGGTACGATATTACAGGAACATCTGGAGGATCACTCTGGATACTTTTGTCGAATCTCCTCCTTACAATTCTGCTGATACGACCTGATGAGAAAAAAACTACTGTAAAATTTGTTTTTCTTGCATGGTTATCAGTAATTGTTATACCATCAGCCTATTCAATAATAAAATATTTTACAATAAGTCAGAACAATGCAAACACAACAGAGGTCGTAATTGTCCAGCCAAATACCGATCCTTATTCTGAAAAATTCAATATACCGTTCAGACAGCAACTACAAAATGTAATAGCACTTGCATCTGGTACAGCAACAGATAAGACCGGATGGATAATAACACCAGAGACAACTGTTGATGACCCGGTCAACCTCGACAGCATGAATAATAACAGCTATGTAAGAATGATAAGAGACCTGTCTGAATTTTTCCCTGGAGCTTCCGTTGTAACAGGGTTTGTAACCTACCGGTTATACCCTGCTTCTGAAATTCCTCCAACGAAGAGCTCAAGAAAAATAGATGAATCGGGGTTCTGGTACGATCATTTTAATACAGCCCTTATGATCGATACTTCAAACTCAATTGAGGTTTATCATAAGTCGAAACTGGTGCCCGGTATAGAAATGCAATTCTCGAATGGCCCCGGAAGGCTGATCAGTAAACTGCTGCCCTATCTTGGAGGTACTAAATGGGGCTATGGAACACAGAAAGAAAGATCGTGTTTTGAGAATAAAAGCATTTTACAGAAAATAGCTCCAATAATATGTTACGAGTCTGTATTTGGGGAATATGTAACGGGTTATGTCAGGAATGGTGCGGAAGCTCTTTTTATAATCACCAACGACGGCTGGTGGAAAAACACAAATGGCTATAAACAGCATCTCTGGTATGCTTCATTACGGGCCATAGAAACACGAAGGCCTGTTGCCAGGGCTGCCAATACCGGAGTTTCATGCATTATTGATATCAGGGGAAAAAGAACCGCAGAAACTAAATGGTGGTCACAGGTGGTACTTAAAGGCGAAATTCGTCCCGAAAAAAGAATAACACCCTATGTGCAATATGGCGACTACCTCCTGCGTATTGCTTCGCTGGCAAGCATTTTCATTCTTTTGATTATCTTCATAGCAATTCCTTTAAGAAAAAAAATAATACATTTTAGCTAATTGTGCAACTCTTAAAATATCCTGTTGTCTTTATATGCAGGTAAGCTTATCAGGTGAATAATTTGAATGTTTATATACATGCTCCGCTTATTGAGGAGTGCAAACAGGGCAAGAGCAAGGCTCAGTTCAGGCTTTATAACCAGTATTCCAAAGCTATGTATAACCTGGCATACAGGATTTTGAACAACAGGGAAGATGCTGAGGACATTTTGCAGGAGACTTTTGTGGAATGCTTCAGGAATCTTGATTCATTCAGATTTGAATCAACATTCGGCGCATGGTTAAAAAGAATCCTGATAAATAAATGTATCAACCTTACAAAGAAGAAGAAGATTGATCTTACTCTTTGCGATTCGCTTCCGGCAGATATCTGTGAAGACGATACGGAAGTAATTTATGACACAGGAAAAATATTCAAAGGCATTGAGATGTTGCCTGACGGTTACAGGATAATACTCACCCTTTATCTTCTTGAAGGATATGACCATTCAGAGATATCGCAGATACTGGGAATATCGGAATCGACATCCAAATCTCAATATTCAAGAGCTAAAGAAAAACTAAGAAATATACTCACAAGAAATTAAAGAAATGGACAGACTAGAAGAATTCATAAAGTCGAACAGGGAAGACCTGGACAGATATAGTCCATCACCGGGTAACTGGGCAAAAATTAAGCGAAGTATCAAAAAAAGTAATGCCCCGCTATGGCGCTGGGTCTCGGTTGCAGCTATGTTCGTCGTTATCCTGGGAACAGCTCTTTTGTTTATTAAAAACGGAAATTTAAAAAGAAGAGATGGAATTTCAATTACCTGCGATGCCATTGATATTAAGGGAAACCGACAACTGAAAGAAACTGAGATATATTATAATAACCTGATAAATTCGCTTTACAGGGAAGCTACTCCATTGCTGACAGGTAATCCTGATGTTAAGAAAGAGCTGGCTAATGATATCTCACACCTTGACAGTCTCTGTTTAGAAATCAAAAAGGACCTAAAAGATAATGTTGCTAATCAGGAAGTTGTTGAAGCACTGATCCAGAATTACAGGATAAAAATCCAGCTTCTTGAGGACATGCTGATAATTTTGAAGGAAAATGAAAATAATCCGGTAAAAAAGAAAAGCTATGAACTATAAAATTATAATGATTATTAACCTGATATTTCTCTTTTTCAGCTCATTATCGGCTCAGAGTGATTCTGAAACAAGAAGTTTTATCAAGACAATACCGGTTGGGAAAGAGACCTCACTAGAGATCTCAAATAAATATGGAACAATACAGGTAACTCCATGGAAAAAAGATTCTGTATATATAAGAGCAGAGGTGAAAGCGTTTGCCTCGAACCAGTCGAGACTCAGCAAAATGTTTGACGGGATCACCGTCAACATCACCGACTCAAAATTCCTGGTAAGAGCCGAAACAGACTTTACCCAGAATATAAACATGCTGTTTGAGAATTTTAAAGGGATGACCAGCAAGCTGATATCTTACGATTCGAGGGTGGAGATAAATTATTATGTAAGCATGCCCGAATACATTAATCTCAGGATAGAGAATAAATATGGCGATATATACATGGAAGATATTACAGGGGAATTTTCAGTTTCATTATCCAATGGCTCTTTTAAAGCTAATTCACTGAGTAAAGGTTCCATAATTAAACTGGCATTCTGCGATGCTACAATCAACTCTGTTATATCAGGGAAGATAGATGCATCTTTCTCAGAAATAAGCATTGGTACTACTGAGGATCTGTCAATTAACTCAATATCATCTCGTTTTGATATAAAAAGAGCCGGTACCTTAAGAGTAGATTCTCGAAAAGATAAGTTCTTTGTGAGTAATGCAGATGTACTGCAGGGCACATCCTATTTCACTGATTATAATATACGCAGCCTTAAAAGAGATCTTAACCTTTCAACCAAATACGGAACGGTGAGTGCAGATCTCATTGAAAAAGGATTTGAATCGGTAAATATTAATTCAGGATATACGGATATCTCGCTTGGCTTTGACCAGGGAGCATCCTATAACCTGGAAATAAGGCATGTTAATTCATTTCTTGTACTGCCCGACAAGAATATTAAAACTGAACGAAAAATTCTTAATGATGATAAGAAGGAGTATCTAACGTTCGGAACGGTTGGCCGCAATCCCGGGACCACCCGAGTCAAAATTGATGCCACCCGTGGGAATATTTATCTCAAATAAAATGTTCATGGTGCAACTTTGATATTCTTATATTGTCATTACTCTAAAAACGCTTAACAAAATCATTATATGAAAAAATTCTACTTAACCTCAATTATTTTAATTCTGTGCTCTTCACCACAAATGAAAGCCCAGTTTGCTAATAAGCAGGCTGGACTGAGGCTTGGCTACAGAAGCGGGTTCTTCTATCAGGTAACCAGTGAAGCAGGCAATGCAGAGATAGGCTATAATGCATTGCTTTCTTTCAATAATAACGGCTTGCAGCTTACTGGTCTGAGGATAGTATATGAGACCACTCTGTCAGATATCTCTCCCGATCTGTATTTTGCCTGGGGATATGGAGGTCATATAGGATTCATATACTCAGATCACATAGGATTTCTGGGAGAAAGATACGATTTTGAGGGAGTACGTTTCTGTCCGCTGGCAGGGGCAGACGGATGGATAGCATTTGAATACAGGTTCAGGGATATTCCGGTTAATATAAGCCTTAACCTGAAACCATTCGTTGAGATAACAATCCCTGCTTTTGTCAGAATTATGCCCGCAGATGTAGGCATCTCAATATCTTATGTTTTTTAGCCTGGTAAAAAACCTATATTAACACTAAAAAAATTCTAAAAATGAAAAGAACAATAATTTTTTCTGCATTGTTAGTACTTCTTTGCGCAACCTCATTCTCGCAGGACCCTGAGTTTGAATATTATAAAAGTCATGAAATAAAGACCTTATTTGGCCGAAACAGGACCGGGGGAGCTTATTTAGCATTTACTTCAGGCTATTCTGCAATAGATGATAAACATGCGGTACTTTTTGGAGGAAGATTCGGATGGATGCCAGCCCAATCGATCGGAGTCAGTCTTGGAGCAACGGGTTTTCTCAATGAATACCATTATGAGCCATCGATCGACAGGGATGTTTTTCTTGCAGGCGGCTACGGAGGTCTTTATTTAGAACCAATATTGTTTGCCAGATGGCCGGTACATCTCTCATTTCCCATCTTGCTGGGAGCAGGAGGAATTTCATATGTATCAAAAGAACCTGACAATAACAATAACCTGGTTGAGGATACTGAGGCATTTCTTATTGCTGAACCGGCCGCTGAGATTGAACTTAATCTGACCAGGTTTTTCAGGCTGGCAATAGGAGCTTCATACAGGTTCCCCACTTCATTTGATGTAGGACTATCCGATTCCCCAAAAGCAAGCGCGGAATCATTAAAAGGATTCAGTTATACTCTTTCGCTGAAATTCGGGAAATTCTGAAAATCATTTTTAATTATTTGTTCCCGAGCTTTTCAAATGCAGCAATACCTTCATCAAGCCATTTTTTGTATTCTTCTACATTCAGGTTTGTTGGCATTGGCATATTCAGTTCATTGCCCTCAGAATCGGTTATTACATAAAAAGGCAGTGCATTGGTTTTAAACTTCGATATTTCGAGGTCCTCATTTATTTTACCCAGGGTCTTCTTTACCTTGCCATCTATGGCGGATGTAATCCATTCATTCTCAGGTAAAGAGGTTCTGTCATCAACATATAGCGCCACAATGACAAATTTTTCACGAAGTCTGGATAAAATCTCAGGATCTGACCATACCCTGGCCTCCATCAGCTTGCAGTTGGCACAGGCATGTCCCTTGAAATCCAGTAATACAGGCTTGCCCTGTTCTCTTGCACAGGCAAGGCCCTGATTATAATCAAAATAGCCCTTCAATCCAAACGGCATATCGAAAATATCGCCATATTTTGGTTCGGCACACAGTACACTGGTATTTGAAGGTTCTGCGACAACGACAGAGGCAGACCTGTTTTCAGAGAGCAGATTGAACAGGTTGAGTTCCGTTGTTGAGGAAGAAGGCAGAAATGAGGATAATCCTTTCAATGGAGAACCAAATAATCCTGGGATAAGATAGATAACAAAAGAAAAAACCAATATTATAAGAAATAACCTGAAGGTTCCAATATATGGCAGATCGCTGTCGTGCCTGAATTTTATCTTACCCATAAGGTACAGTCCCAACAGAGAGAAAAGGACTATCCAGACAGCAATAAAAAGATCCCTTGAGATTATTCCAAGTGAATAGACACTGTCAATGGTCATCAGGAACTTCATACTGAATGCCAGCATAATAAATCCAAGAACAACTTTTATTGAGTTCAGCCAGCCACCCGATTTAGGTATACGGCTCACAATTGAAGGGAATAATGCAAAAATTGTGAAGGGAAGAGCAAAAGCAACTCCAAAACCAAGCATGCCAATAGTTGGCCTCAGTACGTCACCACTTGCCGCTTCAACAAGAAGGGCACCAATAATAGGGCCGGTACATGAGAATGAGACAATTACAGTGGTAAGTCCCATAAAAAATGCTGCCAGTATTCCACCTTTTTCAACCCTGGAATCAGCTCCGGTAACCCATTTATTTGGAAGAACAATCTCAAATGCTCCGAAAAACGAAACGGCAAATATTACAAATAATGCAAAGAATATAATATTGGGGATCCAATGTGTACTTAATGTGCTGGCAAATCCCGCACCGGCACTTGTGAGTGAGACAATTATTCCAAGTGATGAATAGATAAGAACTATCGATATACCAAAAATGAGTGCTTTGAATATCGCTTTACGACGATCTTCAGACCCCTGTGAGAAAAAAGCTACAGTCATTGGTATCATAGGGAAGACACACGGAGTCAGTACTCCGGCAAAACCGGCAAGAAGAGAAATAAGAAAAAACTTCAGCAAGCCCCGGTTTGATGATGAAGGAGCTGAACCATTACTCGTGCCTGAGCTTGCAACAGTTGTTTTATTGCTGTTGGCTGCACCGATTTGTATGGAAAAGTCAACATCTTTGGGAGGAGAACAGGTAGCATTATTACACGCCATAAAGTTTACAGCCCCTTTAACAGTGAATGACGTTTCATCCGAAGTTATTTTCTGCCGGAATTCAGCCTTGTCGCTGAAAGTCTTGATCTTAAAGCCAAAGGCCTCATCGAGCTTTTCCACGGGCCTGGTGACCTCATATGCTTTGCCTTCGAGTTTGTATGCCGGCACAGTATCAAATCTGAAGGATGTAGGTATTGGTCCTCCTTCAGGAATATCCATCGAATATATATGAGAATGACTTTCTATTGTGGCTGTAAAGATAAGATCATATTGTTTATCACCTGTTTTCTCATAACTGAAATCCCACGTTACAGGATCGTAGATTTGTGCGGTAGTGCTTAAAGAAAAAAGAATGCAGGATATAAAAAGTATATGCTTTCTCATTACAATGCTTTTAAATAGTAAATAATAAATAAAATCATTTCCATAGGCTCTGTGAACTTCCAGAGTCTAGAGTCCAGTGTCCAGAGCCCATATTTAAGCCAGATCTATTTCATTACCGAAATGGTCGAAGAAATGATATTCAAGCATATGATATGATGTTACCGCCTGGACTTTCAGGATAATCCTGTACTTTATATTCCATTTCCTGAAGAGAGGGAAGATCCCCTTTCTCAGGAATGATGCAACAAACGGATGAACATTGAGAATAAGTTTTCTTGTCTTTATTTTATCTACAATAAATGCGAGTCCTCTTTCCAGTTCATCGGTAAATAAAATAGTTGGTCTTGTTTCGCCTGTTCCCTGACAGGAAGGGCATTTTTCGTCGGTAACAATATGCATTTCAGGTCTGACCCTCTGACGAGTGATCTGCATCAGTCCAAATTTAGAAAGAGGAAGTATATTATGTTTTGTTCTGTCGTTTGCCATCACCTCCTTCATCTTATCAAATAACTGCTGCTTATTCTCAGGTGTTTGCATATCGATGAAATCAACTACAATTATACCCCCCATATCCCTAAGCCTCAATTGTCTGGCAATTTCAGTAGCAGCTTCAAGGTTTACCTCAAGAGCATTTGATTCCTGGTTATTTCCCGAACGCGATCTGTTACCGCTGTTGACATCAACTACATGAAGGGCTTCTGTATGTTCTATTATAAGATATGCTCCATGTTTGAATGAGACTGTCTTGCCAAAAAGTGCCTTAATCTGCTTATTAATACCGAAGTGATCGAATATTGGAAGAGTGTTTTTATAGATTTTAACAATTTTCTCCTTCTCCGGTGCAATCTCCCTGATATATTTTCTGATATCCTCGGCTAATGCAAGATCGTTGATATGAATACTGTTAAAAGTAACATTAAGCATATCCCTCAGGATTGTTGATGTCCTGTTCATCTCGCCAATGAACAGTCTGGGTGTTTTGGTCTCCTTTTTAAGTGAATGAAATGCTGACTCCCATCTGCGTACCAGTTCTCTTAGTTCGGCATCAAGAACAGCAACCTTCTTCCCCTCGGCTGCAGTTCTGACAATAACTCCGTAGTTTCTTGGCTTTATGCTCTGCACCAGCGATTTAAGACGGCCTTTTTCTTCAGCACTTTCAATCTTCGATGAGATTGATACCTTATCAGAATAGGGCATAAGTACCAGGTTCCTGCCCGCAAGCGATATTTCGGAAGCAAGCCTTGGACCTTTTGTTGAAATAGGTTCCTTGGTTATCTGAACAATAACAGTCTGACCCGAAGTAAGAACATCAGTTATTTTCCCGTCTTTGTCAATATCCTGCTCAGGCTTGAATTTATGAACAGGAGGTACTTTACCCTGCTTCTGGATGGCAGTAACATAGTATTTATGCTGTGTCCTGAACTGAGCTCCCAGATCAAGATAATGCAGGAACGCATCACGCTCATAACCGACATTGATAAATGCCGCGTTAAGTCCGGGCATGATTTTTTTTACCTTTCCCAGGTAAATATCCCCGACAGAAAATTTAACATTACGTTTTTCCTTGTTTAACTCAATTAACTGCTTGTCTTCCAACAACGCTAAAGAAACTTCGGAATCACCAACATCAATGATTAAATCCTTGTTTACCACTTCAGTATATTAATCTGAGTTAATATGTCAAAAGCAATATCCGACATACCGATATAATAAACCTAAAGACCATCAGATCTTTAGGTTTAATATAATAATCTAATGACCACTTTCTGATCGCTACTTCTTCTTATGTCTGTTCTTCCGCAAACGCTTTTTGCGTTTGTGAGTGGCCATCTTATGTCTTTTTCTCTTTTTCCCGCTTGGCATATGGAATTATTTCTTAACGTGTGATTTGACCTTAGTTATGAAAGTTTTTGCCGGTTTGAAAGCTGGAATATTGTGAGCAGGAATTATAATAGTAGTATTCTTTGATATATTCCGTGCTGTTTTCTTGGCTCTTTTCTTAACGATGAAGCTTCCAAAACCCCTGAGGTAAACGTTATTACCTTTCACCATAGAATCTTTTACAGTTTCCATTAAGGCTTCAACAGTTTTCTGTACTGTCACTTTTTCAATACCAGTGTTCTTGGCAATTTCATTAACAATGTCTGCTTTAGTCATTTTTCGTGAAGTTTAAAATTCAACAAATTATTTTG
>CAYUQR010000092.1:0-9371 GCA_964446825.1 uncultured Rikenellaceae bacterium
TTCATAATTCCTGAGGAGGGCGGAAATTCTGCTCCTCTATAGTCACCGATCTTTTCCCAGGCAGTGTCAGCAGCAATCTTATCAAGTCTTTCAGCTTCTATGTCATTTTGCAGGGTTCCTGTCGCACCTACAGTATAATTTTCAGGCAAAGTTATACTCACATCAAAACTCCCGAATTCAGAATAAAACTCGCCCTGATCGAGATATGGCATCTGGTGCCAGCCGGATTTGTCGTAAACCGCTGGTTTGGGATACCACTGGGATATCTGATATGATTCCCCTATATGTCCTAATCGTGAAGTTACCCCGGCCGGAATTTTAACATGGAATGGAGTGGTCACTATTATTGTGTCACCCGGACAAAGTGCCTTATTGAGAATAATCCGGCAAATATCAGGTATTCCCGGCATTAAATTCCAGTTAACCGACTGCCCTTCAACCTTAAAGTTCAATGAATCGATATATCCTTTCAATTCGGGATCATTGAATAATCTTTCCTTTCCTTTCTGACTAAACAGTTGTTTTGCTAATGCCGTTTGATTATTAGAATAGCCATTAGGCCAAAGATGAAAAAACAAAAGCCGAAGCGTATCGGGGGAATTATTAATATACTCAACTGTTTCTTTGGCATTTAATTCATGTAGCTTGTCATTGAGAGTAACATTAATCTTATAATTAACCTCCTGCTGAAAATATTCCTGTGATAAAACATTGGGAATTGGCAAAATAATCAAAAAACAGATTATCCACAAGCTCTTTATAAGCCGAAAATTCGTTAAAGAATTGGTTCCGGACTTTCTTGCCTTTAAAGCCTCTAAAGCTTTTACAGCCTCTAAAGGCTCAACCTTCTTCACGCATTAACAGGTTTTTGATATCTGTTGTCCATTAATTGCTTGAAAACAACAGGGGTTAACCCTGTCACTTTTTTAAATTGATTTGAAAGATGAGCCACACTGCTGTATAGTAACATATAAGCGATTTCACTCAGACTGAATTTTCCTGTTATCAATAATTTCTTTGCACGTTCAATTTTCTCCCGGATTACATATTTTTCAATGGTTATTCCTTCAATATTGGAGAATATTTTGCTGAGGTAATTGTAATCGAAGTTGACCCTTTTAGTTAAATATTCAGAAGTATTTAGCTTGTGCAGACCATCAGAACAATATACCATATGTTTAATGGCCACTTTAATTTTTCCGACAAGGTGACTTGAATTATCAACTATTAACTCAAGTCCTGATTTTTTAAGTGCTGCATCAATCAATTGCAATTCTTTGGTTGATGCATTATCCCTTAATTCCACTTGTCCCAACTCAACAGAATCATATGGGAAGCCAAGCATGTTCAGTTCTTCCTTAACTAAAGTTATGCAACGGTCACTTTCCATATTTCTGATTTGAATCCACATGGGGTCCAGTTAATTATATTATAGCTGATTTAACAAAGGAAGAAAATCAGCCAATGTAAAAATACCCCAATAATTTTGTGTGAGTGTTATATAATTCTTTGAATTAATTGCATAATTCACACATTAACTTAAAATTAAGTATAATGAATTCAGCACATTATTCTATTCAGATGCCAGCTTTTAGAAGGCAGGTTAACCTATCTTTTTCTTTTTTTCTTTTTTGGTGGTGGGATAGTTTTCTGCTGTTTGCTTTTTCTTCTATTTTCTGATTTATTAACAACTTCTTTATTCTGTTGTTTCTTTTGCAGCCCTTGTTTCTGTTCCTCTGTTTTTTTCTGGGTTCGCTGGTTTTGCAGCCCTTGTTTCTGTACCTCTGTTTTTTTCTGGGTTCGCTGGTTTTGTAGTCCTTGTTTCTGTACCTCTGTTTTTTTCTGCTTTTGCTGGTTTTGTAGTCCTTGTTCCTGTTCCTTTATTTGCTGTTGCCCTTGCAATTTCTGGCGCTGTTGTGGTTGTGTTTGTGGTTCCGCTCTCCTGTTATTTTGAACAGGTTTGACATTGTGCTGCTGATTAGCCGGATTTCTTTCCTCTGCTGGTCTGACATCCTTCATATTTATTGTTCTGGATGGAACTGGCTTCTGACTCCCGTTGTTGATCCGTTCTATTCGCGGTCTGTAAATGTTAAGTCGATTATTATTAAGTTTCTCTCCCGGTCTGTCATTATCCCGAATAGCTACATTACCGATACTCCTGCCAGTAACTCTTTGAACATCATCTCTTTGAGGTCCTGCTATATAGATTACATTACGACTTCGGTCATTATATGTGTTATTTATTACTGTAGAGTTTCTGATTATCGTTTCATTATTACTCCTATTTGAATAATACTTATCAATATCACGTCTGCCGAAATCCCTTTCAGGTACAAAATTCCAACGGTTTATGTCGTTATATCCACCACCAAAACTTAGGTTGACGCTTATTCCTGGTCGCATTGGTGACCAACCATAATAACCATTGGCCCTTCTCCAGGTTACCCAGGAAGGTCCCCATTCATTATCAGGAACCCAAAACCAGCCATAATAATTATCGTAATCCCAGCGGCCATAATGAAACGGAGCCCAACCCCAAGAGTAATTCGACACCCACGTCCAGCCATATTCTGTCATTACCCAATATCCATTTGTCGAATATGGCGAAAAATCCCTCCCCGCATTCGGAAACCATACGTAACCGTAATTGGGATTATTGGCCCATTGACCATAAGGACTTAGCTGATCATAAAAAACCTGCAAGCTCACATTTCCCTGCTGTGATGAAATCGGTCTCTGGACTGCACAGGAATAAATAAACATTACAATTAGTAATGTAAAAATTTTTATTAAAGTTTTCATGATAAATTTTTTTCGAATATTTACCTGCTTAACAAAATAGATTTATTTATTAAAAAAAAGGAGGAGAATTGTATTTTCATCAATGCTCCTCCTTGTCAAACCCTACCTAAACCCAACCTAAACTAACCTTAAACCTAATCTTTGATGTAATACTTTATTTGATTTGAGAATCAAAAATATTTCTATAAAACAATTATTTAAGGAAAGCAAAGAAATACTAATGATCAAAGTAAAATTATTACCAGAATAATAATAAGAATAAGTGTGCCGGTACCAATATAAATAACACCACTATTTCTCCTTACGTTTTCCTTAATCCCTTTCAGTTCTTTTTTCAATTCACGTTTTTCTTTAACGGTCATGTTTGTTTTATCCATATCGCGTATTTCTTCAACGCGTTTTGTCAGACGAGACATCTCTTCGTCAGATAATTTATTTTCCTTTTTCTCAGGAACAACAAGATTATCCTTTGCAGAATTCGGGTCAGAATTACCTGCAAATACCGTTGATGCACCCAAAGTGAAAATAAAAAGCAATGTAAATAGAATAATTTTTTTCATTTCTGATTTTTTAAAATTAGTTTAAAAACAATAGTTCAAAGTTAAATGGTAAAACCTTTTGGTTTGTTACACAATTACTTAATTAATTTATATAATTCACATATTCAATATAGGGCTTTAAATGATTAACATAGCTTAAAAAGCCGGGTTAAGACAATAGCGAATAAACTAAAATGGAAATTCATAAAAGAGTTTTTAGTTTATTTTTTTTATTTTTGTAAAACCAATTTGAATAACAACTTATTAAGCTTTAGTGAAATTTAAAAATTAAATTAAAAAGTGAAACTCTTTATTAAGCATATGGTATGTATCCGTTGCAAAATGGTGGTAAAGTCAGAGCTTGAAAAACTGGGTTTGGATTATACTGTTGTGGAGATAGGTGAGGCAGAAATTAAAGAGGATATTTCAAAAGAAAAGTGGGATCATTTAAATGATGCTTTAAAGAAATCAGGACTTGAACTGATGGACGATAAGAAAAGCATACTAATTGAAAGAACAAAAAATATTATTATTGAACTGGTCCATTATTCGGGGGACCAGTTGAAAATAAATCTTTCCGATTACCTGAGTGAAAAACTAAATTACGACTATACTTATCTCGCCAACCTTTTTTCTGAAGTCCAGGGAACAACAATTGAAAAATTCTTTATCAACCACAAGATTGAAAGGGTAAAAGAATTACTTGTTTACGATGAACTTAATCTTAAAGAAATTGCTTTTAAGTTACACTATAGCAGCGTATCCCATCTCTCCAGCCAGTTTAAAAAAGTTACAGGGCTAACTCCCTCTCATTTCAAGCAAATAAAGCAAAAACGGCGCACTCCTCTGGAAAATGTGTGAATGATGTAATTATTTTTTAAAGTTATGTAATGTTTTGGAGGCTGCATTATAAACCTTTGTGGTATATTAATTCAGTCTAAAATTAAAATTATCTATTATGGAAGCTAAAAGGTTGATAATTCGTCTAAAAAATATCTTTATAGCTTTTGCAGGAGTTATAATAATATCTTCGTTTAGTAACTGCAATGCCCAGGTAAAATTTTTAAACTCTTCTGTTGTACCCGCTGCCCGGGGTTCTATAAAAGTTAGAACAGATAAGTACAACAATTATGTTATAAAAATAGACCTGGAAAATCTTTCTGAGGCCAGCAGACTTCAGCCACCAAAGAACACATATGTTGTATGGATGGTGACCGAAGATAATAATACAAAAAACATAGGCCAGATAAAAACCAAAAAGGCGTTTTTATCTAAAAAATTAAGTGCAAAGCTAGAAACTAAATCCTCGTTCAGGCCGGTCAAAATTTTTATTACAGCCGAGTATGATCCAAGTGTTCAAACTCCGGATGCTGAATTAGTACTGACAACAGAATATTTTAATTCACAGAAAAATTGATGGTTAATTGAAGCCAATGATTTGACCAATCACTTCCGGAAAATAATTGCCGGATCTGACAAATAACAGGAAATATGGAGAATAAGGATTTCGTAAAATCAAAAGCATTCATTATAGTTGAAATTATTGAATATGTGCCCGGATCGGTTGTCAGCAAAACGATTATTAAGAAATCGACTGGGAATGTCAGTGCAGAAGCATTTGACACAGGCGAAGCATTAACGGAAAAAATTTCTCCATTCGACACTTTTGTCCAGATCATTGATGGTAAAGCCGAAATTGTTATCGATGCAAAATCTAATATGCTTGATACAGGTCAGTCAATTATCATACCAGCTCATACTCGGAACACAATAAAGGCAAACGAGAGGTTTAAGATGATCTCAACTATCATAAAAAGTGGTTATGAATGATATTAAAATGAAGAGTCATTTTCGTTAAAAACTTCTGTTTCAAAATATATATCTATGATATTATATATCAAAAACATGGTGGGCATTCATAGCAAAATGGCGGTGAAGTCAGAGTTGGAGAAACTGGGGATATATAAGAATTTAATATCGTCGGGGGAGATAATAATCAAAGAGGGTATTTCATCGGAACAACGGGAACAATTGAAAGATGCGTTAAAAATACTGGGATTTGAACTGGTTGACGAGAGAGAAGGGTTGCTTATTAAAAAAATTAAAAGCATTATTGTTGAATTGGTTCATTATAGTGATATCCGGTGCACAAAGAATTTCCGTGGGTATATAAGTAAAAGGCTTCATCATAACTACGCCTGGCTTGATAACCTTTTCCAGGGGATACAAAACACTTCGATTGAAAAGTTTTTAAATTTTCATAAAATTGAACGTGCTAAAGAATTGCTTGTATATTCTAAGCTTAATCTTACCCAAATTGCCTATCTGTTAAACTACAGTAGCGTAGCTCAATTGTCAGGACAGATTAGAGCGATTACAGGTTTCACCCCATCGCACTTTAAGAAAATTAGAAATTTAAGGCATGTCGCATATTAGAATGTGAGAATAACATAACTCTTTTTTAAATATTTATTAAAAACTTTAAATCATGGGAAATTTACTTTATGTCATCGCAGTAATATTAATTATAGCATGGCTTATCGGGTTAGTCGGATTTCATGCCGGAGGTATTATTCATGTTCTTCTTGTAATAGCAATTATTGCTGTTATTCTGAGAGTTCTCCAGGGGAGAAGACTTTGAAAGAATAGCCTGAGGAATGGGGACTAATTAAAAACCTGTTGCTTTTTAATGAAATTAAAGTTTAAGACAGTTAAAATACTCCTGGTTGTTCTGGTAATAGTAATTATTTCAATTATCTGTTATTATATTTTTAATCCCAGAAAAGCAATCAACCTGATCTTTCCCGGTATAAATGAAATAAGCTTTGTTCACATTGATCTTAAAAAAGATTCGGCATTGTTGAAACTATATGTTTTCATCCAGAATAAAATGCCTTATAAAATGGTAATTGACACCCTCAATTTTGAGATTAAACTGAATGGTTTCAAAATGGTTGAAGAAACTGTACCCGTTCAGATTGACCAGAAATGGTTCGAAACAGATACGATTGAACTTCCTGTTAATATATCACTTAAGGAAATAAAAAAGACAATTGGTAATTTGCAGGGACAGGATTCAACTGACCTGGAGATCAGTTTCGACATTGTATATAATACCCTGATAGGAAGCGAAAAGATCAATATTAACAGAAAAATCAGGATAGCATCTCCAATTCCTCCCAAAATAACAATTTTGAAATTAGAGCATAAGAAATATAACTTGAAGGATAAAACTATAGATGCTGTTTTAAAAATCGAAATCATTAATAACGGGAAGAATATTGATTTGCATCTGAATGAAATCAGCTATAATTTACAAATAATAAATACTCTCCTTTCGAAAGGGAATGTTACCCAATCGATTGATATCAAACCAGGATCCAGCCAGATAATCGACATACCGATTATTATTGAATACAGCAGTCCTTTTAAAACAGCATGGCTGATCATCACCAACAATGATATATTAAAATACGATCTCAATCTAAAATGTAAAATTAAAGTGAACAGTATAAAAGATTTTAAAGCGATTCCTGTTGAAGTTGACGCTACGGGTACTGTGGAATTAGTTAAAAATTAGATTAAAGGATGTTAATAAGAAATGAAATACCACTGGCTAGGTGCCGCAAATTATTATTCATCTGGTATAAGTTAATGTGTGAATAATGTAAGTTATTACAGAAGTTGTGTAATACTTCCTGACGTAAAGTGTGTCAACTTTGCTTTGTAATATTTATAAATAAATTAAACTATTATTATCATGCCACTTTTAACTATCGTTCTTGTTCTTATTGTTGCCGGAGTTCTTCTCTGGTTGGTGAATAACTATATTCCTATGCAGCGCACCATTAAAAGCATTCTGAATGCAGTAATTGTGATTGTTGTTGTAATTTGGCTTCTTAATGTATTTGGTGTCCTTGGCAGCTTACAGCACTTGCATATCTGATTCCAGGCGTCTTTTCTGGTGACCCGTATCCTGAATTGTGTAAAGTTTGATGAAAAAAACATAAGCTGCAGAGCCTGCTTTTTGTTCAAGGTTCCATTTGAAAGAAAATTTGTTAAGTGAAAGTATTTTAAAAATTAAAGATAGAAAGAATGAAAATTTTAATTATTGGATTTCTTGCATTATTTGGCTGGTCTGCATTGTCAACTCATCTCTATGTATGTAAGATAAAAGGATTATGCAGCGATACGGAAACTATGCAAATTTCTGCTGGTAACATTGAAGATTCAACATCTTATGACACGATAAACAAGTCATTAGTTCCGAAACCTGCAGTAGTCCCGGGAAACATGGTAATCTATTTTGCTTTCGATAAATCTGAATTCAAATCTGAAGCGATGACTGACAAATACTTCAGCGAGTCTAATTCTTATCTGAATCAAAACCCAAAAGCCAGGCTAAGTGTTATCGGCCACACCGATGCTGTTGGATCTGATAAGTATAATCAGGATCTTGGATACAGGCGGGCACAAAGTGTTAAACATTATTTTGAAGAAAAAGGCATGCCAGCTGATAAAATCATAATTGAATCAAAAGGGGAGAAAGACCCGGCATCGGATAACAGTACAGAGTCAGGAAGATCAAAGAACAGGAGAGCGGCTATAATTATTAAAAATTAAAAATATGAGCGCACTTGGTATTCTTTTAGTACAAACAAAAAGCGGAGCAACAATCGAAATACTTTCCTTTTTACTGGTTGCTGCTATCATTGGTTATATAACTGCATGGCTTTATTATAAGTCGATTTATGTAAGGAGAATTAAAGTTATTCAATCAGAAAAGGATGAACTGAATAAAGAGATCGCTAAACTTTACGAGGATAAAAGCAGACTGAATATAAGCCTTAATGAAAAAGATAAGGAAATAAAAAATCTCATCCTCGAGGTTAAAGCTCTTAAGGCACTTCAAAAAAAGGTTGTTGATGAAACAGATGCTATGGCATTAAAAAATAAAAGAAATGAACAATTATTGTACGAAAAGGATGAAGCTCTGGTTCATGTAGCACAACATAAGCATTTGCTGGATTATAAAAGTTTTGGAACAGCAACAGAAGCAGAAAAGGATGACTTGAAAATGATCAGCGGTATCGGTCCTTATATTGAGGAAAGACTTCATGCATTAGATATTTTTACTTTCAGGCAGATCAGTAATTTCACTGAACAGGATATTGAGACAATAAATGATGCAATCATATATTTCTCAGACAGAATTGAGAGGGATGAATGGGTTTCGCAGGCAAAGGAGCTCGTACAGAGTATGGATAGTAAAACAGAGCTCTTAAAGCGGATTAGTGAAAGAAGGATGAACATTTTCTTTAATCGGATAGGAATTGCAAAAGAAGAAGAAGCTGACGACTTAACAAACATCAGCGGTATTGGCGGATGGATAATGGAAAAGCTCAATGTACTGGGTATCTATACATTCAGACAGATAAGTAATTTTAACAGTGAAGATGTTGCTGCTGTTACCGAGGCAATTGAATACTTCCCGGGAAGAATTGAAAGAGATGAATGGATTCTTCAGGCAAAAGAACTTGTCAGGATCGCAGGCGATAAGGCAGAACTTCTTAAACACATCATAGACAGGCAGGATAGAATTTACTTCGACAGGTTAGGGGTTGCACAGAAACACGAGGCAAACAATTTAACCCTGATTGACGGTCTTGGCCTATGGGTAGAGGAACGTTTGAACCTTCTTGGAATTTATACTTTTGATCAAATAAGCAAACTTACTCACAAGGACATTGAAACCATTACAGAGGTTCTTGAGATTATTCCAGGTCGTATTGAACAGGATAACTGGGTTAGTCAGGCCCGTGAACTTGCAAAAAAGTACGCAGGAACAATTAGTAATTGACTGTAAGGATTTGGTAATAATTCCATTTTAAAAAATGAGTTATGAAGACAAATTCAAATTCAGCTGAAATTTTAAAATGGTCAGAATTGAAATGAAAGATCAGAAAAATACTAGCTTCTGAAACCTGATATATCAACTACTGAAAGAAGGCAATTCCTGTCATCTCCGGT
>CAYUQR010000093.1:0-9256 GCA_964446825.1 uncultured Rikenellaceae bacterium
TCTTTTTACTTTTATCTTTTATCTTTTTAATTTCTTACTGTCAATATCCCTGACACACCTGAAACCAACGGTGGAACATCTGTCAAACCCCTGAGATACCATCAGCAACATCTGAGTCTTATCTAGCGACTGAGGGCCGCCCTGGATATACCACCAGCTTGAATCAGGTTTGTAATAGCTCCCTCCACGAATAATTGTAAAATAATTTGTACCATTAAAATACATGTCGTTGGTCATCTGCCATACATTGCCTACAAGATCATATACTCCATATGGGCTTTGTCCTTTCGTAAAGGCATCAACCGGAGTTGGTCTGTCAAAAGAATTATTACAGTATGTCCCATGAAATTCCTCACCCCAGGGCCACTTCCTGCTATCAATACTTTGCGCCGCTAACTGCCATTCTGCTTCTGTCGGAAGTCGTTTTTCAGCCCATTTTGCATAAGCAATCATATCTTCATAGCTGATATAAACAACAGGATATCTTTCCTGTCCCTGTTTATAAATTCCCGACTGCCAATGCCTTAAATAACGGGCAGTATCGGTTGGCATGTACCCTGAGTTCACAACAAAATCATAATACTGGGCGTTGGTTACAGGGTATTTATCGATAAGGAAGCTGTCAACCTTTACATTTGTGCCATTTACTTCGGGATACGGAATAAAATCATCATTTGCACTTACAGTAAATGAGAAATGAGAACCCGGAACAAGAACCATACCCTCAGGTATGGCAGATGCTCTTTTTGTGCGGGTCAGCTTACTTATGAGCCATGGCTTTCCACCTTTCAGTTCAATAACATTTTCATCTTTCAGTATTTTGTTTTCTACAATTTGCAGTACTATTTTCCCTTCATAATATCCAAATAAACCTTTTATGCTTATGGTGGTATCTTTCACATTCTTTAGTTCCTTGTATTTGGCCTGATATGAAGGATCTCCTTTCCAGATTAACACTTTTCCGCTATTCTCAAGTCTGATATTCAGGGAATCACCTTTCAGTTGAGATTTTATTAAAACCGGCATTTCAGCAATACAGTCGACAGATCCCTCCTTTCTGGTTCCGTTGAAAGATGGATCCCACCCTGTGGCATTAGCCCTGATGTAAGTATCCCCATTTTCATTGACAGGAACCAGTTCATTATGGTTCCAAAGCGATACAAAGTGTTTTTCCGCGGTGATTTTCACTTTGAAAAGGTTACTGTACACGCCTTCAGGCTTCATGTTCAAAATTGTATAAACTGTCTTATCGCCAGATACCCATTGGTTCACAAAAACATTATCAACAGTTGTTTTCAGCAGTGGAGTCCAGTTTTTATCCAGGAAAGCATCATTATTCTGCCTGAGAATAAAGGTTGTATGAGCAAGATAATCAAGATCATTCCTGTAATTATCATCTCTGCCGCCAGGCCTGAACATATTTAGCTCAGTGCCATAACCATTAAAAAAGGCTATGGCAATTTCACGATGAATAATATCCTCCCCTACATCACATACCCGGAAAATTGAAAAATCAGGTTTAATGAGTTTGTTAAGATTTAACTCGGGACTTAAATAAATTGCATTATGTACCCTTCCGGCTATAATGCCTGGCATATCTTTAGGCACCGCCATGCCTTCTGAGAACATTACCACTCCCTTTTTTATACTGTCAGCAGCAGCCTGCAGTTCATAACTTGAGCTGCCCCTGGTATCAAGGACAACTCCGTTGGCATCAGTTTCTGCCAGCATCCTGGCCATTCCTTTGTAATGATCTTCCTTCCTGGTGCTGTTATCCCATGGATTGTAGGCAATAAAAAACCGTGTGCCGGATTGCTGCGACATTTTTACGAAATTCCTTAGCTGATGTATTCCGCCGGGAA
Source organism: uncultured Rikenellaceae bacterium (assembly GCA_964446825.1). Classification (GTDB taxonomy): domain Bacteria; phylum Bacteroidota; class Bacteroidia; order Bacteroidales; family VadinHA17; genus LD21. The sequence goes on from CAYUQR010000093.1 coordinate 1,863, forward strand.
TATCTCCGTATAAATCCCATTGATTGCGCTGATCAAGTCCAAGCCTTGGCCATGTAGGCCATATTCCATACACATCGATTTTTCCAAAAAGTTCAATCCCTTTTCTTATGACTTCCGGATAGGTATATTTACCAGTCAGCCTGTCATAAAAATCTTTGTCCCAGGCCATCTGAAGTACTATAAGATAGCTGGACTTTATCCAGGCAAGATCCTTCCTTTCGAACAATGAATTGTCAAACTTATCAAGGTCATAAATGTACCTGTCGCGGAACATCATGCGAAGACCATTTTGCCAGTCTCCCCTGAAAACATCGGCATAAAATGAATAACTTACCTGTGCCTTAGGGGGTAAAATAGTCTCATAACGCAGCTTTTTACCTCCCGTAATTTCAGCTCTTCGAACTATCGCACAAACAGATAAATCATCTGCCACATTAAACGAAGAATATCCCATCTCCCATGCATTGTCAGGCAGAATCACTCTTACAGGTCGAAATCCGGGACGGAATAGCCATGCCCTTGCAAGATCCGAAGGACCTTTCCCAGTTATATATACAGAACTGTTAGCTTCTCCAAAAGGTACCACATTGCTTATTGAAACTGTATCTTTCCCCATGTTTTCAAATACAATTTCTCCCTTTAAGCCTGAACCCGGGTTACGCTCAATACTGCTGGTTACTTTAAGAATGTTTTCAAAATTCTGTATAAAATGGTCCCCGCTTTGTTCTAATACAGCATTATCCGAATAAAAGACTCTGTTGTTTAGCAGAAAACTAAATAAAGACCTGGCTTGCGGAAGTCCCAGGATACTTTTGTCTGAAAAAACAAGGCTATCTGCAGTCAGGCCTTGTTTATTTGAAATTATTATACTCTGAAGCTCCTGAGAATGGACTGAAAATGATGAAATAATCCATATCAAACTCAGAAGCCCGATTGATTTTCCTCTCATATTCATATTAATAGAATTTATTATGCAATATAAAACATACTAACCATTTAAAAAATGTGTTTAAATAAAAGGTGACAGATAATTAGTACATTTTTTTTCTTTTATCTAAATATGTTGTATTTTTAGATTCGATTCAAATTAAGATGTGATAATGTCTAAGATTTTTAAAATAATAAAATATCTGTTAATCATCCTCTTAATTACTATTGCATGGTCATGTGCTGCTTCAAGGAAGAATCCCTATTTGAAAAAAAGAAAAGCTTCTTCGCATATAAACACTGAACAGCTGGGCCGGAACCGATACTATTTTTCACCAGCTTATCAGAAAAAACTGAATAATACTTTCAAGAAAAAGAGGATAAAATAATCTTCATTTCATTCATTGCACATAAAGCTCAAACCATCGTAGGCAAAAAATATTCCCTTTGGCAATTCCTTTGAAACTTCAGCATGATAGCCCATCTGATGGCTTATATGGGTGATAAATGCTTTTTTTGGGGAGATCTCTCTGATAAAGTCTATTGCTTCACGCAGACTAAAGTGAGAAATATGTTTTTCCTTCCTTAGGGCATTAATAACCAGGTATTTTACCCCTATAAGTTTATGTTTACTCTCTTCAGGTATATAATTGGCATCAGTAATATACGCGAAGTCTCCAACCCTGAAACCATAAACAGGCAACCTGTAGTGGAAAACTCGTACAGGAATTATACTTATTCCCTTAATATTAATATTATGCTCATCAATTGGATTTAACCTCATTTTTGGAATTCCGGGATACTGGTATTCCGAGAAAACATAAGAATATTCCCTCTTAACTGCTTTCTGTACCCTTTCTTCAGCATAAATGTCAATTGCATCCCGGCTTTTATAATTGAATGCTCTTACATCATCCAGACCTGCAATATGATCCTTATGTTCATGTGTAAGAAGAATCGAATCAAGTTTTGTTACATGATTAGTCAACATCTGCTGCCGAAAATCCGGACCGGCATCAAAAAGCAGGGTGACATTGCCTTCTTCCAAAAGAAGTGATGTTCTGAGTCTCTTATCATGAGGATCGTCTGAAAGGCACGTACTGCATTCACATGCTATAACAGGCACCCCCTGAGATGTTCCTGTACCAAGAAATGTTATTTTCACTATACTGATATTTCGAGACAAACCTATATCAAAAATCAATAAATGGCAACAGATATACCAATTATTGTTTCAGAACTCCCGACTGGTTTATTTGTTATATTTGAATTGACAAAATAAACATTGTGAAAGGCAGGTTATATCTTATACCAGTAACTTTGGGAGGAGACGATTTTTCAAAGGTCATCCCTGAAAAAGTAATAAGCCTGACAAAAGAACTGCGTTATTTTATTGTTGAAGATATCCGCAGCGCCAGAAGGTTTCTGAGACTTATTGACAGGCAATTTCCAATTGATGATTCAGTCTTTTTTGAACTAAATGAACATACTGCTGATTCCGATATATCGCATTATCTTGAGCCGGTCATTAATGGATATGACTGTGGCATAATGAGCGAAGCAGGCCTTCCCGGTATAGCAGATCCGGGTGCCAGGATTGTAGCACTGGCTCACAGAAAAAAGATAACGGTTATACCACTGTCCGGACCATCTTCAATTATTCTTGCCCTGATATCGTCGGGACTAAACGGACAACAGTTTACCTTTAACGGATACCTGCCTGTAAAGCCTTCCGAAAGAACTGCCAGGATAAGGGATTTGGAAAAGAAGGCATCTGAGGAATACGCCCAGATTTTCATGGAAACTCCATACCGGGCCCAGAAAATGCTGGAATCGTTGATAGCAACATGCCACAGTGATACACGACTCTGTTTAGCATCAGATATCACACTGGCTACTGAATCAATAAGGACCATGACTATCGCGGAATGGAGAAAATCACAGCCTTCACTAAACGGCAGGCTTGTTATTTTTATATTGCAATAATGCTATTTTCCCGGCCCTTTTGCAATACGAACAAGGTATAGTTCAAATAAAAGCGGTGTATAACCTCCTATTGCATACCATCCTGTAGGCCCATAGGCTAGAGACGAAGGAATAAGTATCAGTGCTTTTCCGCCCTCTTTCATATAGGTAATAGCTTCATCATATCCCTGAATCATATAATTTTCATCAACCGGAACTACAAGCGTATCTGTAGTCCCGACATTTGTATCAAAAATATTACCGTTAAGGAATTTCCCCGTATAGAACATATAAGCAGTGTCGTGGGCAACAGGAGTGCGCCCTGTTCCAACCTGTTCATCAAGGTAATATAACCCGCTGGGTTTCAATTCAAAATCAAGGTTGCTGTTTTTTGACAGATAATCCTGAATCTGTGCCCTTTCATCTTTTTCATATTTTTTACCCGGATCGCATGAACTAAGTGAAATAAACAGTACTGCAGCCAAAAGCAAAAAAACCCTTATATAATTCTTTCCAGTCATAGTTAAAATATATATTAAAAATCATATTAATAATCAAAAAACGTAAAATTTCCAAAGATATTATTCAGTCCGCAAGTTATAAACGTTATATACAATTATTGCCCTGGGAGGTATATTTTTTCTGTCTCCCAATAGCCCATAACCCAAATAAGGCGGTATGATAAAAATGGCTTCAGCTCCAGGCTTCAACATTCTTATCCCTTCATTTAATCCCTGCTCCAGATCAGTTCTTCCAATAATAACTTCTTTTGGGCCTAGTTCCTTTGATGAATAGCATTTGGTTCCATCGAGCAGTGAACACTCATAATCGAAGGATAATTTATCATTATCTGAAAAATTTTCGCCAGATCCCTCGTTAATAACCTGGTACCAGAGCCCTGTCGGAGACTCTCTCATTTTCAGTTTTTTGCGCTCAATATAGTTCTGAATCCGTTCCTTATCCTTCTGTATAAAATACCTGTTCAGATCAGCCATTTGATCTTGCCCGGGTTTAATGACAGGGACGGATCTTTCAGAATTATTTCTGCAGGAAAAGAGTCCGGACAATAAAAACAAGACTAAAAGTAATATATACTTAACGGACATATAATTATAATTAACCTTCAGATTTAGCGACAATCTCTTTCAGAGATTTAAGGAAATAAGATATTGTATTGTCGAGGGTATCTTTATATTCACCTCCCGAGGCATTCATATGTCCGCCTCCTGAGAAATACTTTGCAGCAAACTCATTAGTCGGGAACTGCCCTGTTGACCTGAAAGAAAGTTTAATAAAATTAACCTTTTCTATAAACAAGGCTGAAAAAAATATTCCTTTTATGGATAATGGCATATTTACAAATCCTTCCGTGTCGCCCTTTATGTGATTATATTCCTTTAAGTCATCTTTAGTGAGATAGATGTAAGCCGTATTATATTCAGGAAGGACCACCATCCTCTTGTTCAGTGCAAAGCCCTGAAGCCTGAGACGATCGACAGAGAAATTATTGTAAACCATGTTGCGGATTTTTTCTTTATCAATTCCTGTATCAAGAATGTCAGCTACTATTCTGAAGGTCCTTGAAGAATATGATCCGTGCTCAAAGTTACCTGTATCGGTAATTATGCCAACATATACTGCTTCCGCATAAGGTTTGTTTAAAAACTGAGTACCATTTATCTCGCATACAAGCTCATGAACCAGCTCTGATGTTGAACATTTTGATGGTTCTGTAATAATCAGATCTGCAAATTTTTCAGGATTAAGATGATGATCTATAATAACTTTCTTTGCAGCAGAAGCTTTCACATACTCTTCCGCTTCTCCAAGCCTGTTCGACTGGTTAAAATCAAACATAATAATCAGATCTGCTTCTTCAATCAGCTTCCTGCATTTTTTTCTGTCTTTAATAAAGATAGCTATCTGTTCAGCTCCATCCATCCATTTCAGGAACTCCTGCAGATTATTGGGAGCAAGCATCTTAACTCTTATGTTTCTTTCTTTAAGATAATGATAGAGAGCAAGTTGAGAACCAATAGCATCGCCATCAGGATTGATATGGCAAATAAGCAATATATTCTCTGAGGATGTAAAAAGTTTTGATAATTCTTTGGTATATTTGGATAAATCTTCCACTTTTGATGCGGTTTTTATAAGTGGACAAAGATAAAAAATATTCCTTAAGACCAGTAAGGTTGTCAATTATCAAATTAAGAAGAATATGAATAGCGATTTTACATTTTCAATAATTAAGCCAAACTCAGTAAGGACAGGCAAAACGGGCCCTATCCTTTCAATGATAAATGAGGGTGGATTTGAAATTTCAGCAATGCGTATGGTCAGAATGACATTGCCCCAGGCAGAGACTTTTTACTCAGTCCATAAAGACAAACCTTTTTTCGAAGACCTGGTTGAATTTATGACATCAGGGCCGGTTGTGGTCATGATATTAAAGCACAAAAACGCAGTTGAGGAATTCAGAAAGCTTATCGGATCAACAGATCCAAACAAAGCAGAACCAGGTACGATTAGAAAAATATTCGCAGTTTCGGTGCAGATGAATGCTATCCATGGATCAGACAGTATTGAAAACGCAAAAAGAGAGGCTGACTTCTTTTTTTCTGGTATAGAAAGATTCTGATAAACTTTTATGCTCATTTTGTGTTATTAGAATTGTTGATTTATAAATCGTAAAATGACTGCAAATCAGGGTATCGACTTTTCTGATAACAAAACGCTCGAAAAATATTCTTCTGCCTTTACACTTTCGGATATGGAGATCTTCATATTTCCGGAACTTTTCTATCCGCTTATCCTGGCTGATATAATGTCACCCGAATTATGGAAATGGAGGGATGATCCATGGTTCAGGGATATTGAGAAGAAGAGCTTTACATATAAAGCCAACAGGATTAAACAATACATCATTCAGAATTACGTGTTCAACCTTGATCTCTCAACGTGGGGACTTACAACAAAAAGTACTGAAATTAACAGGTTCTCTGATTTCTTTGATATGGAGATGCTCAGGCAGTCAAATGCACTTTTTGGCTATGAAGGAGATAAATACTATTTCGATATTGATATAAGAAAGCATTTTGGCCTTGATAAATATGACTCTGACATCATTCCCTATTGGAAGACAGAAACCATTGAAGCGATGGGTGCATTCCGGTACAAAGAGAATTTTACCTCGGGCGCAGGCGAATGCGTTTCATTGTCAGCTATTTATGCAGCTGCTATGTTTGTAGTGGGAAGAATACCACTGGAAAAAATCTTCCTGATCGCAACCCCGCTCCATTCTCAGAATTTTATCATGGAGAAAGAAGGGTTAATTACAAATAATCGCAGGATTGTGACTAAAAATATGTGGTATAACGGAACCTCCCTGTCAGAAAAAGCAAGAAGAGCCATGGAGAATGAAAAAGTAACAATAGTATCCCATATATCCGGATATATTCATACTCTTTATAGTGAAGCAACTATTGATAAGCAGACATATGCAGCCTTTTCGAGGAAACTCAGGGAATTTCTTGAAACAGACCTTAACAGCCTCATATTTATCAATTTTCTCCGGTTTAAATCAAAATATAAAACCCTTTTTCAATTCAGATCGGATCTTTCCGGTAAGCAGAGATATATTCTGCTTGAAAAAATGTTCGAGTACGAGCATACCAGTAAATACAATGTGTCGCCTGAAATAAGAGATTCTCTTATAAAAGAAATTGACGGAGATGAATTTCACCTCAGCCCGATACAGGGGAAAATAATGCTGAATGATTTTGAAGATTTCCTTAAGGGTAATCCGGGTAAATCTCTCAATGAGTTTGAAAATGAATTCATTAAAATTACAGGAAATAATTTTGAAACTATAATACATGAAATGTTTGCAGAGTTGAAAGATTTTGTTTTCACAGATCCAAAAATTCCGGATCTAAACAAAGGATATTTAACCATCGATAAGCTTAAAATTACAACTGACGACAGTCACGAAAAAATTATATCATTGATATACAAGCATATGAATAAATCAGAACAGGCACTTATTGCTCTTTATGTATACAGGCAGATGGATAAGATTGACTGGCGTCCTTTCCTTAAAGCAGCAATTGAGAGAAACCCTGTCTGTTTTACAGATCTGAACGGGAAATCTGCTTCTGAAGTTTATCAGATATTAAACTCTTTGCCCGATGAATCAATATACGAAGGCAAAAGACTTTCATTGCCGGACGAAGTATGGAACTTCAGGCGCGGGGATGGTATTGAAAAAGCCTTACTCCTTGCCGATTTTATTCATCATAAGGATAATTCTCTGGATCTGTCTATAGAAATAGACAAAAGAAAAGTCACACTAAAAGCAGACAAGAATGATTTTCATTTCATTTCATACAAGAATTTGACCAGGTCAATAAAAATAAAAGGAAAGGAATATAAGATTGTCGGATAACTGGACGCTGGACGCTGGACGCTGGACGCTGGACGCTGGACGCTGGACGCTGGAC
>CAYUQR010000094.1:0-9129 GCA_964446825.1 uncultured Rikenellaceae bacterium
AGAGATAAGTCAGCTGGGCGTCTGTAGTTTTCGAAAAATTTGTACATTTAATCAAAATTGCAACGGTCTGATTGGTGAGTGCGTTGAAATCCCAACCAACTCATATTGGCGAATCGTTGTGCTTCATTATTAAAATATAAAAGATGGGAAATTTAGTTATTTATACTCTGACTGTATTTATGAGCTTTTTTGCTATTATGAATCCAATAGCTAACACACCAATTTTTTTAGGACTCGTAGAAGGAGAAAGCAGAGAAAGTAAAAAAAAGATAGCTAGAATAGCTTCAATAACAGCGTTTCTTATAGTTGTCTCTTTTGTTATAGCAGGAAAATATATTTTTGAATTATTTGGACTTACTATTCCTGCTTTTAAAATAACTGGTGGCATACTGATTTTTTATGTCGGATTTGAAATGTTAATGTCTCAGAAGTCTAAAATACATAGCAGTATCAATGCTGAACCAAAAAGCAGTCCTGCAATTTCACCTTTAGCCATTCCTATTCTTGCAGGTCCAGGCACTATTGTAACAGCAATGAATAGCGTTACAAATGCAAGTTTTATTCACGTTGGCATTGTTATTGCCATTTTTGCACTAATGATTGTTCTCACTTATTCAGCCTTTATTCTTAGTGACATAATTGTAAGAAAAGTAGGTGCCGATTTAATTTCTATTATCGGAAAATTAATGGGTTTAATTCTTGCGATAATTGGAACGGGAATGGTCACAGAAGGAATCAAATTAACCTTTAAATTATAAAACGAACCAGTTTCTGGCCATCAATCCTAAGCTATATTAACATAATGCAAGTACATTATAGGCAAAACGTCATGCATTCTCGCTTATCCCGAATTTGCGCAATAGCTTGCTATTTAACATAAAATCAGATTCGGTTACCGGTTTGCGACTTTTACTCATCGAGAATCGAATATCCTGAACCTAGTAATAAATCTATCAGAACTGATAGTCTTTGTTTTTGTCATTTATATAGTTAATCAATGAGTTCTTTAATGTAAAACAGAACATTTCTCTGCTTGCAGTTAAAACAGTCAGGTATCTTATCCAATGTTGACCCATCGGTTTATTCAGGTATATTGAAGAGATCGGATAAGAAACTTCCTCCATCGTTTCAGTGTTATCTATAAAATTATAGGTAATATTTGTTATGGTGTATTTGAATTTATTATCCTTTATCGTCAGGATCATAGTATAGTTGACAGGAGTTTGAATTGGGTGTGTTTTCCTGACTTCAATTGCAAAAGAATATGCTTCATAGTTGTTGAGATTAAGAAGCCCATGGGCGATTATTTTGCCTGATTCAAGGTCGCTGTAAGCAAGATTCCCGTAATTTATGGCAATCCATTCCAGGCACCTCCGGAAAATACTCTTTTTGTCAGCATTAATTAAAGTGATAGTATCAGATATTTCAACTTCGCCTGTATTTTTGTTTTGCATAAATTCAGGGAAATTTAAAGTACCCCATTTAATATAAAGCTGTTTACTTTGATCAGCATTCAGCCTGCCTGTACTAAGTAAGGAGTCAATTAATTGGTTTTCTGTATTATGCATTTGAGCAGTGACAGTCAGGCAAGAAATGATCAGTATACTTGAAATTATTAACTTTTTCATAATGTGCCCTACCCTATTATATTATGTAAAATAGAATTTATTTACATGGTATATCCATGCTTTTTCATTTAACATTTGGATTAACGTCCGGTTTGGTTCCTGCCATCTGCAATAAAACCGATTTCATTTGTTGCAATTCATTTCCAAAATCTGACCAATTGTCTTGTTTCAAGTAATCCAGGGCCTTATTATAATGGTCTAAGGCTTCACTGGCCTGTGTGGAAAAAACAGGCATATATGACTGATTAGCTGCAAGTTGCTGAGGCACGACACCTTGCACGCCAGCGATATTAAAGATTGCCTGAAGTGCTTCGTCCAGTGTTTCCTTCATTTCAATTTTTTCATTAAAAGCCACTATTACTCTTTTCAATTCAGGGATCTGGCCCTGTTCCGACTGCAGATAAACAGGTTCCACATAAATAAATGAATTTTCTATGGGTATCACCAGTTGATTGCCTTTGATAACCTGAGACCCTTTCTGGCTCCAAAGGGTAAGTTCAGACGAGATATCTGGTTTCTGGTTGATTCTGGCTTCTATCTGCATGGGGCCGTATATCAGTTTGTCTTTTGGAAAGCTATAAACAATTAAATCTCCGTAATTTGGGGCATCACAGCGGGCGCACATCCAGGCAATCATATTGTCCTTACCTGAGGGAGTAAGTGGCAGCATCAGGATGAATTCTTCTTTCTTTGCCTCAGGTAAGCGCATAATAATATAATAAGGGAACAATTCCTGCTGACCAGTGTCGTACAATTCATTAGGAACCTGCCAGTAATCTTCCTGATTATAGAACACCTGGGGATCTGTCATGTGATACGTGTTATACATTTCAATCTGAATATTAAATAAATCAGTTGGATATCTGATATGTTCTTTCAGAAACTCAGGCATTTCATTAAAAGGCTTGAAAAGTTTCGGGTAGATTTTCTGAAATGTCTGGATCATTGGATCCTTTGGGTTGATAACATAATAGGTAACAGCTCCATCATAGGCATTTATTACTACTTTAACAGAATTATTAATGTAGTTGCTCCCTCCTGCAACCGTATTTAGACTGGTCGGCTCGGAATAAGGAAACATATTGCTGACAGTGTATGCATCATGTATCCAATAAAGGTTTCCGTCATTTCCAATCACAGTATAAGGCTGACTGTCAAAAGACAGAAAAGGAGCAAGTATCTGGTCGCGCTGAGTAATGTTCCTGTAAAACATTATGCGGCTTTGATCGGTAATATAACCGGTTAGAAGAATTTTAATGTCGGAAAATTTCCAGGCATATACCATCCGCCGGAAAAGAGATGATATTTGAACCCCTCCTTTTCCCTTATAGCTGGCATATACATTGTCTTCTCCTTTGGGATAGTCAAATTCCCTGGTTGTTGTATTGACCAGCAGATACTGGCTGGTTTCTTCACCATAATAAATAGCCATTTGCTTGAGATTCAAAGGCACAGTAGTTGAGGGAGGAATATCTTTTACAATCAGATTGGGCAATCCGTTGGGGGTAATCTCATTTACCGGATTCATTACAATTCCATATCCGTGGGTATATATCAAATGGTTATTTACCCAGGTTTGTGCACGTTCAGGTATTTCAGTAAACGGCAACTCCCTGGCTCCGAGAACAACCTCAGTATATTTATCAAAAAGGTACCTGTCTACCTGTACACTGTTAAAATCATAATACAATCTTATTTCCTGCAACTGTTTATAGGTTTGTATTAAGGGCCTGCGGTCCCATAAACGAATGTTTTCAATTGTATGATGGTTATTTTGGATATCTTTATAAGTTATGTTCTGATCAACCGGAAAAGCTTCTGTCTTAATCTTATCTAACCCGAAAGCTGCCCTTGTAAATTTAATATTGTTAATAATATATGGCGTTTCCATTCTAAGTTCATTGGGTTTAACGCTATATTGTTCAACAATATTTGGATAAATCAATCCAAACCCTACCAGTACTATTATCCATGCTCCAATGCCATACAATATTATCTTTCCTTTTTTATAGAGTGGGAATAAAAATAAAAGAAGGGTAATGATCAAACTTATAACGAGAAGAGTCCAATAGGCCGGTATCTGGGCGTGTATGTCCATATACGAAGGACCGTAAGTGACTCCATGTGAGGAATATAAAATATTAAACAGTTTAATAATATAACGAGATGAAATACCCAGTCCAGAAAAGGCAGCTAACAGGATTAAGTGACCTTTTACCTGTCTTGAAGCAGAGACATGATTCCCGCTGACATTAAAGGCATTATCAAGATAATATGAGAACAAAACGGCAATAAAAGTAAAAACCGTCATAAAAATATACCAGTTTACAGCAAAGCGGTAAACCGGAAATTTGAAAATATAAAACCCGACATCTTTTCCAAAAACAGGTTCTTTTATGTCAAATGATGAGGAATTAAGATATTGCAAAAATTCATTCCAGTGGCCGGAGGCGGAAGAACCCATAACAGTGCTGAAAAATATGATGACCACACCCCAGAACCAAATAGCTGCTTTTCCTTTATACAGAGGCATAAAAAGACTTCTGGGATCTTCCTCCCTAATCAGCTCAATATCTCTGCTCCTGCTTCCTCTTTTATATGCCGAACGAATATGAACAGCTGAAAACAGACCGAATATGAAAAAGAACACGAGGAAAGAAAAAATCTTCGACAGAATCATTGTGTCGAATATCGAACTGTATCCCATATTCTTAAACCACAGCCAGTCACCATAGTAATTGACAAACAATCCAAAAAGATATAGAAAAAGAATTACGATGGCTACCAGGATAATTGCCCCTTTAAATTTTTTCATTATTATTATTTTACTAAGATTATAGAAAACTGTAAATCGAACTTTATAATAAATTAATATAAGTACGATTCATTCAATATCAAGGATTTAATATCAAGAATCCCTTTTCATTTAGCATTCACGAATGCCATTGCTTCATCCATTTGTGAGATGTCAAAATAGCGTTCCTGTCTGCCTTCTTTTGCCCTTGCAAAGAAAAGATTATCAATAGGGACTAATACCTTAATAATGTTTGAATGAGCTACGATAGCAAGATGACCTAGTTTCTTATAGTTTCTGATTGCCCAAAGAGTATCTTCAAAAAATGCTTTTGTCTCGCTATGTGAGACCTTCATTTCATCAAGCTTTACCAGGACATTTACATTGTCAAATCCTTTTTCAAGTTTTTCATTGAAGAACTTCTGACAGATAAATTCATCTGTTTCTGTAAAGCCATCTATAACTTCAATGGCCAATACATTGTCGTCAAAATGTGCGATCTTTTCTAACATATTCTTATTATTTTAATTTGTTGATAATAGGTATCCTACCTTTTTATATTATGTCAAATAGAATTCTAAAAATTTTATTTAGAACAAAGATACAACATATTATTGTCTCAATTTGATTTACTGGTTAAATGCCAGAAGCCACATACATTACACTTATATGCCTTCAAATCCTTCCCTCCCCTGTTCTCTTTTATATAACTGATCATATCCATGGCTTCTTCTATGGAATTATAGATTGCCTTCTTGCACAGAGGCTCAATCGGATCGGCCTTTTTAAGATTTGAATGCGTATAACCCATCATCCATTTTAATATCAGAACATTTTCACTCTTATTAATGTTCAATAATTTTAATATTCCGGATAAAATATGTTCATAAAGTTCCCAGAATATCTTTCAATAACCTGTCACAATCCATACCTACCGGCATCGGGGAATATCCCAGAACAACCACAACGAGTTCCTGGGTCGGCAAAATAAAGATTTGCTGCCCGTCGTGTCCTTCACACATATACATATCTTCAGGTGCTGAAGGAAATTGCTTCGCTTTGTTAAGCCAGAAAAACGAACCATACCTGTTGTTGCTGGCGGAAGCAGCTGTTGTTGTATATTTTACCCATCCTTCAGGCAATATTCTTTCACCGTTGAAAACACCGTCATTCTCATATAATAATGCAAAACGTGCGTAGTCGCGGGCTGTGGCATACAGGTATGATGAACCTATCCTTGTACCGCTGGCGTCAACCTCAAAAACGGCATCTGGTATACCTGTTTTATTAAAAAACTGTTTGTTTGCAAACGAGTAATATGATGAATCATCAGGGAATTGTTTCCGTATAAGATAGCTGACAATATTTGCAGTTCCTGAAGAATAATACCAGTAAGTTCCTACAGGATGTACCAGCGTATGATCGGTTGCAAAATGGCTCATGTCGCCTTTGCAGAAAAGCATTATATTAACATCCGACCTGCTTCCATAATCCTCATTCCATTTTAAACCGCTCTGCATCTGCATCAGGTCGTTCAGAGTAATTTTGCTTCTGTCGTCTCCTTTCCACTCGTCAATATCTGCAGGCTTATTAATGTCCATTTTTCCTTCTCTAACCAGAACGCCAACAAGGGCATTCGTAAAACTTTTTGCCATCGACCAGCTGAGGAACCTCGTATTCTTATTAAACTGAGGTTTGTATGCTTCAGCCACAGGTATTCCTTTATGAAGGACAATAAAGGCAAACGCATTTCCATTATAGGCATTGTCGCTTATCAGTTTTTTTGATATTTCTCCGAGCTTAACCCGATCAATACCTGTATCAATGTCAAGTAAAATATTTCCGAGAGGCCATATAATCGTATCCTGTGAATATCCGGGATTGACACCTGATGGATATCTTATTTTGCGAAGCGATGCTTCTTCGATACCTCTCAATAAAGTTGTTCCAAATCCTTCCCGGTAAACAGCCGTAGATTTACCCCATAAAAAATGACTCGTCACACGCTTTTCGTCATAGTTCACATCATTTTTAGTAAACTTGATGAAAGAAAAATGGAGATCAACAGCTTCCACACTATCTGCTTTTCTTCCCGATACAAAAACATCAGAACAGAGATTCTTTGCAGCATACCCTGTTATAATCGGAAGCAGGCTGTTAATATAAACTGAGCCACTGATCAATGCAGCTCCGAGGAGTGTCATCACTCCGTAAAGTATTCTTTTCCTTGTCATTATGCTTTGGTTTTAATTATCCCTATTCCTGGTCTGTCAGGCAAAATTATTTTCCCGTTTTTTATCAGAAGCCCCTCATAAACATCATTGTCTATCAGCAGGTTTCCGTCAAGATCGGCCCAATCAACCAGAGGAGAAAGTTGCGCTGCAGCCGTTACAGCACATGATGTTTCAGTCATGCAGCCAATCATCACTTTCATCCCCAGAGCCCTGGCAATGCTTATCATTTTATAGGCGTTATGCATTCCGCCACATTTCATAAGCTTAATATTTACACCGTTGTAAACACCCTGGATTTTTGTAAAATCTGCAATTGACTGAAACGCTTCATCGGCTATTATTGGCAACGGGCTGTTCTTTGTAAGCCACGCTATATCATCAGATGAAGTTTTTGGCATTGGCTGCTCAATAAATACAACCCCCTGATCTTTTAGCCATTTTGCCATTTCAAGCGCCTTATTCCTGTCGGTCCATCCCTGGTTTACATCAACACATATAGGTTTATCTGTTTCGCTCCTTACAGAAAGGATCATTTCCTTATCATTATCCTGACCAAGCTTAACCTTTAATATCTTATAAGGAACTGCTTCACGTACCTTCTGTTTAACTACGTCCGGTTTGTCTATGCCAATTGTAAATGAAGTATTTGGTGTTTTTTCCGGGTTAAGGCCCCATATCCTGTACCAGGGCTGGTTAATAAGTTTCCCGACCAGGTCATGCAGGGCGATGTCGACAGAGGCTTTTGCAGCATAGTTCCCGGGGGCTAGCTGATCGAGATAACTAACAATATCTTCCATAAGGAACGGGCTCTCAAACCGGGAAAGGTCAACCAGTTTCAAAAACGAAGTTGCAGTCTCATGGCTTTCGCCCAGGTAAGGTGGCATGGATGCTTCACCATATCCGGTAACATTATCATATTCGATTTCCGTCAACATAACCGGTGTAGTGCTCCTCGAGCTTGTTGCAAGAGTGAAAACATGCTTTAAATGAAGCTCATAAGGTTTGAAGCGCAGGGTCATTCCTGAATTTTTTACAGGCTGCTTTTTGCCTTCCATCCAGCTCAAATTGGCCATGCCAGTATACGATAACCCCACTCCTCCGGCAATTAAACCACAATGCTTCAGAAATTCTCTTCTCGTTTTCATTTTTCTGTTAATCTATGACATTATTCCTCTTCTCCCCCTCTCCCATTCGGGCTCATCGACTAATACCAGGGGTGATACTTTAAAAGTACAATACCCGGATCATTCTCAACACCGATAACCCGCCTGGCCGATAATAGAGAATTTAACCTGTGACCATTGAAATTTGCGCTGGCTGAATCCAGACTGTTTATCATAACTCGTCCTGAAGAATTAATATACTCATTATCACCCATATATATAGCAACATGGGTAATATGTTGTTCCGAATCTCTTCTTGTGCCAAAAAAGAGCAGGTCACCCTCCTGCAGCTTTTTGAAATCCTTCGAAATTTCCACAGGTATGCCATGAAGAGCCTGTAAAGATGCATCTCTCTTTAAAATAATTCCGTTTAAAAAATATACTGTCTGAACAAATCCGCTGCAATCAGCTCCTTTAGTCGATGATCCACCCCATAAATAAGGAATTCCCAGCATTGATAACGCTGTTTTTATAATTTCTTCACCATCGGGTTGAGCCTGGCTCCTGAATGTATTGAAATCAGTCACATCCTTGCTGTTAACATATCCCTGTCTGCCATCAGGCAATTTTACTTTTATGTAAGACTTTGATTCTCCTGTCTTTTCCATAATGCTGCCGGCTACCAGATCACCAATAACTCCTGAATCATCAGAAGCATCTTTTTTTATCCAGCCTGAATTCCTGATATATATAACCCTTTCTGAATTTTTCCATCTATTCATCTCTGAATTATTCATTGACGTCAGGGATGAACTTTCCGTCCAGGCAATATACTTATCGGGAGTCTGAATTAAGAACCAGGAGTCATTATTTTTAAGAATATGTACCGGAGTTCCCAAAATAGATTGTGAAACAAGTTCAGATCTGTGATCAGGTTCCTTTCTGAGATTAATAACACTTAGATTTACCAACCCGGAATATTTCACATTAACCGTCGTATCTGGTAATGTTATAATACTGTCTATTAATAATATACCATGTTTATTTAAAGTGTTGATTATTTCATCCCTTGCATTTGGTTCAGTGGTTTCCCCTCTCAGAATCAAAGTTCCGTCTTTTCCTGTCTTAATTGAAACTGAGCAAATTCCAAGTCTCTGATCTGGAACATAATGTGCAGATATACTGTCAATTTCTTTCTGATAACCCAAAACCTTCACATTCTTGCATGAAGAAAAAATGAAGATAGATGCTGTTATTAGAACAGAATAATAAAAGGTGTATTTAACTTTTGATCCTATCATACATAAATGATAATACTTAATCCTACTACCTACTGCCTACTGCCTACTGCCTACTGCCTACTGCCTACT
>CAYUQR010000095.1:0-9119 GCA_964446825.1 uncultured Rikenellaceae bacterium
AGGATTTATCTTCATACTGACAGAAGTGTATATATGGCAGGGGAGAATTTGTTCTATACTTTATATCTGAAGACTAATTCAGCGCAAATGAGCAAATATGCTTATTTGGTTATTCGCAATCATAATAATACAGATATTATTCAGGCACGGCTGGAAATAAATAATAGAATTGCCTACGGGAACACTTATCTCTCCGACACACTAAGCACAGGGATCTATCAATTGCTCTGTTATACCAACTGCATGCGAAATGGTGACGAGGTATCGTATTTCAGGAAAGAGATATTGATAGCTAACCGGTTTGATGAGGAACTTGAATTGTTTACAAAATTAAGTAATTCTGCATTACCCATTAATGCTTCAGTAAATGATACAGTTAACAGATCAGGTAATGAAAATCTTATTATTCAGCCGGATAAAAAAATCTTTAACCCAAGGGAAAAAATATCATTTTCAATACTGAGCAACTCTATCCCGGGAAATGCCATTATGCATCTTTCTGTTTCAGTAAGTGAGATTATTCCGGGCATTCCTCCCGGACCTGATATTTCCGGGTATTTCATTCACAGCAGCAATATAGCAGGCAAAAATGGATCTGAACTGAATCAATGCAAATATTATCCCGAAATTAACGGACCTGTTATTCAGGGGAGTATAATTAAATTGCCGGAAACAGTTCCGGAAACAGATCCTATAGCGGTTAATGCTGGTGAAAATATCAAAGGAATTTATACTCTTCTTGTTTCCACGCCAGACAGTGTGGCAAACATGCAGGTAGTAAAAACAGATTCTTCTGGTAATTTCAGGTTTCTTCTAAATCGATATTATGATGGCAGGGATTTAATTATCAGGCTTAAAGAAAATATAAAAGCATCTGTTATTCTGGATGATAAATTCAGTATAAATAACCATTTCAGTCATTCATCGGCTTTCAATGTACCCGGAATGAAGGACTATATTCTCAGAAGCAGTAATATCTTCAGGATACGTAAGATTTACAAAGAAAAACTGGTTATAGATACTTTAAAAAGATTCCTGCCTTCTGAAATAATACCAAGGGTTTTTTATGATCATTACACTACAATCTATCCGTCAGATTATCTTGAGTTTAATGATTTTGTGGACATTTCAAGAGAGATCATACCTGCATTTAAGATCAGGAAAAACAGGGACAAATACGTTTCATCTTATCTCGGTATCCAGGATCAGTCTCAGAAAGATAAAGAACCAGCCATTTTCCTCGATGGAGTTCAGATTGATGATGTAAATCAGATTATTAACCTGGGAAGCAATCAAATTATTAGTATGGAATCAATACCGGTCAACAGGTTTTACGGAAACTTATCTTTCGCAGGGATACTGGCTGTATCCAGTAAGGATAACGAAATAAGTAAAATTAAATTTAAGACCCCAACTGTAAAGTACCGGTCAATATCAAGTCAGCCTGTTACCAGGCCTGAACCTTTCAGTCCGGGTGAGAATAAAAGAATCCCGGACCTGAGGCAACTATTATTATGGGAACCGGATATTACTATGAAAATTGAGGACATGAAGGAAGTGGATTTTTACGCGTCGGACCTTCAGGGCCAGTATAGGATTGATGTACAGGGCATTACAGTTGATGGTCGCGATGTAACCGGATCGTCAATTATTACAATTAAATCGAAATAGCGAGGAGTTTATGATAAAAAGGTTATTGTATATAAGTGCAGCTTTTATTTTGATCACTTTCCAGTCGCTTCGGGGGCAGGAGAGTTGTAATTGTAAAGTAGCAGAGGATCTTCGTTCAGGGCTCTCTCTTGCAGGTGAAATAGTTACATCAGCTTTGCAGGCTGATTCCGTAACCTATTTAAATACAGAATGGCTCCCGGCAAACATTTACCTCACGAATGGTGAAATTATCAGAAAAATCTATATTAAATATAACGGATTGCTTGATGAGCTTTACTGGCTGGAGCCCTTGACGAAAAAAGTCATTAAGCTTGATAAAGAAGAGATCAGCAGATTTCATTACGTTACATTTAAATCTGATACTGCAGTCTGGTTCAAAACAATAAGGGTGAGAAAGAGTGCTTATTCTGATACTGTAAAAGTATTTGCACAGGAAATATATTCAGGAAAACTATCACTTTTTGTCCTGCACTCTTTTGTGATGGAAGGGCATGAAGTGTCGGCGAGAAATGGCGCTTATTACCAGAAGACTATTTATTCTGAAGTGCCTGTTTATTATTTCAGATTTTTGAATAAAAAAACTGTCGGGTTGAAAAAGCTGAACCCTAAAAGCATTTATTCCCTGGCACCTGATAAAAAAGATCAGATCAGGAAATTCTTTGCAGAGAAAGGAAATAGTCGCTTTAAAAATAATTCCGACCTGGTCATGCTGGCTCATTTTTTAAGTTCTGTTATCTACCAGTGACTCATTCCAGTTCTACATTAGCCCATAAATTACTGGCTGACAGATCAACTGATTTTTTGAGGTTATCAATAGCTGCTTTAGTATCTCCAAGTCCCTTGTAACCAAGCCCTTTCAGCAGATAGGCATTAGACAGTCTTGCATTTTCAGCTTCTCTTTCTCCGAATTTGGCAAAAAAATCTATATCGGATCCCTGGTTTATAATCCTGTCGCCTGCTGCGACAAGGGAATTAAAAAGATCTTCAGCAGTCTCTTTTCGGCCCATTTTAAGATTGCTTAAACCCTGGTAATACTTAATGAAACTGGTAAATCTGTTTTCCTGTTTAGCAGATTTCTCAAAAAAGGACTTAGCCTTTGATTTCTGGTCCATAGCTTGGTATGCCGTACCAATATAATAATTGACCTGGGGACTTCTTGTGTCGCCCTGATAATCTGACCCGTTACCATCTGAAGTCAATAAAAGAAATTGTTCAAGAGCCTGTTTATACTTTTTTTCTTCAAGTAAGCTTTTACCGTAAAGCAGATGTGCATCTACCGTGATATCACGTACCCGGGAGCTTCCTTCCCTGAAATGAAAGTTACTATAATCCAGTGCATTGACGGCTTTCTTATATTCACCAGCAAGGTTAAGGACAATTATCTCCCGAACAAAAGAGTCATCTCTTTTTTTAACAACTTCATCAGCCCCGTCAAATAATTTTAGTCTTTTATCTATCGGGGTATTATTCATTTCATATAATGGGTCCAGCTCGGCATAATATAAAGGATCGTCCTTTTTGATGCCAAATGCTCTTTCGTAGGCACTAATCGATTTTTGGATATCGTGTGAATACTGATAATTACCCCATCCGAGGTTTCTCCAGGCGATTGCCAGTGCGGGTTCATACTTAACAGCTTTTTCCCAACAATCAATAGCTTTCTCAGGTTGTTTATCATATAACAGGTTGCCCAGGTAATAATAAGGACGCGAATCTTCAGGATTATATTCTGTTGCAAGTTCCAGTACATCGACAGATTCAAGTCTGAACGGGAAGCCATAGTCGACAGGTTGGGAGGATGCTTCCTTAAAGAATTTTTCTGCTTCATCCTTTTCGCCTTTCTTTGCCTGAATATAACCCAGGTAATAACTGATCATCTGATTTTTACCATTGAATCGATTAAGAACATCTTCGGCTTCAACAAGTTGTCCATCATTTAGATACCCTACTGCCAGTTCGAGGTAGTTCTGATCAAAATCTCTCATTTTTCTGTTAAGGCCGGTAAGTATTTTATTGCTCAGATCAACATTTCCGGATGCAGCAGCCAGCAGGTAGCTCTCATTGCCTGCCCTGAAATCGAGAGGATCATTTTGAATAACTTCTTTCAATGTTGCCTGTGCACCATCAAAATGGCCAAGCTTCCTTTGAATAGATGCTTTAAGATCAATTGCACTGTTGTCCTTAACATTTGTCGAGAGTGATTCATTGACCTGTCCCAGGGCTTTCTCATAATTGCCCTGAATGCATGAAATCCTGGCAAGTTCGAGATATGCTGCTGAATACCAGGCATAATCCCATGTTGCCCTGTAAAGAGTATCGATTGCTTCAGCGTAAAGACCGAGTGCCTTCAGCGTCAGGCCTTCAAGATAGAGAGGTTCGCAGTTTGATGGCCTGGTATAATCCTTTGTTAATCTTTTTATTGCACGGCAAAAACAGGTTCTTGCAGTTTTATAGTCACCATTTTTGAGGTAAATATTGCCAACAGCAGTGTTGGTCCGTATATCAGAAGGGTCGCGTCTGAGAGCCTCTTCAAAATAGTCCATTGCATTCAGAGTGGGATTATAAAATTGCAGAATACGGCTACCTTCAAGATATAATTCTTCCACCGTGGCTATGTCTTTTGGCAGGGGAGGTCTTTTAACAGTTTCAGGGAGCTTACCAGCCGGTTTTTTTTCCACAGGAGTGTATGATACAAGCACTTCATTGTTCTCTGTATTTATCATTTCAGTGGAAAGATCCGTATTGTTAAACTGCCCGTTAAGTTTGATTGTTGCTGTGAAAGCTTTATCAGGAGAGATCTCAGTGGTCCTTTCGAAAATTGCTGTCCCGTTTCTTTTCAGGATGATCTTCGCCTTACTGATTTTTTGTGTGGAGTAATAGCCGATAAAGACATTATTGCTTTCTCTTTTTTCAAGATTAACAGCGCCATTCAGATTTGCATATTTAAAGCCCTGGATATCTTTCACCGGGTACCAGTATTGCCGGAATGTTTTTACTTCATATGGTCTTATCCAGCTGTAATCGGGCTGGTTGTCCGAGAAAGCACCTGTCATTATTTCGACATAAGGGCCCGCCTTATCAGTTAAACGGGCTTCAGTAGCCTGTCCCTGTGGTCCTGAACCCCATTCCCATAATTTAGCCCCTTTTACTATGTTATGATCACCTATTTCAACGGTACCGGCTTCTTTCCCGTGATCATAGCCTCCCATGAAGTCCTCTTTCATATCGTAAGCGAAATATGAATCCTGGCTTACGGAATTGACCCACCAGCTAATGTCAACACCTCGGGTGAAATCATATCCATTGTAAATCTCAGTTGATAACGGCCAGTAAGTGAAACTGTTTTTAGCATGATAGGTTGCGACTGATATACTTGGAGGAAATATCACCTGGTAGTCTTTATCAGTATGTGCCGCAACATTTGCCCAGTATAAAAATGTGTTTGTGAAAGGAGTGGAATTGAGGATTTTAACATCAGCCGAGTAATATGATTTACCCGGATAAACTGTTATGCCGATAATCCATCTCATCCTGTGGCGGAGTTCAGTCTCGCCTATCCAGATGGTCTTGCTGCCATCGCTGTTCTCCATAAGATCATTATCAACAGGTAACATTGTTGAGGCACGGTGATGATGAATCACACACCATTCAATACCGCCTGATACCCAGGCACCGAGCATACCTATATTAGAGGGTTTAACGGCATCGTTCTTATATATGAAGTTATAGCCGTCTGTTTTGTCTGTACTGTAATATATCTTTCCCCCGATTTCTGGGGTGACACATAGTTTAATATATTCATTTTCAAGTATTAATGTTTTCCATTGCTTGTTTGTCTCCTCATTAGAGATTACATCATTCATGGCATAGGGGTAGATATCTTTTGATGCCCCCTGGTATGATTCACCCTTAAAGAACATTGGATTTTTATCCGGAGGGGCTACCAGGTAAGTTGGTATTGTCCATTCCTCTTCATGCATTTTCACCTGCGCGATCAGGTTTTGGCATTTTACAGCTAATACAAAAAATATGAATGAAAATATAAGAATCTGTTTAAAATGTTTTGCGTACATAATTATAGATTATTTCCATAAAAATATGAAAAGTTCAGAATAGATTGACAGAATGCTGAATTAAGTTTTTTCGTTGAACAAATCGGCTGTTTCCCAGTTATATTGGATATAATTAATGGAAGGTCTCAGTAATTATTAAGTCAGGTTTTAATGTTTAACATTCTAAACTAAATACAAAAATGAAAACAGCAATTATTGGTACCGGAACCGTCGGCCGGACCATAGCTTCAAAACTGGCGGAACTGAATCACGATGTAATGATGGGAACACGTAACGTGTCGGATAAACTTGCAGCCACTTCAGAGGATAATTATGGCAATCCTCCTTTTAGTGAATGGCATAAGCAAAACAGTAAGGTAAAACTGGGTTCATTTGCTGAGGCAGCTGCATTCGGCGAAATTGTATTTAATGCTACAAATGGAGCTGCTTCCATAACAGCCCTGATTATGGCAGATACTAAAAATCTTTCAGGAAAGGTACTTGTTGATATCGCAAACCCTCTCGATTTCAGTAAGGGTATGCCACCGAGCTTATTGCCCGGACTTAACAATACGAATTCCCTGGCAGAAGAGATCCAGAAAACATTCCCGGAAACCCGGGTTGTTAAAACGCTGAATACGATGTGGTGCGGGTTGATGATAAACCCAGGGCTGATAGGAGGGGGTGATCATATTAATTATATCTGCGGGAATGATGAGGAAGCCAAAGTTAAGGTCAAAAAAATCCTGAACGATTTTGGGTGGAAAGATAAAAGTATTCTTGATCTGGGAGATATTACAGGAGCCAGGACAACCGAGGCGTTAGTGCCTTTGTGGGTAAGAATACTTGGAGTATTAAACAGTGGTGCCTTTAATTTCAGAATAATAAAGTAACCGCGGACCTCATTGCTCCCTGCCATATACAGGATAATCTGTATATCCTTTTTCACCTCCAATATAGAAAGTACTGGTATCAGGATTTAGTGCCATAGGCCAGTCATTTTTGTATCTTTCCACCAGGTCAGGATTATTAATAAATGGCTTTCCGAATGCAATAAGGTTAGCCAGACCGCTTTTCAGATCTGCTTCTGCCTTATCCATGTTATAACCTCCTGCCAGGATAACAGTGTTTTTAAAAATCTTACGAATTCCCTTTTTGAGTTCTACTGGCACAGGAGGAGTACCCATTGCCGAATTATCGATGAGGTGGATATATGCTATTCCCGTTGAGTTTAGCTGTTCTGCCAGATATTTATATGCGGCATCAATTTCAGGATAGACAGGCATATCATTTGCAACACCGTAGGGAGACAATCGAATTCCTGTCTTTTTTTTCCCAATAGACTCAACTACACTTTTTACTACTTCAAGAACAAACCGGCACCTGTTCTCTATGTTTCCGCCATAAGAATCTGTCCTTATATTTGTAAATGGAGATATGAACTGCTCAAGCAGATAACCATTCGCACCATGCAACTCTACTCCGTCAAATCCGGCTTCAATGCTGTTTTTTGCCGCATCTGCAAATTCCTGTTTTGTGTGTGAAATTTCTAGTATTGTCATTTCTTCGGGAAGAGGACAATCCTGCAAATGTTTTGAATCGGTCCAAATTTGTCTCACTACCTTCACAGCGGATGGAGCAATAATCCTGGCGCCTTCAGGCAGGTTCAGAGGATGCCCCACTCTGCCGGTATGCATAAACTGAATGAATACTTTACTCCCTTTTTTATGAATAGCCGAAGTTATTTTTTTCCATCCTTCAATCTGGGCTTTACTGAATATTCCTGGTATTCTGGCATATCCTAAACCGTTTGGCGAAGGAGATACACCTTCTGTTATAATCAATCCTGCACCCGAGCGCTGCTGGTAATACTCTGCCATAAGATCATTAGGAATATTTCCTATAGCCCTTGATCTTGTCATCGGCGCCAGCACAATCCTGTTTCTCAATTCAATATCACCAAGTTTATAATGGGAAAATAATGTATGTAATTTCATTCTGCATAAATGTTTTAAACTGTAATGCCATAACAAAGCATAGCCCGGAATGTTATTTGTTTATGATGAATTATTCAACAAGGCCTGATATCTTGCAAAGGGTAAAGATCATCTTCACAGATGGGTATGAGATATTTTTCTAATAAATCCATAAGCAGTCACAAGGGCTATGAAAGTTATAGCAATAGCTGCAGTTATAACAATTGACCTGTAATCAGATTGCCGCTTAATAATTATTCCGATAAATGCCCAGATAACCACTATCCCTATAAATGGGTTATTGAGCCTGTAAAGTGCCAGGGCAGCTATGAGAGCACC
Source organism: uncultured Rikenellaceae bacterium (assembly GCA_964446825.1). Taxonomy (GTDB): domain Bacteria; phylum Bacteroidota; class Bacteroidia; order Bacteroidales; family VadinHA17; genus LD21. Next base: position 8,039 of record CAYUQR010000095.1, read on the forward strand.
TGCTGATATCATTATTATGGCCCACATCTCTTCAGATATTCCAAATCTGTTCCAGTTATAATATACAAGCAGCGCAGTCACATTTGCTATCGTTGCAATGCATATCCAGCCCAGGTATATACCGAAAGATGCTTTGATAATCCCCAGGGGTATGTCCTTAATGATCATGTTGATATAGATTAATGAAACCAGCATGCCAAGCATGATTATAAGAGAAAGAGGAAGTTTACCGTAATGCCAGGTTACTATCCAAAGCGCGTTAAGTATGCAGGTAATTGCAAAAAGCCAGCTTATATTCGAAATGATCAGCTGATTCGATCCTGTAAACTGCACAACACAGTAAATAAGCAGAAGGAGATAAATAATTCCCCAGACAGAGAATGTTATTCCGGCCGGGACAAAAAGGTTTGGAAGGGCATCTGATAATTCACCTGTTGTTTTGTTATTCAGTGGCAGCGCGTTGGCAAGATAGTTCATTACTATCATTCCGGCAAAAAGGATGAGATTAAGGTACTTAACCATTATAATGCAGTTTATTTTTTTTAAATATACATAATTCTGAGGAAAAGGCGGAAGGCAGTAGGCAGTAGGCAGTAGGCAGTAATCAGTAATCAGTAATCAGTAATTGAGCCCCTGAGCCGCTGTGCCATATCTCATATAATTTGGGTCCTGTGCCCAGGGGAAAGCTTGTTGAATCATAAACGAAATCATATTTTTCAGCCATATGTGTAAACCACTTGTTTGCCTCATGTACAAAACTGATATGCGCCTTATCTTCTTTGGCGCTGAAGAAGGCTATCACTTTTACCCTATGCGGATCAGCCGGACCAGATTTAGCACATATGATACTCCATGAGGAAAGCAGCAATATGGCCACGTAAAACACTATTTTTTTCATAATTTATTTGGTTACTGTAAAAATATAAGAAAATATTCAAAGACTATGAATTCAATAATTTCATTTAGGCTGAAAATTCAGCAAACAAACTTTTTTTAAACCATTACGACTTTTACAATTTCTTTATATAGTTAGCTTTTTCATGCGATGTCGACGCACGACACACGACACACGACACACGAC
>CAYUQR010000096.1:0-8823 GCA_964446825.1 uncultured Rikenellaceae bacterium
AAATAACGTGTATTGAAGGTATTTCTTCCAGTGCCATTTCAATAAACTCTATATGTTTCCTGTTAATGGAGAGGAGGGAAACTTCAAAGAAATATCCGTCATCATTTTCTTTCAGAAACTTTATAACGGGTTCTTCTTTCAGGTTGCTCCAGGGTGCGTTAAGTATCTCTGTACGTATCAATGATTCAGATGCACTTGTATTGCCTGCTGACAAGTCAACCCGAAGATGCAGGACGTGTTCCTCAAGGGCATCCGGATATGCCAGTTCTGTGATTACTTCATTGACTATCCTGGAGTATGGGATGCGGATTATTTGTCCATCATCAGTCATGATCTTCAGATAAGTGAGATGCTGAGATTTGATCCTGCCTGAAAGATCTCCTGCCCGGACATACGAATCGTTCTTCAGGTTGTGTTTGAATCTGAAAATGATACCTGAAAAGATATCCTTTAGAAGAAACCAGGCCACGGATACTACAATTATCAGGATAATTGCATAAACCACGTATGTGTAGTAAAACTTTCCACTGAAAAGGAAATCAAGTGCCCAGAATATATATATCAGCCAGATGATCAGCTCTGCTGCTATAATCAGATTATCGATATAGTCTAATTCGGAGTAGCGGTTTAACAGGCGTTTTAGCACAAGCCTGGTAACCTTCAGGGCCAGGAAGAATGATACTGTAACTATAAGTGCGATAATAATTTTCATCTTAATCCAATCATTAGGTTAATTGAAGATCTGTCAAAGTATCCCTTCTCTTTTGAAAACCCTTATGAGATGGGGTTCAATGAAAGGATTAATAATATAGAGGTTCTCTCTTCGCTCTTCAATCAGGCCTGCCCTTAACATAGAACTGATAATTTCTCTCGTCATTTTGTCATCTGAAAAAAATATCTCATTTATCCTTTCAAGAGCCAGCCGTTTTTGCAGAATCATCTGGGTTAGTACAACTTTCCAATTATCATCCAGTTCTGCCAGGATTTTAGTATCCGGAAGATACGGGTTTTGAATATATATTTTCTTGTCTGAAACTTTTACAATGTTTCCGAGCCAGGCTTTCAGAACAACTCCCGGATTACCTTCAGAATAATTGAAGTATTTATTGAATAAGCTTGCCATACGGATTTCTGACAAATCTTCCTCTTCCCTCTTATTAAGTACGAATTCCAGGCCACTTGAATGATGTCTGAGCATGATTATCTCCTGAATTTCTTTTGAATCGAAAGGCATTAATGGGATAACACTTATGAATGCATCCTGCAGGTTAACAATTTTGTTCATGAGTTCGAAAGCGAATGGATTCATGTTTACCACAAACAGGATTTTTTTGCTATATTTATTTATCAGATCGATAAGCAGTTTGATAACTTCCCATCCTTTAATGGATCGTTCCCACCAAAGCTCAAGATCATGAATGATGAGAACGCTCCCCTGGGGAAGAGCTTCCATTATTTCCTGTATACTACCCAGGTTAAAGGTAACCTTCCCTAGTTCGCTCACGAAATCTGACACGTTGACTGATCCTTTATATATTGGGGAAAGATGATGTACCTTCTCTTTTTTGAACCCCTTTTCGGTTAAATGCCGGCAGAAAGCTGTCTTTCCCGAGTTTCGCTCTCCAATAATCATTATGCCTCCCTGATACCCTGAATTATTTCGACGCACACCGGTTCTGAACATCTCTTCATTCTTCTCACGACTTATCCAGAAATCCTCACTAATGCTTGATCTTCCACTAAATAGATTTTTGTAGAACTGGGGTAAATCATCAATCACTTTTTTCTTCGGGCTAACCATTTCAACAAGGTCAAGTATTTTTTGATTAACAGTACCCTTCCTGTCAGATTCCATGATTTTTTTTGCCAGTAAGATCCATTCGCTCCTGGAATAGAGTGCCCTGGTAGTTAAATATTTGAATGATAATTTAAAACGGTCTAAATATGCATAAAATCTCTTTTTGACTTTTTTGCTCTGATGTTCTCTTATAAACCATGAATACTCTGAGACTGTTTCTGGTATTTTATATGCGGACAGTTTATCGAACACTTCTTCCAGAGCGCTCTCAATCAATTCTGTAATACTCTCCTTTATACGGTGTATATTTTCTTCCTCTTTCAGGATTTTTTGACAGGTGTCTTTAATAATTTGAGCAATTATCTGGGTTTTATCTGGCAGGTCTTCAGGGATATTATCAAGGTTGAAACGTGTCAGACTGAGCATATCATTTGTAACAAAAATAGAATTTTTCAATAATTCAGCTACCTTCTCCAGCTCATCATGGCTTGTACCAATAAATCTTGATTCGATATAAAAACGGGTGATTCTTCTCAAAGGTACATTCAGGTAATCTTCCGAATCAGACGGTGATGACTTAGTGTTACCGGATGAGGTAATTAACATGTTTTCGGGAAGGGTCTCAGCAAGCAGTAGTATTTCTTTTCCGAAACTCGTAAAATCCTTGAGAAGAGTAATACTTTCTTCGAAAGAGTTTATCGTAATTTTAAGTTCAGGAATATCGTCAGGGTTACCTCCAAACTTTTCAAGCTTTGATCTGAGTGACTGCAATTCCATGCCAAACCTGTTATCCAGCTGCCTGGAAATATCAAGGTTAAACTCATTTATCTTGTCTTTGATACGACTTTTATAGGATTGTAAAAGCACATCCATATGTACTTTATTGATCTGAAGCAGAGTTGTTTCATGCCAGGATTCGCTAAAACCAGAATTTTTTTGAACTAATTCCTCATAATATTTTTTCTTCCTTTGTTTACGTCTTATCCGGTAATTAATATCAACTCTTCCCATATCATTGCTCATCAGCTGAAGATTCTTACGAAACTCAAGCATGAGACGGTATAAGAGTTGCTCGTTTAAAAATGTAATACCGGCCATAAGTTTATCCATCCTTTTATTATTTGTCTCTCCAGCCATTGTTAAAGCATTAATAAGTTCATCCTTATTCACTGCTTTTTCAAAAAGATTCTCCAGCAGGCTGTCAACAGAGATGATCAGCGCCCTGACTTCCGAGAATTGCACTAAAAGATCAGTCTGGAATTTATTCAGATAAGCTGAAAGAAAATAATGACGGGTATTCCTTAAATAATAAGCTGCTATTTCATAGTAATGTATTTTTCCGGGTATCGTTTTCCTTGAAAATGGATGGGTCAGACGTTTCCTGAGGATAAACCACCTCAACTTGAAGGGGGTCTTTTTTTTCAGAGTAAGATCTTCTTTTTCATAATGGATTACCATTTTATAGGGAAATTGCAACAGATCCTGGTCAAGGCGATGAATATACCAATCTATACCGTTAGCCAAAGCTTCTTTCTGGATATTAAGTTTATTATCATCCAGATCAGTGAAAATGCGGTTTATCCGGAAATAGAAATCATTTTTAATTTTAATCAGTGTCTTTCTTCTCCGGTAAGTATCATCCAGGGTTTTTAACTTGTTCAGTTGAACAAATACCGTACTTATGGTTGCCAATAATTCATCGTAAAGTTTCTGCATTTCTGCAAAAACAGGGGCAATGGCCTGTTCAAAGAATTGTGTAAGGGTTTTCTGTCCGTTGGCGTCTATCTTTTTTATATCCTCATTAATAACCATGAATTTTGAAGGAACCAGTTCAGGTAGTATAATATTCAGAACTGAGGCGATCTTATGTTCTGGTTCCTGTTTTATTTCCAACCCGAGATCAAAAGATTCAAATCTCGTGGAACTGTTCACAAGTAGAAAAGTGCCCAGATGTTGAGAAAGAGCCATTACTTCGTCGTAGGTCTGGTCAATATGCTGATATTGGTTGTCGGGGATCCCTATAAAAGTCAGGTCAGTCAGTGAAGATTCCTTGATTATGATCTCCTGTTTCGACATCCCTTCAATACTGTTGTTAATAATTTTAATTTCCAGGTTGATCCTGTACCGGATAATGATTTTTTGCAGTGACTTGTAAATAGATTCAGTCCGTTCAGGCTGGCCGTTTATTATCATAAGCCTGATATGAGCATCTTTCCAATCACCTGCTGATGTAAAATGTCTTAGCAGGAAGATAGAAAAAGTAAGATTACTCCCCCATCCATGCCACCAGATATCAATTGTTTTCTTATTTCCGTATTTCTTATGCGAGTTATAATTCAGAAGGATTGTATTAAAGTCACTTTCTTCAAAGTTTCTTATCACATGCAGAAACTGTTCCTTGTTCCTGGAATTTTTGCTCCATCCCATAAGAATTGTGTTTGGTTCAATACCGGAGAAACCATACACACGTGATATCTCATCCATTCCACTATAGATATCACGGCACTTATGCTGGTGGATCACGAGTTCATCATTTCTGCCGGAAGCGGAATAATATCTTTTATCTTTAATTAAACGTTTTTCCGCAGATTCAACCATTTCAAAAGCGGAATACATTCCGAGTCTTCCGGTAAATGCACCAGCAAGTTCAACGAGGTGTGGCCGGGCTTTATCCTGGCCGCAAAAAAGAATTATATTAGGTCTCCAGTTACGCGTTTGCAGGGAAGATTTATTCAGTCGCTGAAGCCCTGTCCTTACCAGGGTGGACCAAACACTGCTCCATGCATCTCCGGTCTCCAGAACCAGCTGCCTGCGTTTGAGAATAAGAAAGAGGGTGCCAAGAATTACAACCGCTCCGATCATAGCTAGGAAGTCGAGCTGGACCATGACCAGTATACAAGCCATCGCGCCAAGTATGCTAACCCAGGCTGGTGTTTTAAAGGAGGGTCGGAAATCAGCACTGGTAAGAGACTCAAAAGCTGCGCTCAGGTTAAGGAAACCATAGGTTGTGATGAAAAAAATAGACACTATCCGGGCAATGACGTCCAGTTCCCCAATAAGAATACCTGTTTCGGCAATAAGAAAGGTTAGTAAAAGGGCATTCCTTGGTTCCCTGGAGGCTCCTGTCCCACGAGCGAATACCCGATGAGTTATTTTATCAATAGCTGTAGACTGTAAAATTCTTGGTGCAGCCAGTATGCTTCCCAGAGCTGAGCTAAGGGTTGCTCCCCAAATGCCTGCGATCACCAGTTGCGGAACAAGGGCTATCTTGAATAAAGCTTTTGAATCGGTGGCGAGAAGATTACCATCTACTGTATAAGAATAAAAAAAAGCCAGACCAATATAGACCACCAAACCAATAGCAATGGAAGAAATTGTTCCGAGAGGTATTGATTTTTTAGGATCTTTAAGATCTCCTGACATAGAGACACCGGCTTCAAATCCTGTCACAGCCGGGAAAAAGATGCCAAATAAAACTACAAGAGGTATGCCGGTCCCATTACCGAAAAAGTTAGGAGATGACGGAGCTAAATCATGCCTGCCGAAAAAAATTGACAGCAGGGAAAGAAAAATAGCTGCCATAATAAAATACTGGGTCTTGATAGCCAGTGAAGTGCTGATAAAAGTTATTATAGTAACTATCAGTAAAATAATACTTCCGGTAATTCTGATGTGATTGATATCGAGAGGCAGATTGAAGTAACCGAGAAAGCTTTCTGCAAAACCAATCAGATAAAGACTTACACTAAATGATAATCCTACAAACAATGCAAGGCCAAGTGTTCCTCCGATTGGCAATCCAAGGCTTCGTGATATAATATAGTATGTGCCTCCCTCCTTAACCTTCTTATCGGTTGCGATGGAAGAAACACTTAAACCGGTGGTAATTGAAATAAGATGTGCAACCAAAATGATACCCAGCGTTCCAAATAACCCAGCCTCGCCTGCAATCATAGGTAAGCGCATATACATAATAACCCCAAGAATAGTAAGGATGGAAGGGGTAAAAACGCCGCCAAAAGTTCCAAATTTTCTTGTTTTTGCCATTTTATACACTAATACCTGAAGAAAGATGTTAGTTTCTTTAACATAACATTTTAATATTATCAAATATATTAATTTTGCTCTTAATAATTACTCTGGAAACCTGAATTATGAACCCTTATGCAGGAATTATAGCTGGTTGTATTATTCTGATTTTATTGTATCAGTTTAATTGGATATCAAAGGTCTTCAATCTTCCCAGTGTCTTGCTGCTCCAACTGCTTCGTCTGTTCGGGCTGCGAGATATATTATTGCCCTTCATGCGATGAGGAGATCGTTATAACTCCGATAAAAAGAATGGTAAGTTCCTCTGAAAGTAATGAAAATAAACCTGGATTAATATGAGTAATCTGAGCAAAGTACTTAAAAAACTGCCGCGGGTCTACTGGATAGCTAATTTCATGGAACTGTTTGAACGCTGGGCCTGGTATGGATTCTATAATGCCTTTGCGCTTTATCTGACTCTTTCAAAAGACACAGGAGCGCTTGGTTTTGACCAGGTTCAAAAAGGCATGATAATTGGTACCGGTTCAATGCTTCTCTATTTTCTTCCACTGATTACCGGAGCAATAGCAGACAGGATCGGATTCAAGAAAGTACTTATTTTATCATTTACGGCATATGTTGCAGGTTACTTTATGGTAGGAACCTTTGAATCCTTTTCAATGGTTTTTGCAGCCTATATTTTTCTGGCAGTGGCAGGAGCCCTTTTTAAACCCATTATATCCGGGACCATTGCTAAAACGACGAATGAGGAGACTTCTTCAATCGGTTTCGGGATCTTCTATATGATGATAAATATAGGAGGTTTTATCGGTCCTTTTATAGCGGGCTTCATTTATAAAGTCTCATGGCACCTTGTCTTCCTGATGTCTATTATAACCATTGCATTAAACTTCATTTTCGTCATCTTCTTCTTCAAAGAGCCTGACAGGTCCCCCTCTGGAAAGACTTTTGTGCGGAATATAGGAATAGCTTTCAGAAATATTTACGATACTCTGCTTGACTGGAAGTACGACCTTTTTCTGCTTATAATGGCTGTATTCTGGACTGCCTTCAACCAGCTTTACTATTCCTTCCCGGTCTTTCTTGAACAGTGGGTGAATATGGACAGGCTTTCTGCTTTTTTCGGACTTGCTCCCGGAACTATTACTGCCCCGACCGTAACCAGCCTGGATGCATTTTTCATCATTGTTCTGCAGATATATATCTCATCACAGAGTATGAAAATGAAACCAATTCATTCGATGATAACCGGAATTACTATACTCGGGGCCGGGTTGATGCTGATGTTCTTTACACAGAATCCATGGCTTGTGATCGTTGGCGTACTTATATTTGCAATTGGTGAAATGGCATCCTCACCTAAATATACCGAATATGTTGGCCGGATAGCGCCTTCAGATAAAAAGGCATTGTATATGGGAACCTCTTTTCTTCCCATTGCATTAGGACATTTTGCAGCAGGTTGGATATCAGGCAGACCTTTTGAGATAATTGCAGATAAATATTATCTTCTGGGCAGGGCCCTGGCGGAAAAAGGGATAATGCTCAGCCAGGAAGGACTGACTCAGAATGAGTACTTTTTAAAAGCTCAAAGTCTGATGAACATGAACTCCTCACGGCTGGAAAAGTACCTGTGGGATACTTATCATCCTTCAAATATATGGTTCCTCTTTACCGGAATCGCTGTCTTAGGCAGCCTTTTGCTGTTTTTATACGACAGGTTCATTATTCCTGAGGCATGAGTAAAAACTATTTCCTATCTGCTATACCTCACCCCAACCCCTCTCCTAAAGGAGAGGGGCTAATGCATTGATTATCTTTTTATTACCCCCTTCTCTTTCAGGAGAAGGGGGGCAGGGGGATGAGGTGGAAATACCAGGAGAAGGGGGCAGGGGGATGAGGTAAAAAGATCACGGAGAAGGGGGCAGGAGGCTGAGGTGAAATAAAATAAAAGTGGACTTAGGCGGATGAGCACATGATGAACATAAGAATACAGGGATTGTTATTGTACATTCATGACGTTTATTAAAATATACTGATAAAAAGCTATTTAATTTACATTTTATGAATCCGACCAGAATAAGAGAATTTGCAAGTTCCTATCAGAAAAGCAGGATACTCCTGAGCGCTTTTGAGCTTGATATTTTTACAAATATTGATGAATCGGGTTCTGAAAGCAATCAGATTGCAAGCACTTTAAGCCTTGATAAACATGCCTGTGAACGTCTGCTAAATGCGCTGGTATCTCTTGGCTTTCTGACAAAAAAGAGTAAGGTGTTCTTTAACACTGCGGAAAGTTTTACCTTTCTGTCAAAAAAAAGCCCGGAATATTTAGGAGGACTGATGCATTCGAACCACCTCTGGACAACCTGGAGCAATCTTACCAGCGTTGTAAAAACGGGAATGTCAGCTCATCCTGCAGAAATTAACGAAAGGGGAGAAGAATGGCTTTTTTCTTTTATAAATGCCATGCACGACAGGGGGAAGAAACAGGCTCCACAACAGCTGGCAAATATAGATCTGTCAGTCACAAAATCAGTTTTGGACATTGGTGGAGGCTCAGGTGCATACTCAATGGAATTTGTTTCGAAAAAACCTGGCATTGAAGCTACTGTCTTTGATCTGCCGAAAGTTATCCCGATTACAAAGAAATTTATTGATAAAGAAGGTTATTCAGGTAAAATAAAAACTTATACCGGAGATTATACAACTGATGAATTGCCGAAGGGTTTCGACCTGGTTTTTTTGTCGGCGGTTATTCACAGTAATTCCCTGGAAGTAAATCAAAATCTGATTAAGAAATGTTTTCACTCTGTAAATCATAATGGAAAAATAATAATCCAGGACTGGATCATGAACAATGACAGGACACATCCGGTATCGGGAGCTATTTTTGCAATTAATATGCTGGTAGGAACAGAAGCCGGCGATACCTTCACAGAGCAGGAAGTTACAGAAATGTTAACTTCAGCCGG
>CAYUQR010000097.1:0-8813 GCA_964446825.1 uncultured Rikenellaceae bacterium
CATCTGCGTCATGCATATAAAAACAGTTATCAATTTAATAATTACTACCATGAAGAAAATTTTACTGCTTGTCGCTTTTATGATTACCGGAGCAATTGTGTCGGGACAAAAATCAATTGATGCATTATTTGATAAATACGGAGGGAAAGAAGGATTTACCACCGTGACAATAAATGGCAACCTGCTTAAACTCGCACGATGCCTTGATAATGATGAAAATGATAGCGATAATCATCTTCCGGTGAATATCACAGGGATAAGAATCCTGACTCAGGATGATGACAAGCTTAAGGTTGATAATTTTTATGACATAGTTATGAAAGATATTGATCTTAAAGATTATGAGGAGTTTATGCGCGTTAAAGACTCAGATTCTGACCTGAGAATGCTGGTCAGGACAGAAGGTAATAAATTCAAAGAGTTCCTTCTTGTTTCAGGGGGAGAGGACAATGCCCTGATACAGATAAAAGGAGACATGACCTTTAAGGAGGCAAAAAAGTTCTCTGAAGATGCTAAGAAAAAGCATGGCGTTAATATTATGGCAGAACATAAGTAATTATTTATTATTAATGTAGTTATCTTTATATGTTTTGAAATAATTGCTTAAAACGCTGATGACCAGGATTGAATTTAATGGAGTAGTCCGGCAGCTTAACCGCAGGCTGTATATATATGCCTTCCGCATCCTCCGGAACCAGGAGGAAGCGGAAGATGCAGTTCAGGAGATCTTCATTAAGCTATGGAAGATGGGTGACAGACTTAAAGAATATATAAGCATGGAAGCCCTGGCAACAACAATGGTAAAGAATTTCTGCATCGATCAGCTGAGAAAAAAGAAACCTGGCATTCAGGAGGAGTTCAATAATAATAATTCTTTGAACTTGACAACCCTGTCGCCTCATGAACAGCTGGAAGAAAAAGAATCAAAGAGTATCCTTCAAAAGATTATTGGAAATCTTCCCGATATTTATAAGAAAGTAATTGAACTAAGGGAAATAGAAGGTTTTTCGTATGAAGAGATATCAGAAAAGACGGGCCAGAACATAAATACCCTGAGGGTAAATTTATCAAGAGCAAGAGGATTTATCAGGGATGAATATAATAAATATCATAATGAACACAAAGGAATTAAACAAGCTGCTCGAAAAGTACTATAAAGGAGAAAGTACTGAAGAGGAGGAAGAAAAGCTCAGAATGTTTTTTAGCGGCGGTAATATCCCTGAAGGATATGAAGCCGAAAAGGATATCTTCAGCTATTATAATGAAGCAATCACGGTACCTGAGCCATCTTATGACTTTGAAGCCAGGATAATTGAAGGGATTGATAAATCAGAAGAGAGCAGGAGAAAGGTTACTATAAGAAGGTATTTAATTCCATCACTAAGTGCAGCAGCAGGGATATTATTGCTTGCCGGGTCATATTTTTTCTTTATTCACAGAACTGAACCACGCGATACTTTTACCGATCCTGCAATCGCCTACGCTGAGACAATGAAGATTCTTATGAATGTGTCCTCACAGTTGAACAGGGGCGCCATGGCTCTCGAACCTGTCGGCAGGATGAATGAGATGACAACAAAAAGTTTTGAGAGTATAAATAAATCAACTAAGATAGTTGAGAGGAACCTGAAGTCTCTCAACTATCTTGAAAGGGCAATTGAAATTGTTAATGTACCGGATGGGAAGAGTATAAATAAATAATAATCAATGATATGAAAAAGTTATTTCTTTTTTTCACTGCAATAAGCCTGACCTTAATAATAAAGGCTCAGTCAAATCCTGTAGATGATATGTTTAATAAATATTCCGAGCGGGATGGATTTACCGTTGTTACTATCTCCAGCAGAATGTTCAGCATGTTTTCAAACCTCGATTCGGACGACAAGGATGCAGATGACCTTATTCATAAACTGAATTCCATAAGGATACTCTCCGTGGAGGACTCCTTACTGAATAAGAATATTAATTTCTATACGGAACTTAGCAAAAAGCTTAATCTTTCGGCTTATGAAGAACTTATGGTTGTCAAGGGAGGCAAGGATGTTACAAAATTTCTCATTAAACAAAACGGGAAGATGATATCGGAACTTCTTGTAATTACAGGGGGACCTGGTGGAAATTCACTTATTTCCATAAAAGGTGATTTCAATCTTAAAAACATTTCGGAGCTGTCAAAAAGCACTGGGATAAAGGAACTTGAGGGCCTTGAAAAAATGGATAAGAAAAGTCCCGAATAGTATTTTGGGATTTATTTGCGGTATAGATGCAACTTTATCGGGGGGAATTCAGTTATGAATATAACCGGCTATATCTTTGAGATATTAAGGTAGTATTCATTTTTTTTATATTTGTGTCAGTTTCAACATATGAATTAATATTAACCGTTATGAATAACAGATTCACAAAGCGTATTGGGGCTCTCACGGGTGCCCTTCTTATTTTCTCAACACTGGCATTTTCCCAGTTCGATAATTTAGATTTTCTGAGGTCCGGTGCCACCGATGGCTTAACCTATATTAAGAGTTACATTGCTCCCTGGACCAATGCTTTTGGTGCTGGTCTGAATGGCGGATGGTACAATACTGCCAAGCCTCATAAACTTGGAGGTTTTGATATAACATTCGGCATTAATGCCGGATTTGTTCCCTCTTCTGCTACCACATTCGATGTTTCAAAGATAGGTCTGACGACTCTTACCGGTACCGGTATGGCCTCTACTGTGGCAGGACCGGACAAAGAAGGACCAACTTTGACTGCCACCAAGGGTGGAATTACTCTTACCTCATTTAAAACACCTCCCGGAGCAAACTGGAAAATAATCCCTGTACCAACACTGCAGGCCGGCATTGGTTTGCCTTTTGGCACTGAACTTAAAGTCAGGTATATGCCTAAAATAAATATTAGTGACGGTGATATTTCTCTCTGGGGCGTCGGGCTTGTACACAGCCTGATGCAGTACATGCCCGGGAACAAGCTCCTGCCATTTGATGTTTCTCTTTTCGGCGGTTATACAAAGCTGAAGGGAAATGTGCCTTTAAGCCTTCAACCCCAGGAAGGCTCTCCTACAAATTATTCTACCTACAATTCAGCTATTTCTTTTCAGGATCAGAATATGTCTGCAACAATAACTGCCATGAATGTTGGCGTAATCGCTTCTTTGAATATTCCGGTACTTACTGTTTATGGCGGACTTGGTTACACCAAGACCAGTACAGAAATTAAGCTCACCGGTAATTATCCTTTACCAACACTTAACCCGGCCATATCAGTCACAGAGGCAGTATACGAGGATGCTGGTGTTGTAAATGGCTTTAAACCTTTTGAAATGAAGAACTTCTCAGGTCTTCGGGCCAATATCGGTTTAAGGGTCAAATTAGCCGTAGTCACAATTCATGCTGATTATACCAGGGCCAATTACAATGTAATTTCAACCGGACTGGGAATCTCGTTCAGATAGAAGAAACAAAATAATTTTCTGATATCCCCGGGGTCCCCAAAAAGATACCGGGGATTTTTTTTATACCGGTTTTTAGAAGAATAGGTATCTTTGCGATGCAAAAAAAGTGAAAAATCCCTGAAAAAAATGAGTGCCGATACACAAAAGATCCAGGCGGGTTACAGGTCATTACTTCGTGCAGCAAAAAATAGTGTTGCTCCCGAAGATAATGTCAAGATAAGAAGAGCATTGAATCTGGCCGTGGAAGCTTGTGGCGACAGGGTGATACTTACCGGCGAACCGGAGATCCTTCATGCATTATCTGTAGCCAGGATTGTTGCAGGGGAGATGGGACTGGGACTGACAGCAATAGTAACAGCATTGCTTCATGACTCGTATAATAATCTGAGCCTGTCTGCCGGAGAGATTGAAAAAGAGTTCGGTAAAAAGACTATTGAAATTCTGAATGGCTTTGCCCGCATTTCCAGCATATATTCTGTTCAGTCCTCTTATCAGGCTGAGAACTTCCGGAAACTACTCCTCAGTCTTGCAGATGATGTAAGGGTGATATTAATTAAACTGGTTGAAAGGCTTGAATATATGCGTAACCTTGATAATGCTCCTGAGAATGAGCGATTACCGCTGGCCTCAGAAACATATTTTCTTTATGCTCCACTGGCTCACAGATTAGGTTTCTATAATATCAAATCGGAGATGGAAGACCTTGCAGTAAAATACCTTGAACCAGAGCAATACACTTATGTCGACTGCCGTCTGAAACAAACAACTGCATCGAGGAATAAATTAATACGTGATTTCTCAATTCCCTTAAAAGAAAAGCTCGAGAAGCAAGGCTTTAGGTTCACTATCAAAAGTCGCACAAAATCAATACATTCCATTTTGTTAAAAATGAAGAAGCAGGGAGTTGATTTTGATGAGGTTTATGACTTGTTTGCGGTCAGGATAATCATCGATAGTGTTAGTGAAAATGAAAAATCAGATTGCTGGCAGGCATATTCCGTTGTGACCGATCTGTACCAGCCTAATCCAAGCAGGTTACGCGACTGGATATCAGTTCCGAAATCTAACGGATATGAGTCGTTACATACTACCGTAGTGGGTCCCAGAGGCAAATGGGTCGAGGTTCAGATCCGATCTGGCAGAATGGATGAGATAGCAGAAAAAGGCCTTGCTGCACACTTCAAATATAAGGGAATAAAAGGAGAAGGGGGACTTGACACGTGGCTGTCAAAAATGCGTGAAATACTGGAATCTTCAGAAAAAGAGGACGATACATTTCTCGATAAGGTGAGATCGGGGTTATATACTGATGAAGTTTTTGTGTTTACCCCAAAGGGTGATCTTCGTCAGTTGCCTTCAGGCGCTACTGTTCTTGATTTTGCTTTTGATATTCACACTGCTGTGGGAGCTTCATGCGTAGGAGCAAAGGTGAACGGGAAGAATGTTACTATTAAATATGTCCTGCAAAATGGCGATCATGTTTCAATAATACGTTCAAAAAACCAGAAGCCAAAGCAGGATTGGCTGCAGTTTGTGATAACAAACAAAGCAAAAACCAAAATAAAACAGGTTCTGAACGAGGAAAAGGCAAAAGCGGCAGCAGAAGGAAAGGAAATACTTATGCGGCGCATGAAGAACTGGAAAATTGCATACGGAGATACTCTGATACAAAAACTTCTTAATAATTATGATCTTAAAACAGCACAGGATCTTTATTATCTGATTGCCACTGAAAAGATAGAACTTCTGCAGATAAAGGACGTTTTACAAAAGGAAGAGCCAACCGGGCCAAATACACCATCTGTTATCGGACCGGAAAAAGAGATAAGAGAACCCAGGGAATCGATTGATTCACAGGTTTCTGACTTCCTGATAATTGAGGATAGGGTAGAGGGACTTGATTACAAGCTGGCCAAATGCTGTAACCCCGTGTTCGGCGACAGTGTCTTTGGTTTTGTAACAATTTCCGAAGGGATAAAAATACATCGGACCAGTTGCCCTAATGCCCATAATATGATGGCCAGGTATCCCTACAGACTTATTGCTGCCCGCTGGTCGAAATCTAAGAGTAGTGCTTCATTTATTGCCGCAATAAAAATAACAGGTATTGAAGATATAGGTATGGTAAATAAAATTGCCGATGTCATCGCTGCACACAATGCAGTAGTCCGAAGTTTTAATTATAATATGGCAGATGGTTTATTTGAAGGAATGCTTAATATAATGGTACCTAATAATGATGTTCTTCATAGTATTATAAGAAAAGTACAGGGTATAAAAGGTATACTTAAGGCAGCAAGATACGACAGTTAGCATCAACCCCCCTGTCAGCTTCGCTGACATCCCCACTTTAGGGGGGGTGGGGGGCTAGTATCTCTTATCCGCCTTTACCGCCAGCTTTGCCATTTTTTCAACCTCTAGTGAAGGAAAGCCGAATTCCTCAACCACTTTACCAAGGATAAGATAGGTACCGCTTCCCTTAAATGGCCAGCTTTTCAGCGATTGTGAAAAATGAGTTGTATCAAAAAAATCTCCTTCAGAATCTATAAAACATCCGAAATTCATCCAGTCATTTTTTACAGTTTTGATATATTTCACAGTCACAAGGTGTCCTACCATCCTGACTCTCCTGCCGGTACATTCGTGCATTCGACGTGCAGACACATCGCCACGGAATGGTGTCTCCAGCATATCAAACCAGCTCATTGTAACAGGAAACCCGAAGAGTTCGATTTCATCATAAACATCTTCGATACTACCCTGGACAAGATCAGGCAGGGAAAAGTCGCGGACAGGAGTTGCAAACAGCGGGCGGATATCTTCATGCCTGGATTTATTTATCATCATATGAGCCTCCCATAAAAGGACGGCCTTTTTTTTGCCTGTGAACCGGAAGGCACCGGCCTTGATAAGAAGAATGATTTGTTCGAGTCCGGGATTCGCTCTTGTCACGAAATCATTAAGATCGGTGAATGGACCCTCATTATTGCGTATCTCTTCAATAGACTGGGCAAGCTTATACTCAAGACTCATAATATGGATGAAGCCGATGTATATGTCAGTTCCATAGATTGTTGTCTTGTAATTACTTCTGTTTACACATGGCAATTGAATTGCAGCGCCAAACCTTTTTGCTTCATGAACATAAACCCATGTCCTGTAAAATCCTCCAAAATTGTTTATTACAGCAACCATGAACTCAAGCGGGTAATGCGCTTTAAGGTAAAGGCTCTGGAAACTCTCAATGGCATATGAAGCGGAATGAGCCTTTGAGAATGAATATCCGGCGAAAGACTCTATCTGGCGCCATACCTCTTTTGTGATCTCTTCGCTGTAACCTTTCTCCCGGCAGTTTGAGAAGAATTTTTCAACAATGCGCTGCATCTCCTGTTTCGATCTGTATTTGCCGCTCATTGCGCGACGCAGCGTATCAGCATCGGCAAGATCGAGTCCTGCAAAATGATGACAGACCTTCAGAACATCTTCCTGGTAGACCATAACACCGTAGGTTTCTTCAAGCTGTTCCTTCATAACAGGGTGTATATATTCGAATTTTCCCGGATTATGAAACCTGTAGATATATTCCTTCATCATCCCTGAACGTGCAACACCCGGACGTATCACCGAGCTGGCAGCCACCAGCGTGGTATAATTGTCGCACCTCAGCTTCTTCAGTAGTCCCCTCATTGCGGGGCTCTCAATATAGAAGCATCCTTTTGTTTCCCCGATCTTAAGATATTCCTTTACCTTTTCATCGTTTTTAAATTTTTGAACCGCATGAACATCCACGTCTATGCCGCGGTTCCTGAGTATTATTTCCGCGCTCTCGCGTATATGTCCGATACCGCGCTGGCTGAGAATATCGAGTTTCTCAAAGCCAATCTCCTCTGCTGTGTACATGTCCCACTGGGTGGTGGGGAACCCTTTCGGAGGCATGTCGAGGGCAGTATAACACGTTATTGGTTCTTCGGATATCAGTATTCCCCCGGCATGAATGCTCCTCATATTCGGAAAATCAGCGATCTTCAGCCCGGTGGAGAAAATTGTATTCGTTATCTCATTCCTGTTTGTTTCAGATGAAGGATTATCAATGAGGGCATCAATCTCTTCCTTGGGCAAACCATGGACCTTCCCCATCTCACGGACAATGGACTTGCCTCTGAAAGTGCTCATTGTGCCAAGCAGTGCTGTGTGCCCGTAACCATATCTCTTAAAAATATAATCGATAACCTCATCGCGTTCTTTCCATGAGTAATCAATGTCAAAATCGGGAGGACTGCTCCGTTTCGGATTTATAAATCTCTCAAAGTAAAGGTTTAGATCAATGGGGTCAACATTTGTGATTTTCAGGCAATAAGCAACTACAGAATTTGCTCCGCTGCCGCGACCAACATGATAGAAACCCCGGGCCATTGAGTACCTCACTATATCCCATGTTATAAGGAAGTATGCTGAAAAACCCAGCTTATCAATAATCTCAAGTTCATGCCTGACCCTTTTTTTTGCTTCATTATTATTTTTTCCGTACCTGTATACCATCCCGTCCCATGCCAGTTTTTCGAGAAGCAGTTTGTCGTCGTACCTGCTTGCTGAATATATCTTCTTGTTTTTCAGGCTTTCGCGATCGAACTGCAGATTACAGTCATCCAGTAATTTCCTGGTATTGTCAATTATCCATTGATTTTCACCGAAGTTTTTTTCAGTTTCTCCGGGTTTTTTAAAGAACTCATCATCACCGGCACATTGCCATGGTTTGAGGTGGCTGAGTAAAATATTATTGTCAACAGCCCTGAGGCTCTTGTGTATAAAGATGTCATCCGTATCAGCGAAAGTAACCGGCTGAAATATTACCATGACATTCCTTTTCAATGGTGAATTAATAGTCAGCAGCCTGTTCATCTCGTGAGGTCTTATGCCTATGCGTTCATTATCAAAGAGTTTACGGGTGGGAGTTTTATTAAGGGAATATATTATATAGACTTGAGAGAACTGTGGTGCAGGAAACGGAATTGATGTCTTGCTGAAATTTTTCTCTGACAGGAATTCATTAAGCTCCCTCATACCCATATTATTGCGGGCAATACCGATATACTGAAATTCATTTTCGTTCCGGAATTCAATACCTGCAACCGGTCTTATTTTGTTTTTGGTGCATTCTCCTGCAAATTCCGGAACAGCTGTTGAATTGTTGATATCAGTCAGGACAATAGTATCTATCCCGGCAGCCGATGCTTTCTGCACAAGCTGTTCAACGGACATTGTTCCGTAGCGTAGACTGTAGTATGAGTGGCAGTTGAGATACATGTTTCTTATTTCTAAATGGCTCAACGGCGCAGTGGCTCAACGGCTCAACGGC
>CAYUQR010000098.1:0-8786 GCA_964446825.1 uncultured Rikenellaceae bacterium
CTAGTTGATAAAATAGGAATACTTGAAGTCAATCCCGTTTTCCCTTAGCCACCACCGTAATGCTTTTGCTATCTTCCTTTTTTTGAGAACGATTGTTCCAAAATCATTTGCAGTAATCTGATAGAATGCTTTCATGGCATAATTGTTTACCTGATATTTATTTTACGGGCACTGAAATAAGTAAGCCTGTTAATTTCAGTCATGTCCATAACTTCAAACCCGCATGATTCCAGAAGTTCTGAAACATCGAGTTTATCTATTTCAATATAAGATCCTGATTCTGAAAAATAAATTCTTCTTTTGTATACAGAATAAGGCAATTCGATTTTCTTAGGCACTCTCTTGTCAGTAAAGCATCCTATAAAATTAGTGTTCGGAGATAAAACACTGCAAATAACATTCAGAAAACTATCTAAGTGTTTTATTAAATTCAGCTTTTTCTGATTTACAAGAGTAGTCAGATTTTTAAAATCGTTATGATCATAATAATGATGCCTTGAGGAGATTACCATTATATCTGGTTCATTTACAATGCCCAGCCAGGTGAGATAGTGGAAAAACATTTCTCCTCCTTCAGCAATCAGCTTTTCAATAACCGGATTATTAATGATCCTTTCAGGAGCAGCTTTCCTTTCAATGAAATTTGTCCTTATTTTATTATCACTAATGATGCTGGATTTATTTAAAACTAAAATGTTTCCCATCATCAGGTCAGATTTATTATGATATAAAAGTAGGCCTAAAACAAATTCTTGTCAAGCACCAGATGCCCAATTAGTATCATAATGCAAGGCTGTCAGATATTTTTGTCGCTCGAAAATGCACAAATAATTACAGGAATAAACCATTAATGGCAAAAAACCGTTAATTCGTCAAAAAAAGTTAAAATTTTATGGACATATATTAAAAAAATATATTGTCGTGACATTCTGAATTGGCTTTAGATATAGATAATCAACAAGTTACGTCAAGGAGTGTGTAATATTAATTAAGAAAATCTGTATAATGGAATTTTGACAAACAGGATATTAAGAGGGATATAATTTAATACTACACTATTTTCCGGGTAACTATACCCATAAAACCCCGATAAATATACTTTTAAGAGGAAATAATGCTTTACTATAGAACAATTTATTTAATCTGGTGTTTTCTTTTATATCCTAACAGGGTAATTATGAAAACAGTCGGAAATATCAAAATGAATATCCTGAATACTGGTAGTGACAGTAAAATAATTTTTGTAAGGGTTATTGTCGGTTTAATTTTTATTTCTGAAGGAATTCAAAAATATGTTGTTATAACGATGCTTGGGCCGGAATTTTTCAGCGGGCTTGGATTTAGAAATCCAGTGTTCTGGGCTTACTTTACAGGAGCATTTGAAATGTCCTGTGGTCTTTTGATTCTGGTTGGATTCCTGACAAGAGTGGCTTCTGTTCCTCTGTTAATCATAATGATGGTAGCTTTTGTAACAACTAAATTGTCTTTATTGACAACCCACGGTTTCCTCACATTCGCTCATGAGTACAGGATAGATTTTTCATTAACGATACTGCTTGTTCTACTTATGATTTATGGCGGAGGGAAATGGTCATTTGACTTAAAAATTTTGAAATCGGAGCATGGCAAAATATTGCAGTCTGGATCTTAAAAAAATCATCTGCCTGTATTCATATTAATTCAGACCTGTTCAGGCATGTTCCCCTTCTGAGATTTATTTTTTCATAAAGATTAAATCTGCTAACCTTCAATTTCGAGGGGATAATAAACTCAAGGATATAAATCAATATATGAACATTAATAAATATGAATTGTTTATGTAAGAAAATCAATTTATTAACAAAAAATCAAGTAAGATGAAAAAATTATTGGTAACATGTTTGGTATTTTCGGCTTTTGTATTTCCATTGATTGCACAGGTCGATCATGACTTTAACCCAAATGACAGGGAACCTCTTATTTATGAGGCAATTAAAACAGACCAGGTTCCTGCTGCAGTTCTCAAAGCTGTCAATACACAGTTTAATAAGGATAATCCGCTTACATGGTCTAAATTTCCTTATGCATTGAAAGAATATGGGTGGGTATACGATGTTGGTGCCGCCAATCTCAAGCTCGATCATTTCCAGGTAACAATGAGAACCCCCGATGGTAGTGAATTAGATGCAATCTATACTACAAAAGGAAATCTTGTAGAAACCAGGGAGATGTCTAAAGATGTACCTATTCCGCAGGACATCATGGCAAAGTTTGAAAAAAGTAAGTACAAAGACTGGAAGATCATAGGAAACAAGGAAATTGTCAGATTTTATCATGATTATAATGATAAAAACAGTGTAGAACAGCATTTTCGTATTACAGTCGAAAAGGATAATGTAAAAAGAAGCATATCTTTTAATTATCAGGGGACTAATTAATAATACGAACAATTAAGTGCTTTATAGAGGGTATCTTAAAAGTCATCTTTTAACACAAAGGACGCTAAGGTTTCACAAAGTACACAAAGGTAAAAGCATGGTATTAAAGCCTTTAAGACCTTTGTGAAAGTACTTTGTGCCCTTGGTGGTTAATGGATTTCACCTTTTGAGATACCCTCTTTTTAGTACGGAATAAAACACCGACCTTAGCAGATAAATTGCATATATCCTGAAAATAGTGCGGTCACATTATATCTTTGTATTATTCAATAAAGCGGGTTTATTGCTCATTGGGTTTATTATCTCCCAATCTGTTTTCAGTCAATCTCAGAAAGGTAAAGTTTTATCAAGTGAGAACAATACAGCGATTGGTTACGTTAACATTGGCATTATTGGGAGGAATATTGGTACTGTTTCAGACGAATCCGGCAATTTCATAATAAATCTTGACAACGATTATGATAATGATTCATTACGTTTTTCAATGATTGGCTATGAATCGAGGACGTTTCTTGTAAAGAGTTTCAAAGAGGATTCAATAAAAAATATATATCTGAAACCCAGATTATACAATATGCAGGAAGTACATGTAGTCTACCGCAGACCAAGAAAAATAAGACTTGGCACTCCGGTTACTTCCAATGATCTCCGATCGGGTTTTGCGAATAATAATTTAGGTTCCGAAATGGGCATCAATGTATTCGTCAAAAGGAGGGTGAAATTAAAAGATATAAATCTTAATGTTGCTGTTTGCACATTCGATTCAGTTACATACCGGTTAAATATCTATAAATCGGTAAATCAGACAGGATATAAAAATATTTTAACCGAACCTGTTTACATTTCCTTTACAAAGAACATGGTTGACAAGGTGATATCCTTCAATTTAAGCAAATATTCAATAATTATTGAGGGAGATGTTATTTTTGCTTTAGAACTATATAGGGATTTGGGTGAAGGAAGTCTGTTGTTTCACACCGAATTCTTTACTGGTACTACCTATCACAGGAAAGCCAGTGAAGCAATCTGGACAGAAGCGCCTGGCGTGATAGGGATGTATTTGAATTGTGAGTTAATAAGATAGTATTCACAGGGCAGGGGATATAACTTATCTTAGAAAAGGAAACCTTACATTTCTGTAATACAATCAGAATCTTAATGTTCGATACGAAAATCTGTATAATTAACAGGGGATAAGGTCTCAACATTGACCGATTCCACATAACAAAACCCCGGACCTTTTTTACACCATTCAAGGTAACTATTAAGCTGTTCCCTGGCTCCTTCTGCTTCTATGTAAACACTCCCGTCGGATAAATTTTTTACGATACCTTTAATACCCATGATTCGGGCCTCATTTGCAGCACTCCATCTGAATCCCACGCCCTGAACCCGGCCTGTGACATGAATCTTATAGAGCAGTTTTTCCTTCATTGCTGAAGCCAGACTGGTTGTTAGCCGGTGGAATTTATTAATATGATATCAAATAATAAATATTCAGATAAAGACTAAAGTGTCCTTTATTACTTCGCCTTCATCGTCTATTCCATATAGTTTCAGACCAATACTGGGTATGGCATCAGAAATATCAGCTATTGGTAAAAAGGCATCCTTGATATCGCCAAATTCATTTATTTCATCATAGTCATCAATATCCACATAAAGATGTATAATTAAAACATAATCAGGATTTTTTATATGCACCAGGACTTTAATTATTTTTGTCAGCCAGATTGATGATGCAGTATTAAAATACTCCAGATTGAGCCTTAAATTAGTAGTTGACCTGGCATTTAGAACGTATTCTGTTACCCAGTTCAGTGCAGGTTCATATACCTTGGCAGCATTTTCAGGGATTGATCTTCCGGAGAATATAAGTTCACCGGTCATTTGATTAAGATCAATTTGTGGTGTTTTTGGAGTTTTTTCTATTATTAAGGTCTGAAAATTATCCATCATTTTTACTTCAGGGATTATAAAAGTAAACTGTCGGCCTGTTCAAACATATATCAAATCTAAAGTTAATTATTATAAATTAAAAAACCTTTATCAAAAACCTTCTCTTAAATAGCCAAAAAAAATGTTTTTATGTTAACATATATTGAATTAAAACCATTTTTAGTCTGTTTAGTATTTATTCAGTATATTAAAGCAAGACAATGATTAACATGATAAATCTTGACTTTTTATTTTACAAGGCGTAACTTTGTTTTTGAAAGTAATGTTCTGATTTTCTTATAAACAGGAGTTTGAGAATTGAAATTCTTTCAATAAACCGAAAAAACAAAAGGAGGCTGTTATGAATTCTGACATTTCCAAAGTAAGAGAAATTCTCAAAGCTACAAGAAAACGACTGTCAGATAACCCCGATGTGGTTGCTACAGGAATTGGATATAAAATTGTAGATGGGAAAAAAACATCTGACCTGAGTATTACCTGCTCTGTAAAAAGAAAATTACCCGGGTCACAATTATTAAAAAAGGATATCATTGCATCAAGTGTCGATGGTATTCCCACTGATGTAATTCAAACCGGCGTTATACGCGCATTTATGGCTAATACCGGAAGGATTCGTCCGGCCCCGGGCGGTATCAGCATTGGTCATATAAATATTACTGCCGGTACACTTGGCTGTCTGGTAAAAAAGAATAATGAGGTTTATATTCTGTCGAATAACCATGTGCTTGCAAACGAAAATAATGGGCAGATTGGAGATCCGATATTGCAACCCGGGCCATACGATGGAGGTCTGTATCCCGGTGATCATATAGCCGATTTGTATCAGTTTATTCCCATTAATTTTTCTGATGCTCCCCATAAGTGTTCAACAGTTAACGGAATAGCCGGATTTTTAAACGGACTGGCAAAAATGGTCAATAGCAGTGCACGGTTCAGGACCTACAGTGTACAGGCCGTTGATAATCTTGTTGATGCAGCTATTGCAAAACCGTTTAATATTAGTGATGTAACGGGAGAAATCCTGGAAATAGGAACTATACAGGGAACTGTTTCGGGAGAATTAGGCATGGCAATAAAAAAAAGCGGACGAACGACAGGTTTAACAACAGGAGAAATAGCGCAGATTGATGTTTCTGTTACAGTAAGTTATGGCGATAATAAAACAGCATTGTTTGTCGACCAGCTGATGGCCGGAGCCATGAGCCAGGGGGGTGACAGTGGTTCCGCGGTTTTAAATGCCGATAATAAGTTAACAGGATTGTTGTTTGCCGGGAGCGATTCAACAACCATAATTAACCGCATTGAGAATGTATTCACTGCTTTGGGACTTAGTATCTGAATGTAATTAATGAAATTAAATTCATAAATTGCTAAAACAATTTATTGTAACTGAAAGGGAATTATATTTTCTATATTGCCGGATTATCAGCACTATGTTACCAACCATACAGGAAGTTAAAGAAAAACATCAGGCCGCTATTTTAAAAATAGAAGGAGTTATCTCAATAGGTGTTGGACTAAAAAAAGACAAGACTCCGGCAATCATTGTTGGTTTAAAACAGGAAAATCAGGATACGATCCGGAGCATCCCTTCCGTTTTGGATGGATATCCTGTTGAAATACAGATAATAGGATCTATTAAAGCTCAATGAGCTTCTCTCTTTTTCATAAACAGGAAGTCTCAAACATATTTTACTGTTATCCGGGGACAATAATTTTCATTGTCCCTTAGTTTATGTATCAGGAAGAGATGTTAAAGCGAAAGTCAGAAAAATCCTCAAGCCTTTTTTGGAAGATGGATATTAAAAAGATATGTTTTTATGTTTGTGTTTTATTGGTAGTACTTCTGATCAGGTGTGAGGGTGGCCATCCTACGCAATATGCTGAATTTCAAAATCCCCTTGTAAACCCCCAGGACGGGCCTCCTGCTGGCAATCCTGATGGGAACTCACCGGTTCCTCTTGAAGCTGGTCCCGAAGATATTTCGAATCCTGATCATATTATTGGCGATGGGACACCAGAGAGTTGCACTGCTGAAGCTTTTGTAAATGCAGTTGCGAAGGGAGGGAAAATTATTTTTAACTGCGGCCCTGAGCCGGTAACGATAACTCTTAATAAACCAGCGAAAGTGTTCAACGATGCCAATAGTGATATAGTTATTGACGGCGGTGGATTAGTTACGCTTAGCGGGGGAGGGAGAAGCCGGATTCTGTATATGAATACATGTGACCAGGATCAGCACTGGACAACCTCTCATTGTCAGAATCAGGATTCCCCGAGACTTACCGTGCAGAATATCACTTTTGCCGACGGGAATTCCAGGACAGAAACCGAATACGACGGGGGAGGAGCCATATGGGTAAGGGGAGGTCGTTTCAAGGCTGTTAACTGCCGTTTTTTCAACAATACCTGCGACAGTCTCGGACCTGATGTAGGAGGGGCAGCTATAAGGGTATTCAGCCAGTATAATAATTTACCTGTATATATTGTGAATTGCACTTTTGGAGGTGCGCCTGGTTACGGGAATTTCGGATCAAACGGAGGGGGGATCAGCAGTATTGGTGTTTCCTGGACAATTATTAACAGCCTTTTCTCCTATAACAGGGCTATTGGTAACGGAGGCAATCCATCAGAAAGCGGTACTCCGGGGGGAGGAAGCGGAGGCGCAATTTATAATGATGGTAACACAATGACCCTGACAATACTGGGGACTCTTATTGAAAAGAACAGGGTAAACGCGTATGGTTCAGCAATCTTTTTTGTAACCAACGACCATACCGGAGATATTCGTATTGATAATTCCATTATCCGCAATAATGTCGGTGGTTCATGGTATCCTGTATACCCGGCTATTTCCATGCATAGCGACACGAAAATTGTGGTGACAAATTCTACAATTGAATAAAAATGTGAAGCAGCGAGATTAATATTAAGCGGGTCATTTGATTATTTACATTCCTCAAATAACTCACTTCTAAGTCCATATTTTTCTTTAAGATATTTTAGGTAGTTCTCAGCTTCTTTGAAATCAGAATCAGAGGATGATGCCCCCGGAATCTCTGTATTAATAATTTCAGGAGGTTCCTTAATCTGGTGATGATGTCTCTTTTTCATTTTCTTAATATTAAAATTTTAAAAATGAATCTTCCTGGTTAGTAAATCATGATATTTAATCAATAAGCTTTTCGTCATGTCTTGAAAATGCTCTTTATTAAGTAATTAAACAGGAAAGGAGGCATAAAGGTTTTCGATAATCTGATATACTTGATAAACGACCCGGTTTCTGTAGACGAGTAATCTCTTTATGGTGACTATTTGACCCGGGAATAAATGCGGGTTGCCCTCGCATGGATTCTCATAGTCAATCAGTTTGAGATTGTTTTCGATAACCGATACGCATTTTAATCAATAAATTAAATATTTAGTTGTATAACTAAAGAATACGTTGTATATTTGATATGAAATGATGCCGTGATATTAAAGCATAACATTTGGATAAGTGTACCAGGTATAAAAAATGATATTCAGTATATAAAAATAAAAACTATGATTTTCAGATGATATAGAATAGTTTGTTTAAACAAATCAACAATTATAGTATTCAGTTATTAACTAAAAAAAATTGTCATGAAAAAATACCTGAATAAAAATCCAGATTTTGATGATCTTGTCTTTAAAGGCAGGAATAAGGAGTATGGCGCCTATATACTTCGCAGGAACTACAACCGGACTGTCCTTGTTTCACTCTTGATAGGCATAATAGTGACTGTGACTGCTATCATTACTCCTTATCTTAATGCAAAAGCTTTGGAAAACAGACAAAACCGAGCTGAAAGAAAAGTTGAAATTAAGATGGAGAATCTTGATCAGCCCGATGAAAAGGTTGTTCCGCCGCCCGCAGCGCCACCTCCGCCTGCCGATGTTGTCCAGCAACAGAAATATATTCCCCCTGTTGTTGTTGATTCGGTCAAGCCTGAAGATGACGTGAAGCTTATGACCGCCGATGAGGCTCAGACTGAAGTAAAGAATGAAGAGGTTGTGGAGATTGTAAACGAAATTAAGGAAGAGGTTAAGGAGGCAGAGGCTGAAGAAGTACCCTTCGTAGTTGTTGAGGAGTCGCCAATGTTTCCAGGAGGTGACGCTGCGCTTTATAAATTTATTTCAGAACATATTAATTATCCTGAAGTTGCCAGAGAAAACAATATCCAGGGTAAAGTAATTGTTAAGTTTTGTGTTACTGCAAAAGGCGGTATAAGCCAGGTGAGCGTTTTAAAGGGAGTTGATCCGGAACTGGATGCGGAAGCAATTAGGGTTGTTAACACTCTGCCTGCTTTCAAACCAGGCAAACAGGGAGGAAGACCTGTCCCTGTTTGGTTCATTTGTCCTATTAAATTTCAACTCGTGAACTAA
>CAYUQR010000099.1:0-8591 GCA_964446825.1 uncultured Rikenellaceae bacterium
CCTTCTTTTAAATTTGGAATACCAAATTTTGCGTGTTGAATGATCCCTGTATCATCAGTTAAACGTAAAATATGAGTAAGTGAAAATGGAGGCAGAATGAGCAGATCAAGAATGGTTTCTTTTTTAGTCATTACTGCTGGCTTACTGGAAAGAATTTTTTCAGCAACTGAGCAATATTTTTCTCCGGTTTTAGGCCATGTTATTTCTTTGCCATAATTATATGCCTTTTGCCGGAGCATTTCCAATACATCCGGTTTATCAAACAATTCCATTAAAATATCAGAAAGTCCATCTGAATCATTAAAATTAAAAAGCCTTCCCCTTCCTTCCTCCAGCAATTCTGTTGCATGCCAGTAAGGTGTTGAAACAACAGCCGAACCAACACCAATAGCATAGGAAAGTGTACCACTGGTAACCTGGGCCTCATTCAGGTAGGGTGTAACATAAATATCTGACGCTGATAAATATTTAAACAATTCCTTTTGATTAAGAAACTCATTCAGGAAAAAAACATGTTCACTCAGCTTAAGGTTTTTAACTAACTGTTGAAGATAGATACGGTATTCTTGGCCGGAATACCTAAAAACATTCGGATGCGTTTTCCCCAAAACCATATATAAAACATCAGGATACTTTTTAATAACTTTCGGTAAAGCTTTTATTACCGTCTCTATCCCTTTATTGCGGCTAATAAAACCAAAGGTAAGCAGGACCTTTTTATTTTGAAGATTGAACTCCTTTTTTGATTCGTGTTTATTAAACTGAAGATCAGGGACCCCATGTTCAATATATACAACTTTCCTTTTATCTACGTTGTAGATTGTTGTAAGAAACTCGATGGCTTTATAGCTCATAACAATTACTTTTGTAGCCATTTTACAAATTTCCACCAATACAGCCTTTTCGTCGTAGGAGGGACTTCTGATAATTGTGTGAAGGGTAACAACCAGGGGAATTTCAAGCCGGTGAAGCAAAGGAAGTATATAGACACCATTTTGTCCGCCAAATATTCCAAATTCATGTTCGAGTATACAAATGTCAGCACCGCTGAGATTAATGAATTTTGCAGCGGATAAATAATCTCTTTGATGCTCCTGTCTGATTGTAAATTTTACTTCTTCGGGATAATCATAGGTTAGCTCATGATCGTTCATGGCTACAATGAATCCTTCTCTTGATTCTCTCTTTGTTTCGTTATTCATTACCATGGAATCGTAGAGATTCCTGGTAAAGGTACCAATGCCGCATTCACGGGGTGGATAAGTTCCAATATATGCGATTTTCATAATTAATGATTTTGATTTGAAATAACCAGGATATGATTACTGAGTCTTAAAGATAGTCAATATAATACAAATACTATCAACTTAGAAGAAGATAATTCTATGCCCCAGAAAGGCAAGACAACAGCAACGCCTGTAGCCCGACGCCTGACAACTTTATCTTTCAAGCCATCTTCTGAATTCTGTCAGCCTGCTGCGGCTTACCATAATGTCATCATCGTCTGAGCCGGTAATTTTAAGCATCAGCCTGCTGCTTGAATATGATGTGATGTCAGTTATTGCACTGATATTTACAATATATTTCCTGCTTATCCTGAAAAATTGAGCAGGATCAACAAGCTTTTCAACCTGTTCCAGTGAATAATCTATATCGTATGTCTTGCCTGTATTTTCAAGCAGAAATGTTGATTTCTCCTGGCTGAAGAATAGGTTAATTTTGCTAACTTCAATCGACCTTATATGCATTCCCACATTTACAACAAAACGCGATTTATAGTTATTGGTAAGCAGTTTCATTACCTCGTCAACTCTGAACCTGATTCCCTGGCCATAAGTATCTCCTGTATTGTAATTTACTGACTTAAACTGTCCGATAGCAAATTTAAGATCGTCAATACCAATGGGTTTCAGGAGGTAGTCAATGCTGTTTACTTTGAAAGCTTTTATGGCATATTCCTCGTACGCGGTTGTAAATATAATCGGGCATGTGATATCTACATGATTGAAGATCTCAAAACTTAAACCGTCTGACAGCTGTATATCAAGAAATACCAGGTCAGGCATTGAATTCATAGCAAACCATGCAAGGGCTTCATCGATTGAAGCGACAATCCTGATGACTTCAATCTTATTATCAACCTGGTTTATAAGCCTTTGAAGGTGTTCTGCAGCAGGTTTTTCATCTTCTATGATGAGTGCTTTATACATTTTTCTGTCTTAGTACAGGTATCTTAACTATAAATTCCTTATCATTGTGCATAATAATAACTTCTTTATCAGATAAATACATATATCGTGATTTGATATTTTCAAGTCCGATCTTGTTTGATATGATCTCACTCTTTTTAGGTAGCAGGTTATTTTTTACAACAACATATCCTTCTTCTTCAAAAATTTCCACCATTAGTGGTTTTTCGTCCGATATTGCGTTGTGTTTTATCGCATTTTCAAGGAGCATCTGCAGCGCCATTGGAACTATATATTTATCTTTTGCATCCGGTATATCTAATTTTATCTGAAGAGAGCCTTCATACCTTATCCGGTTAAGATATGATACAGATTCAAGCAAACGCTTTTCAGCAGCAAAATCAACAACCTCTTTTTCTCGGCTTTCAAGCACATACCTGAAAACATTTGAAAATTCCCTTATAAATATTACAGCTTTTTGCTGGTCCTTGTATACCAGTGAAGATAAAGCGGAAAGACTGTTGAACAGGAAATGCGGATTGACCTGGTTTTTAAGAGCTTCATATTCAATTGCAAGTTTTTCTCTCTTCAGCTTTTCTTCATTTACTGCTGCCTGCTTCCAGCTCTTAAAGAAATGTGAGCTATTAATAATTATAATACCTGCTATTGTGAACAGAATCATATATTTTAATCCTTCAGATGTCTTGTTAACTAATGTACCAATCTCCTGGCGCTGTATTAAAATGTAAATAATATAGTTAACTACAAAAAGGATAATAATGCCCATGATTATTTCAATTAGTGCCGTCAGAAAAAATCTCAGATTTGGTTTTGAGAGCCATGGAATATATTGTTCGAGCTTCCATTCAATATATTCATAAGTCTTCATAAATGGAATGCCGATTGATAAAGAATAGATAATCAGGAAGGGAATAAACCTGGCGGAGTGAAATCCCTGCGGATAGGACAGAAGTGCAATGAGAAACCCGATAATCACAGGAATTATCAGGTGCCACCGCGAAAACCTGAATATTTTATAATCATCTTTTTTATATATGTCTGACAGCATGATCGAAATTTTTACCCGGTAGAACAAAGTAAAAAAAGCAGGGCCGTTTTAGATCCCGCTCTATCACAAACAAATTTATACATTAAGTATCTCAATTACTACTATAATTTAATTTTCAGCTTTTAGTGAATCCCTCCTACATTCCTTGTAAAGTCTTTCTGCATCCTCTTTTCCCCAGGAAGGATGAAGGGTGCTCTTTGGTTTAAACTCTCTGAACTTGATTAATGCTTTTTCGAAGACAGGAAGAGCAAGCTCTTTCCCCCCTCCAAAAAATTTCGGTGTGTTCATTGTTGATTTGCCTCGCATATAGTATACCCTCGGATTTTCCGGGTCAAGTCTCTCAGCATCGTTAAGAGCATTATTTGCTTTTGGAAGATACAGCGGGCCATTGATCATAGGACTTATTGCCATACGGGCAAAACAGACCAGTGACCGGAGTACAAACAGTTCCGATTCATCAGGTTTAATCTTCATGGCGTCATTGAGAAGATCCCGGGCTTTATCACAAAACGTTTCTTTGTTGTTCTCATCAGTTTCGATAAAGCTCATGTTAGCATAGGCATAGGCTCCATAATAATAAGGCAGCCAATCATCTTTATAAACAAGCAGGATCCGTTCGCTACAGTTGGCAAGCTGCCTGTAATTCTCCATTTTATAATCTTTATGAGCCTGCTCTATGCTCTTTCTCAGAACAGAATAATAGAGCGTATCAATGGCGTTTACATTATGTGCGCTCAGGAGAATAACAACAATGAAAATTATTTTTTTCATACCCGTGGCATTATTAGTGGATGATTAATTACTTGCAGATTATTGAGACTTATTTATTTGATGCCATAATTTATATTTCCGGCTTACCGGAAAAAGAAACAAAGAGGCCGATTAAAAAAAATCTCCGGGAGACAGGAAGCACAGGTGCTGATTCGTACACCCCTGATTCATCAGGATATTTTGGGTACCTGTACCCGAAAATATTTTCCCTCCCAAGAAGATTGCTGACTTGTGCAAAGATCATTGTGAATTTCCCAAAGACTTTGGTGAAATGAAATATACTTATACTTAGATTATTATACGATTTTGTTGATCCAAGGCTGCTCATGTCAATGTTTGGATTGATATAAGGCCTTCCGCTTGCATATTCATAGCCTGCGCTTATGTATGAATCTGTCTTTGAAATATAATATTTATAAACAATTGACAGATTGTGTTTTGAAATGAAAAAAGGAGCATGTGCAAAACCATAATCCCTGTAATTCCTTTTGCTGTCAATGAATGAATATGAAATCCAGAAGTCGCCGTTCTTAATTGATTTTGAGTCGCGGTAAAACAGATCAATACCCCTTGCATATCCCCATCCGTTATTATTATATGCTTCAGGAGCAACAGCGTACAGGGAATCATATTTTACAAGCCCGGAATAATTTTTATAATAGGCTTCAATCCTGAATATCCTGCTGTTCTTTGTCAGCTGGTAATTAATTATATAGTGACCGGCGTGCCCCGATTTTAAATTGTTGTTATAAACCAGGTATTCGTTCACAGGTTGTTCTGAAAATTCTCCATATCCCATAGAAACCTGGCTGTTTAAAGAGGTTTTGTATGCAAAGGAAATCCGGGGAGAAAGACAGACCTCATCAGAAAGGGAAAGAACTTCTGCTCTTCCACCAATCCGTGCTGAAATTCTTTTGAATAATTTAATCTCCGTTTCTGCAAATGTTGCAAACAGAGGGTTCCTGAATTTCCATTTATAGAGATCTCCTTTATACGGCATATAAATTCTTGAATAATCATCATGGAACAGGCTGGCGCCAAATTTTATTTTTATTTCTTCATTTACCGGCTTTGTAAGGGAGAGTTTGACTTCGTACGATTGTTTTATGGTTACAATATCATCACTGTTAAGCTTGATCTTCTCATTATCATAGTTGTATGAAATACCCGAATTGACAATCCAGTCTTTTCCTGCAACACCTCTGTATGATGATACTATAAACAAATCGCTGTTTTTCAGAGATATAATATCATCCAGTCTGGTATCGAGGTTCCGATAATACATGCTGCTCCTGTCCATTGAAAAATTGGTCAGAACTTTTAAAAGGCCACGTTCTCCGGCTTTATGACGATAGGCTATCATGGGACTAAAATTCTCAGGTGCATGATCCCATTTAATATTTGAATTCATTATGCCATATACCGGCGACATGTTAACATATTGCAATGATGCCGAAAGAGATGATTTCTCCCATTTATTTGATTTATTAAAGCTTGCACCCGAAAAGAATACCGAAATGCCTGTTTCATCTTTTTCAGGCATATCAATTGAATTAAGAAGCAATACTGCTGACAATGCCTGGCCATATTCAGCAGAATATCCGCCCGTACTAAAGACTGTTCCCCTGAACAACATCGGTGAAAATCTGCCCCTCACAGGTACACTGGGCATTTTTGCAGTGTATGGACTCTCAACAAGCAATCCGTCGATAAATGTTTTTGTTTCATTCTGTTCCCCTCCCCTTACAATAAGTCCTCCTTCATCGCCTGCATTGCTTGTACCCGGCAATGTGCGGATAACGCTTAATGCATCACCAAAACCTATTGGATTTGTAGCCATATCCAGCCTGTTAAGCACAACTGATTTTTTCTTGTCTCCAGCTTCGAAAGTGCCGGCATAAACTGTAACTTCTTTAAGTTCTATATCGTTCTGAGAGATTCTGACAGTAAGGCTGATTTGGTTATTCTGAAGTTCAACTTGTTCTTCATATGTTTTATATCCGATGCAACTTACAACCAGTATCTGGTCGCCAGTCAGATCAGTTGATAATAAGAATCTGCCATTTTCATCGGAATTTGTTCCTTCAATAGTGCCCTTAAAGTAGATATTGGCCCCGGGAACCGACTGATCTTTATCGGTGAGGATAATTCCCTTTATGCTTGTCTGACCGAATAAACTGGGAATCTGCCAAATGAATAGGAATATTAAGAGGATAATTTTCATCATTGGTTCTGAATTTATACCAGGCAAATTTTACATATCTTCTGCTTCCGGCAAAATAATAGTTGCCAGGTGGTTAAAAATCAATGATGAAATGCATTACAGAGAGATGAAGAAATATTTGGATTATTTTTAACTGAATTTAAATCTTATGCCATAAAAGCGGGAAATGTCTGTAACTTTGTAAAATACAAGTTCAACTCTGTCAGTGAAGTTGTTTTTTATTTTAACAGGAATACCAATGAAAATAACCCTGGCACTAATACTTTCGATATTCGTTGCTTTCGGAATGGTAGCACTTGGGTTCACCATATACCAGATTTCAACAGAAAGGACAAGGTTAACCGGCGAACTTGAAACAAAAAGCAGAAAGGTGGTTGGAGAAATTTTCAGAAGCGATTCTCTATTTTTCAAAGAGATCAGCCAGAAAAAATTTGAAAATTATTCTGACAGCATTACCAAACAATACAATTTACTGGGGATTGCCGTATATTTCAGTAATGACAGTATAATCAGCAGCAATTCTACCCGCAATATAGTCTCACAATCACTTAAATACATCCCTCTTTCATTATATACCAGAACTTCTCTTGGAGTTATAATTTCGGCATCCGGAGAAAAAATTTATCAGTTTATCAAACCGATAAAAAGGGCAGATAAGTCAGGTAATGCAATTGTTATCTATACCGATGCCGGATACATCGATAAATTCATAGAGAATATCTGGATACGGAATTTGACAAAATGGTTTATCCAGGCCTTCCTTGTATCAATGATCCTTGTATTGATAATGCGCTGGGGGGTTTTCAGTCAGGTGAATAAAATTGCGCTTTGGGTAAGAGCTGTTCGCACCGGGAACCCCGACCAGATAGAGAAACAAAAACATGTGAAATTCCTTGCCCCGTTGCATAATGAAATAGAGCACATAGCAAAAGCAATGCATGAGGCAAAGACCAATGCGGCAGAAGAAGCACGTCTGCGGACGAGTGCCGAAGCCATCTGGACACCTGAACGGCTGAAAGTTGAAGTTGGAAATCTTTTGCAGAAAAGGAAAATGATTGTAGTATCAAATCGGGAGCCCTATATGCACATCCACGATGGAAAAGAAATAAAATGCATTGTTCCTGCCAGCGGAATGATCACTGCGATGGAACCTATTTTAAAAGCATGCAGCGGGCTTTGGATTGCATCAGGAACCGGAGATGCGGATAAGGAAACTGTAGATAAAAATGGCAAATTACCCGTACCGCCTGAAGAACCAAAATATACTCTGAAGAGACTTTGGCTGACAAAAGAAGAAGAGGACCATTTTTATTATGGTTTTTCAAATGAAGGGCTGTGGCCACTCTGTCATATTGCCCATACACGACCAACATTCAGAATAGAGGACTGGAACTATTATAAAAAAGTGAATAAAGATTTTGCCAGGGAAGTACTTAAGGAGACATCAGATGAAGAACGACCTTTTATACTGATACAGGACTTTCATTTTGCACTGCTGCCGGACCTTATAAAAAGAGATAAGCCAAAGGCAAAAGTTGCTATTTTCTGGCATATCCCATGGCCGAATCCTGAATCTTTTGGAATATGCCCATGGCAGAAAGAGATCCTGAAAGGTATGCTTGGTGCTGATCTGATAGGATTTCACACACAGTATCATTGCAACCATTTTATTGAAACTGTAAACAGTGCGCTTGAATCAAGAGTCTCGTGGGAAGATTTTTCAATAAAAATCGGCGAACGGACGACACTGGTCAAACCGTTCCCCATAAGTATTTCATTCACACTAAAAGATTATGATGATATTTCACCAAAAATAAGTGCATCCAGCCTTTTGCTCAAGCATGGTGTATCTGCCAAATTTATAGGGATTGGCGTAGACAGGATTGATTATACAAAAGGATTGATTGAAAAATTTTTAGCCATTGAACGATTCTTTGAAAAGTATCCCTCATATATGAAAAATTTTACTTTTGTACAGATAGGAGCACCAAGCCGTACTCTGCTGAAAAGTTATTCTGACATGGTAAGCGCTGTTGAGAATGAAGCTGACAGAATCAATTTAAGGTTCCGGTCAAGGTACTGGAAACCAATTCTTTTATTAAAAAGGCATCATAGCCATGAAGAAATAATACCCTATTATTCCTCTGCAGATTTCTGCATGGTAACATCGTTGCATGACGGGATGAACCTGGTAGCCAAAGAATACGTAGCATCGCGAAATCAAAACGACGGCACACTTATCCTTAGCCGGTTTGCAGGAGCTTCGCAGGAACTACAGGGAGCCATTGTAATCAATCCATATGACATTGAGAAATCAGCAGATGCAATAAAATTTGCA
>CAYUQR010000100.1:0-8577 GCA_964446825.1 uncultured Rikenellaceae bacterium
GCACCTACTAAATGAGGAAAGCCCCGATAAATCGAGGCTTTCTGTACCCGGAGCGGGACTTGAACCCGCACAACCGCAATGGTCACAGGATTTTAAGTCCTGCGTGTCTACCATTCCACCATCCGGGCAAAATTTAGTCTTGCGGTCTTGCAAGTCTTGCAGTCTTGCGGTCCTGCAGTCTTGCAGTCCTGCAGTCTTGCAGTCGTACCGTCGTACCGTCGTACCGTTTTTCTTGTGCGGCAAATTTAAAACAAATAATTATTAATTAAAACAGCAGATGACTTTAAAGAGAAAGTAATTCCTGTTTATGGCAGACGGTTTGATCTAGTAAACTTCAAGTAACCCGTCTATCTGGGCAAGTACCTGCTCATCGGTGAAGTGCCTGCCTTTAATTGCACCTGAAGGACAACCGGCTACACAAACGCCACATCCTTTGCACAAAGCACTGATAACATGACTTTTTCTCTTGTCTTCAAGGAATTCAATTGCGCTGAAAGGACAAAGCTGGTTGCAGAACCTGCAGCCTGAACAGATATCTTCATTTACTTCTGAGTACAATGCATCAACTTCAATCTTCCCTTTCGCTATCCTTGCAAGGATTCTCGCTGCAGCCGCCCTGGCCTGAGCAACCGTGTCAGGGATGTCTTTTGGAGCAACGCATGTGCCGGCAATGAAGATCCCATCGGTGGTCGTTGCAACGGGTTCAAGTTTAGGGTGACTCTCAATGAACCAACCATCTTTATCCTGGCTGATATTTACAATACGGGCAATTTCGTGCGAATCTTCACGTGCTTCCATTCCTACCATGAGTACTATAAGGTCAGCAGGGATTTCTATATGCTCCCCTGAAAGCTTCTCATTGACCTCAATAAGCATTTTACAATCGTCTTTAGGCCCTGCCATGCGTATGACAGGCCTGTCATCTTTTTCATACATCAGGAACAAAGTCTTAGCCTCTGATGACTGAAGGTAAAAGTCCTCGTGTCCCTTACCGAAAGCATGCATGTCAATGTATATATCTGAAATATAGCAATCGGGATTTGCATTTTTAATCTCATGAGCATACTTTAAAGCTGTCATGCAACAGACCCTCGAGCAATAGGTGTGGAATTCCTTGTTCCTGCTTCCGACACAGTGAATAATAGCGACATATCTAGGTATTTTACCATCTTTTGTTTCAATACGACCTGAACGGATCATCCGTTCCAATTCAAAAGAAGTTATTACATTCGGTAATTTACCATAACCGTAATGTACAATACGTGATGCGTCGAATTCTTTGTATCCGGTACATACAATTACATTACCTATCTCTACTTCATCCTGTTTATGCTCTATTGCAGGGCTGCCGTTAAGTGATTCGATCTTCGCTTTGAAATTTCCAATAAACCCTGTCAGTTCCGTTAATTTTGATTTGATATGGACTTTGACCTTCTTGTTATTCATTATCCGCGTTACCCGTTCTGTAATAAGATCACGGGCAGAATATAGGTATGGTGCCGTAAGATCAACTCTTGCCAGATTCCCCCCCAGGTGATCATCTTTTTCGATAATATGAACCAGATTGCCTGCATCTGCCAGTTCGAGAGCAGCAGTCATGCCTGCAATCCCTCCGCCTATCACAAGCACATTAGGGCACATATTTACCGATACACTATCAAGCGACTCATGAAGTTCAACACGACGGATAGCAGCAAGTACAAGTGCTTTAGCTTTTTCAGTTGCCTCAACAGGATCATCATGCACCCAGCTGCATTGTTCCCGTATATTTGCCATTTCGAGCAGATACTGGTTGATGCCGGCTGATTTTAACGCATTTCGGAAGGTCCTTTCGTGCATATTAGGACTACAAGCGGCTACAACCACTCTGTTAAGCTGATTATCTTTTATATCCTGGGTTATCATCTCCTGCCCTGGATTGGAACACATGTATTTATATGATTTGGCTGTGACAACGTTGGGAAGCCCCGATGCAAATTTGGCAACAGCTTCTGTATCAACAATTTTGGCGATGTTTGAACCACACATACAAATATACACACCTATTCTGTTATTTTTCATGAGCATCTCTTTTTACTTAATAAAAACGGGTGAAGATTGCACTGCTTCTTCCTGCCTTAATAAGGCATCTTTGCGGATAGCTGCAAAATACATTGCCAGGGGGCGATAAACAAGATGCGCCCATTTACTGAAAGGCATCCTCAGCAACCAGGGTACAACGAACATCAGGTGGACAACATAAGTTATATTTGCCTCCTGTAAAAGGCCAGTACGGTGAAAAATGTGCTGGGCAATTCCGGTTACGACAATCAGGAATAATAAAACTACAAAAACCCAGTCGGTGCTGTGGGATTTTTTATATTGAACATAGTTTTTCTGAAAACGCTTCCGGATAAAATATATGGTACCGATGATCAATCCGATGCTGGCAAGATACCCGAAAACGTGAACTGACCATTTTATTGCCGGGCCTGA
This sequence comes from uncultured Rikenellaceae bacterium, assembly GCA_964446825.1. Taxonomy (GTDB): domain Bacteria; phylum Bacteroidota; class Bacteroidia; order Bacteroidales; family VadinHA17; genus LD21. Next base: position 2,476 of record CAYUQR010000100.1, read on the forward strand.
CTGGAACTGTTCTATAAAAACCATTACCAGTACGAGCATGGTAACATATCCGAGCATAAGGCCAAGATGCACGAACCATGGCATAAAGAAGGTTGTTTTGCGCTGGCTTTCACACTCTGCATAACGTTTCTGGGTGAAGAAATGCCATGGCAGCTGATAAAATTCCACAGCATACAACCACCAGGGAACATAGAATGGCGTCCCTTTGATCATTGTCAGATACCACATGCGTATAGCGTTGATTACAAGAAACACCGCAACCACAAGTCCTATACTCAGATCGAATTTATGAATAAAAGTGCTTGGCAGGAATGCTCCCTCACCGTCATAAATATTAATACTTCCTCCGGAAAATCCATAGTATAATAAAAATATTCCTGTTACAATGGCTGTTATAATAACTGCGAGAATCTCTGTTGTCTTCGATTTGAAGAACCGGGCAGCTATTCCTGTAAAATCATAACGTGAAATGAGCCAACGTCGCAAACTCATCATTGTCTCCCCGGGGTCAGCTTCCCTGGGGCACTGTGTTGAACATTGACCACAGTAGTAGCACAGCCATGGCTCCAGGCTAGTTTCAATTTTCCGTTCCAGCCCCATCTGTAATGAGCGCATCGACTTACGCGGAAATTTATACACTTCGTCTGCATGCGGACAAACCGTTGAACAATCTCCGCACTGGTAACACAGTTGTACATCCTCGGCACCATAACGGTCCAGAACATCAATGAACATCGGGTTTACTCTGATTGCCATAATGACCTCCTTAGATTGCATGAATTTTTTTAGCTCTTTCTTCAATTTCGCTCAGGGATATGCTGCTCAGGTTTCCAATACCTCTTCCGCTTGTCAGACTGCTTAATACACCTGCTGCTACTGCTGATGCCTGGGCTACAGTATCCGGTATATCTTTCGGTGCCTGGCACATTCCTGCTACATAAATACCTCCCTTGTCGGTATCGGTTGGGCTGCCATTATAATCGAGCTCCGAAAACCATCCGTCGCTATCCCTGTCCACTCCCAGCATTCTGCTAAGCTCTTCATTACCCTGAGCCGGGATAAGACCAACTGCCAGCACCACCATATCAACATTAAACTCTACTAATCTGTCATTGAAGATATCTTCTCCGCGTACAGACATTTGTCCGTCCTTCATTGAAACAGCTGCCGAATGCCCCCGGACAACAAATGTACCTTCCTGTTTAATGCGTTCCGCAAACTCCTCATAACCTTTACCAAATGCTCTCATGTCAATATAAAATTCATAGACATTAACATTAGGGATCTTCTCTTTTATCAGGTGTGCGAATTTAAGGGAATACATACAACATACACGGGAGCAATATGGATTGTATTTTTTGCTCCTCGATCCTACGCAATGAATAAGAGCCACACTCCTTGGCGGCATTCCCTCGGGTGAAAAGATCCATTCGTCTTTTTCCGTTTTTTTGTTAAAACGCTTTGTTTTGGTGACTATTTTTCCTCCCGTTGTTCCTGAAGCATTTGTAAGTCGTTCAAACTCAAGTGATGTCAGCACATTCGGGAAAACCCCGTATCCGTATTGTTCTATTTTACTGACATCCAGCAGTTCATAGCCGGTTGCAAGAATGATATTTCCTACTTCAATATCTATTGTATGGTCTTTTTCGCTGAGGTTAATACATTCTTTCGGACATTTTTTCATACAAACGCCACACTTTTTACCTTCAGACAGGATGTAAGTACAACTCTTCTCATCCACAAGGTAAGCATTGGGAACAGCCTGGGGGAAAGGGATATAAATGGCTTTCCGAAGGGATATGCCTGAATCAAATTCACTTTCAACTTTTACAGGGCATACTTCAGCACAAAGGTTGCAGGCAATACATGATTTTACGTCAACAAACCGTGCGTTTTGTCTTATCTTAACCCTGTAGGATCCGGGTTTGCCCGATACAGCAACTACTTTCGATTTTGTTAACAGTCGGACCATCTCATGCTGTCCCACATCAACCATTTTCGGTGTAAGAATACAGGCAGCGCAATCGAGTGTTGGGAACGTTTTATCAAACATTGCCATATGACCTCCGATGGTTCCTGTTTGTTCAACCAGGAATACCTGCTTACCGGCATTGGCTATCTCGAGAGCAGCTTGTATACCAGCAATACCACCCCCAATAATAAGGGTGGCATGATTTACGGGATTTCCACCCGTTACAGCAACCAGCGGGAAGGGAACACCCATTGTGGCGCAGGCCACAATGGCTTTAGCCCGGTCCAGAGCATATTCACCCCTGGCACCGTGCTCCTGGAATGAAGCCAGTCGTATTTCATCAGTATTTCCTCCTGTCAACGCCATTGCTTTGGTAAAAACAGGTTTGAAATACCCGGGCATATCGCCGGCTATAACAATCCTTTCAAGGTTGTCCGACTTGATTTGTCCGGAAAGCATTTTCACGTCGGGATGAGGTTTTACCCCTAGTATCTGGACAGTCTCAACATCAGGAAGATTGGCTGAATACTTTGCTATAGCATCAATATTAAGATTTTTGCTGTTATCCATCTGGCAAAAAAAGACTCCGGTTCGCATAATACTTTTTTTTGTTTATTATTTAATTGGTCGTCTTACTGTTTTTTAAGTACTAATTCCTGATCACGCGTTTCAACAGATTTCCATTGGCATCACGAATTTCAAGAACCATTGACATCTGACCAGGCAGACTGTGAGTAGCACACGAAAAACATGGATCATAAGCCCTGAAAGCCATTTCGATCATGTTAAGAATGCCGTCAGTTACATCAACACCTTTTTTGATTAGTCCCTGGGCAGCTTTTTTGATCGACATGCAGATAGCTCCATTATTATTTGTTGTTCCTACAATAATATTTACTTTAGTAACCAGTCCCCTGTCATCGGTCCAGTAGTGATGCGTGAGTGTTCCTCTCTGTGCTTCAACAATGCCTATCCCTTCACCCGGGATAGGACCAAGGGCAGCACGTAACTCTTTACCGGTAATATCAGGATCCGTTGCCAGTTCAAGGCAACGTTCTGCAGAATATAACAGCTCGATGAGCCTTGCCCAGTGCATCGCCAGGGTGGCATGAACAGGTTTCCCCCCGAGGGTGGCGTACATACGTTCATATTCCTTTTGCGCAAGTGGAGTAGCCATACCGTCGGCAGCATTAAGCCTCGATAAAGGGGTGGCATGGTATAATCCTGAATTCTGACCATCTATTAACCCTTTCCATCCAATCTTTTTAAGAAACGGAAATTTAAGATAGCTCCATGGTTCAACATGTTCAGCTACATAATCGAGATACTCCGGGGGTGAATATTTATACAACTCTTTTCCTTCAGTATCCACAACCCTTACTTTCCCGTCATAGAAATTAACCTTGTTATCAGCATCAACAACCCCCATTGAGTGAAGTTTCATACTGTAAGGCCCGTTGAGTATTAAATCGACATATTTCTTGTTACCAAGAACAACATCATTAAAGATCTTAAGTGAGAAATTTGCAAAATCCACAAAGCCTTTTGCTTTTTCAACTATATCGTCCCTCTCCATTTCTGTAAGTCCTTTCCTGACGCCGCCGGGGATATTCATCACCACAAAAGTTTGATGTCCCCCCAGAAGAGCCTGTATTTCCTGGGCTATACGCCTTTGTTTGATGACTTCAGTGCCCACTTCTTTTCCAACAACTTCAATTACTCCGAGAATATTCCTTTTAGATGCTGGTGCATCAGGCCCCACAACAAAATCTGGTGCTGCAAGAGCATAAAAATGGGCTGTATGACTATGAACAAAATGAGCCATATAAAAAAGTTCTCTCAGTTTTTTTGCTGTGGGCGGCGGTTCAACTCCGAATACAGCATCGACAGCTTTCCCGGATGCCATGTGATGACAACCCGGGCATACGCCACATATCTTGGCAACAATGGCAGGCAGTTCTTCCACCGGTCTTCCTTCACAGAATTTTTCAAATCCCCTGAGCTCAGGAACCTGGAAATATGCATTACTAACTTCTCCCTCTTCGTCAAGGAAAATCTCAATTTTCCCATGACCTTCGAGACGTGTAATAGGATCAATAGTTATTGTTTTCATGACATGTTTCTCCTAATTATTGAGACAGGCAGACTAAAACGGTAAAAAAATCCGGCAGGATCGACAACATCTTCCAGCACTTTCTTAATTTCTTCGGGTTCTTTTTCATCAACTATATTAGCTATGGTCGACATCATTTTGGCCCCGGGGTCAGTAACGCCGGCTGCAGGTCCGTAGCAACCCCGGCATGGAGCGTTTCCTTTTATACAACGATATCCGCAGCCAGCTCTGGTTGCAGGTCCCATGCATAAGACACCCTGTTCCAAAAAACAGGTCACACCATCATCTTCAACTTCCCACGGACGATAAAATTTTTTAATTTTTTTGTTCTCTGTTTTTTTCCGTATACATTCATCGCACTGGGCTTTCGTATCAGCACCTACTACAGAACCCTTCGGAGGAAGTTCGGCACCACTGACGATAGCCATAAATACTTCAAGAAGTCTTTCCGTCTGCGGAGGACATCCGGGAAGAAAATAATCCACATCTACAGTTTGAGCCAGGGAACGGACATCATTATAAAATACAGGTATGTTGAGTGTCCCTTCCGGCACTTTATATTCAGGCACTGGTCGAGTTTTTTCAGGGTTTATTACAGATTCAGTTTCTTCAAAAACCCTTCGCAACAGATCTTCTTTTGTTGAAAAATTTGCCAGTCCGGGGATCCCTCCAAGATGCGCGCAACTTCCATATGCAACAAGTATTTTGCTTTTTTTCCTTAAAAGCTTTGCCATGTGTTCATTTTCGCTGTTCCTCACTGCACCGTTGAAGAGAGTGACATCAATATGACCATCAGGCATCTCTTCTACGTCTTTATATTTGATATCCAAGGCTATAGGCCAAAAAACCAGGTCAGCAGCTGCTACAACATCGAACAGCTTCTCGTGAACATCAAGAACTGAGACACAGCAACCTCCGCATGCAGAAGCCCAGTAAACAGCAAGTTTAAGTTTTGGCTTTGATCCTTCCATTATTAAAGATTTTTAACTATGTTAAAACCGACATTGTCTCTTTTATTGTACAGGGTCCGAGGGACTTTATTGTTTCTGTAAAGCTGTTTATCAGTTCAGCATATTGTTTTCCCTCGCTGGCGCTGATCCATTCAAGCTTCAGTCTCTCTGATTCGATCCCCATCTGCTTAATATACTTCTGGAGCAACAAGAACCTTCGCAGGCAACGGTAGTTCCCTTCCTGGTAGTGACAGTCACCGGGGTGACATCCGCATATGAGAACTCCATCAGCTCCCTTTTGAAAAGCCCTGAGTACGAATGTGGGTTCAATACGACCTGAACACATCACCCTGATGGCCCTTACATTCGACTTGTACTGCATACGAGATGTTCCTGCAAGGTCAGCTCCGGTGTATGAACACCATTTGCATAGAAATGCAACTATCTGCGGTTTGAATTCCATGTTATTATACCTTTTTATTTATGATAAACATATGCATTTGTTTGTTACTGTTATAAAAATAACAATAACTGTTAAAAAAATAACAAAAAAACGCAAAAAAAAAGCAAAAAAAAAGTTTGGGTAATATAAAATATTAAAAATGAGGTCGATGAGACAAATATTAATCTTTGATGCGACTAATAATTTCAAATACTTTCTTTAGGATTTCAGGGTATCTTATTTTTAAAGGAGTGGTAAATTCATTACTGAATTCCAAATCTTCGATTATCTCCACGGCAATGATATGTAAATCTAACGGCAGATCAAGATCAAGTTTATTTCCAAGATTCAGTGCAGTGAGGAAGGTAATATCATGAAGGGAGGAGAGATGCGATGTCTCTTTGAAATCAGCAGGCTTAAAATAGTAAACATCACCAGGGTTGCCATCTTTTGTTCGTATGGCATCAATGAAGATCACCTGCTGATAGCCCTTAATATATTCCATGATTTCAAGTCCTCCGCAGCAGGCAACATTAAAGTGTACATTATCATTAACGATCATGCTGGAAAGATCATTGGCAAGTCTTGGTCCTATTCCGTCGTCGGTGAGGATATCATTCCCAAG
>CAYUQR010000101.1:0-8479 GCA_964446825.1 uncultured Rikenellaceae bacterium
TCCTGTACGAAGAAGGCATTCTTGAAAAGTACTCCGCATCAGGATCAACCGGCGTCGGGAAAGAGATAAAGAATATGTTTCCTGAAGTTCTGGATTATACCCGGTTTTATCGGACAGAAGGCACTGTAAAACACGAGGATAAGATTTTTAAAGAGAAAAACATCTTATTTGCTCAATCATCCTTTTTCAATCTTTTTTCATTTCCGCTCTTAATGGGAAAAACTGATTCCAGCCTTCTCGATCTTAATCATGCTGTTATTACTGAGGAGACTGCACGGAAATATTTCGGAGATGAAAATCCGATTGGAAAGATGATAAACCTCGATGGAGCGAACGATTTTGAGATAACAGGAGTTGTCAAATCTGTTCCCGGAAATTCACACTTTAAGTTTGACATCCTGGTATCGTATGACAATCTGATAAAGAACTCAGCATATTGGGATAGTTACTGGGTCTCCGAATCAGTCTATTCATACATTCTTTTGGCCCCGGGGACAAATGTTAAAGCATTACAGTCCAAGTTGTCACAGATACCCGAAAAATTCATAGGAAGCTTTATGAAAGAGGCATTCTTCCTGATTGAATACAGGCTGGTGAAGCTTACTGATATTCATTTACACTCATCTGTCAGTAACGAACTGGAGGTAAACGGAAGTTATCGAAACGTGGTTTCGCTGGGTATTATTGCCTGTCTTGTTTTAATGATGGCATTTATTAATTATATAAATCTGGCCACATCCCAGTCAATTGAAAGGGCTCATGAAGTGGGTATCCGTAAAGTGTCAGGGGCCTTGAAAAAAGACCTTATCACCCAGTTCTTAACTGAATCAGGATTGCTGAACCTGCTGGCTTTAATAGTGAGTCTTTCCTGTATCCTGCTTTTGATTCCTTTCTTTGCACATGTTATGCAAAGCCCTATTAAGGTTGATTACCTGATCCTTATCCTGCTCTTTATTCTGTTGTTCCTGTCAGGCACCCTGATTACGGGATTACTTCCTGCAATCTTCATGTCGCGGTTTGCTCCCGGACTGGTTCTAAAGGGGAAGAGCCCAACCGGGTCAAAATGGATGGGTCGGTTCAAGAATTATCTCGTGGTTTTCCAGTTTACTATTTCTGTCATTCTCATTATCGGCACAATAACTATTTATCGCCAGGTTAATTTCATGCGTCATCACGATCTGGGTTTTAATATGCAGGGATTAATAGTGTTAGAGGGTCCGAGAATAATCAGGGCAAATTCATACGAATCGTATATGAAAAGCCTGGAATCCTTCAAGAATGAAATCATTGCAATAGCTGGGATTTCTGGCATCACAAATTCCTCCAACGTACCAGGGAAAGAAATAAAAGAGTCGCGTGTTTACGGCATTCCGGTGGAGGGGCGAAACACTGAAAAAAGGATCGATGTTTACTATATTGATAATAATTTCTTTAAAACATATGGTCTCACTTTGCTCGCCGGTGACAATTTCAGTCCATCCATGAATGAAGACTTCAATAATATCATACTGAATGAATCAGCACTTACATATTATGATTTTAAAGACGTGGAAAATACTGTCGGGAAAATTTTAAAAAGCGATAATCAAAGGGTCACCATAAAAGGAATTATTAATGATTTCAATCAGCAATCATTGAAAGAAAAGCCCGCGCCAATCGCATTTTTTAATATGCCTGCAAATTCATACTATACCATCAAAGCCAATATGACACTGATTGACCGGATCATTCCCGGGGTGGAAAAGATCTGGACTTCCCATTATCCGGGTAATCCATTCCAATATTATTTCCTCGATGATTCTTATAATGATCAATACAAGGCAGACCAGCGTTTTAATAAATTATTCCTCGCAGGTTCGATACTTGCAATTATCATTGCATGTCTGGGTTTATCGGGTTTATCTGCTTACGCTATTACCCGGCGGACCAAAGAAATCGGGATTCGTAAGGCAAATGGAGCCAGGATCATTCGGGTAATGATTTTATTAAATATAGAATTTGTGAAATGGGTGATGTTAGCGATTGTAATTGCGACACCTGTTGCCTGGTTTGTTATGGACAGGTGGCTCCGGAATTTTGCATACAGGGCAGAACTGAACTGGCTGATATTTGTATATGCCGGACTAGCGGCACTCATAATTGCATTATTAACAGTCAGCTGGCAAAGCTGGCGAGCAGCTACAAGGAATCCGGTCGAAGCTCTCCGATACGAGTAATATACTCCCAATTACAAGGTTCACATTCTTCCAGTCTCATAATGATTCCCATTTATACCAGATTTTTGTATCTTTATTGAAGAAAACAAAAATCAGGTCTAATTTGAATAAAATCAGGATTATATTCATTATTAACCTGGCCCGGATTATCCTTTTTGGTGAACAATCGGGTAATATATTATATGCCCAGAATGACATTCCTGCCCGAAAACCATATACCGCACTGCGACTCACTACTGAACCGCCCAGGATAAACGGTGTGCTGGATGATTCCTGCTGGAAGAAAGGTGTATGGGCAGGCAGTTTCATTCAGGTATCACCCTATGAGGGAAAACCTGCATCCCAGAAGACAGAATTCAAAATACTCTATGATAATAAATTTATTTATGTTGCAATCCGGTGTTACGATACAGAACCGGAGAAAATAGAAATCAGAAAAGCTCCGCGCGATGGATATTCCGGGGACGTTGCAGGTATTGCTTTTGATAGCTATTTTGATCACCGGACGGCTTTCGAATTTGATCTGACGGCCGCCGGTGGAAAGATGGATCTTGTGCATCAGAACATAGGTAAATTTGATCGGAACTGGGATGCTGTCTGGTATGGGAAAACGGCTCTTGAAGATTCTGCCTGGACTGCTGAAATGAAGATCCCCTTAAGCCAGTTGCGTTATCCTGATAAGAAAGAACAGGTCTGGGGATTCCATGTATGGCGCATAATTTATCGCACAGGTGAAATTAACCATTTCAATTTAATCCCAATGGATGCCCCCTTACTGGTTCCCTTATTTGGAGAGTTGCATGGGATATCCGGCCTGCAAAAATCCCGCAGGATTGAGCTGTTACCTTATACGGTGGGGAAAATAAACACTTTCAAAAAAGAAGGAGAAAATCCATTTGCCAGTTCCGGCAGAAAATTTAATTATGGCATTGGCCTCGATGGCAAGATCGGTCTCGCTACAAATATAACCCTTGATTTTACTGTAAATCCCGACTTTGGCCAGGTGGAAGCGGATCCCTCCGTTATGAATCTGACAGCCTTTGAGGTGTTTTATGATGAGAAAAGACCTTTTTTTCTTGAAGGAACTTCCATCCTCACCTACGACCTGGGTAAAGATAAAGTTTTTTATACCCGCAGGATAGGACAGTCTCCCCGTATTAGTCCCGTGACCGGTGAAAATGAGTATGTATCAATGCCTGACCAGACAACAATCATAAGTGCCGCAAAGATTACAGGAAAAACAGAGAAAGGACTCTCAATTGGTTTGGTAGAAAGTATAACTGCCAACGAGAAGGCTAAAATATCCGATGGGCAGGAAACACGGGAACAAACAGTAGAACCTTTTACAAATTACCTGGTAACCAGAATTCAGCAGGATTTTCGTAAGGGAAATACAGTTATTGGAGGGATCTTTACCTCAACAAATCGTAATCTTGCTAAACTTAACAGTAACGGCTTAGGGCGATCTGCTTATAGTGGCGGACTTGATTTTGAAAATTACTGGAAGGACAGAACCTATTATTTTGATCTGAAGACCATTTTCAGCCAGGTGCAGGGTTCCACTGAATCAATAATAAACCTGCAGCAGAATCCGGTTCACTTTTATCAGCGTCCCGATGCGGATTATTTAGGCATAGATTCAACTTCAAAAATACTTACGGGTCATGGAGGTATAATTGAAGTTGGCAGGGGGGGTAATGGCCGGTTGCGGTTTAGCGAAAATTTTAACTGGCGATCGCCCGGTCTGGAACTGAACGATATGGGTTATCTTAAAATGGCTGATATCCTTTCGCAAAATTCGCGTGTGGGTTACGATGTAATAGATCCGAATAAGTTGTTTTTGAGTTATTCAATATACCTGGAACAGGAGAATGCCTGGAATTTTGGCGGCGAACATTTGTATTCTGCTTTAGGAACTGAATATAAATCGCGTTTTCACAGTTATTGGAGTGTTAACGCAGGAATTAAGCGGATGTCCACAACATTGGATATGCGGATACTTAGAGGCGGCCCGTCATTTAAAGTACCCGGAGATTGGGAGTTATCATTTGGGTTTTCTTCAGATACACGCAAAAAGTTCAGCTTTAATATGAATGTATTGTCCCAGTTATATGATGATAACTCGAGGTTTGTTAACCTGACCCCCGCTGTAGATTACAGGATCAGCAATGCCTTCCAGATGAATATTAATGGCTATTATTCAGGCAATTACAATAACTATCAGTACATAACTACTGTTAATCAGGGTAGTGATAAATTGTATCTTATGGGTCATCTCGACCAGAAGACTTTTGGTATTACTCTAAGATTGGATTGCTATATAACACCCGATCTTTCCATTCGGTTTTATGGCAGTCCTTTCATATCAACAGGTATTTATTCCGGATTCAAAAAAGTCGTTTCACCAAAAGATGATAATCCGGTCAATCGCTGTTATCTCTATAAAGATAATGAGATATCGTATAATCCTGGTGAACGGAAATATTATGTTGATGAAAATCACGATGCCCTGCCTGATTATGGTTTTAATAATCCCGATTTTAACTTCATGCAATTCCGGTCAAACTTTGTTGTGAGATGGGAATTTAAACCGGGTTCAAACATTTATTTTGTATGGACTCACGACCGTACAGGATCAGAGAATAGTTCAGATGCAAATATTGGGAAGAGTTTTTCAAAACTTTTTAAGATCTATCCGGACAATATTTTTCTAATTAAGTTCAATTACTGGTTTTCATTATAAAATTCATTTCATATTAAAGAAAAGCCTTCCTAAGCTTCCTCCTTCATTTCATTATTAACCTGGCCCGGCTTATCCTTTTTGCAGTACAATCGGGTGATAAAGTATATGATAATAAATTTATTCCCTGGCATAGTATAATTTATTGCTGAGGAATTCCGATATTTATTCCTCTGACTCATATATTATTTTAATCTATCCTATGCTGAGAAACTACCTCATTACTTCAATTCGCGAGATCCTTAAGAACAAGACTTTTTCCATAATACATATCTTCGGTCTTTCTGCCGGAGGAATCCGCCGGACCAGTGATGATGAATCCCAGTCGAATCAGTATAGGGTGATCGGCATCGACTATGATTTTGTTGATTCCTATGGTCTCACTCTTATTGGCGGGAGAAATTTTTCCAGGGAGTTCGGTACTGATCAGGAAACTGTCCTGTTCAATGAAGAGGCTTTGAAGCTAATGAATTTTGAAAGCCCGGAAAGTGCCCTGGGGGTGATGATCTATTTCTGGGGGCAAATTATAAGATCATAGGGGTAGTGAAGAATTTTCACCAGGAATCGTTGAAAGAGAAGTATGATGCGCTGATCTTCAGGCTTACACCAGGAGCCAGAGACTATTATTCCGTAAGGATAAATTTTGACGGGCAGGCCGGAAGTGACAGCTTCAGGAAGATGCAAAATACAATTGGTCTTATAAAAGAAAAATGGGAAGTATTCTTCCCCGGGAACCCCTTTGATTATTTTTTCCTCTCAGATCATTATAATGACCAGTACAAGGCTGAGGTACAATTCAGGACTATCTTCGGGCTCTTCGCCATATTGGCCATTGTAATAGCCTGTATGGGATTGTTCGGACTTTCGTGGTTCATAAATATTCAAAGGACAAAAGAGATAGGGATCAGGAAAGTTAACGGAGCTTCTACTGCAAGGATCATGTTAATTATTTCCGCAGATTTTTTCAGGCTTATTGCTGCCGGAATTATTACTGCAGCGCCTGTCACACTGATCATTATGGAGAAGTGGCTTGAAAAATATCCTTTCAGGGTTGCATTCAGCTGGACACAGTTTATCTTATCCGGAATTTTAATTATTGCTATTTCGGCATTGACAATAGGATATAATACCCTGACTATCTCACGTACAAATCCCTCGGAATCATTGAAATATGAATAGATCCTGTATAAGTGATCTGATAAAATAAATAATCATTTGTTGTTAATATGTTTGCGAAGAAGACAGACTGCTGCTGAATATAGATTTTAAAATTTATGCAAGCCCTTCAACTTTAACTTATTAAATGAATCCAGGGTTAAAACAATACGTATCCTTTCTTTGATTGAAGAGCTTATCGATCCAATATTCCGGGAAACCAGTAAAGGAATATGGATCTCGAAAAAGTTCCAAATACCTGCTTTCAGTCCAACTTCATAGAAAAATGGCGAATTATGACCAGTACTTAAACCATGATCGTTCAATAATAAATTAATAAAGGGTTTGACAGGCATCCTGCCGGCTTTTCCCGGCAGATTGCTGGAGAAGGAAACAGAGATAAGCCAATGACTAAAGCCAAGACTATCATTAACAGGTGAAACCAACCCCCCTTCAGATAAGATCATTTGTCGCGACCAGAAAGTTTTCGGGAAAACACTGAAACGATCAGGGTAGGTGCCCTGGTAAAGATATAATTCACGTCCGCTTCTGCCGCTTGCCGAAAAAGAATAGAAAGGAACCTCAGAAGAATATTTCAGCATTGTCCCTGCAAACATCCTTATATCCAAACCTTGATCTTTTCCATAATAGCTGAATTTGTAATTTATCTCTACAGATGTTTTTTGGAAAGACTTACCTGATTCATATGCGGCAGTAAGGTTGAAAGGATTTACCAATCCTGCATTCTCAAGGATATATCCAAACTGAAGATAAGAACTCATATGGGCCTTTTCAGCAAGGTTAATTTTAAACAGGTCCGATGCACCTGTATACATACCATATGCCTTTTGCAAGAAAGAGTTATTTGCTTTTTTGTTCCTGAAAAAGAGGTCCAATCCGGTCATCATTAAATTGTAATTTTGATTGCCGGGAGCTCCGAATTGTGTAGCTTCCAGCTTGATAGTCGCCATCCTGATGAATTTATCATAGGGCGTGATATTGAATAAAATTCGCCCATATCCGGCCAGACCGGGTTTCCCAAATGAATAAAAAGGCATAAAAAAGTAATTTACAGGTTTGGATAACCACAATCCGTTGTGTAATGTCAAACCAGCCATAAAACCGTTTTCTCTTGTCCAGTTAACTGTTGGGATATAAGTTATAGTTCGTTTACTGGGATCTTCAATAGTATATAAGAGTTGAAATCTTATGGGATCAGCCTTACGGAAAATGCCTGATACCCTGGTGTTATTATTGAGTCGGTATAATTCGGGCATTAAATGAAATGGATCGATTTTAATTTCAGAATAATTTCCGGGAGGAATATCAATCCATTTGCGCCCTTTAAAACCATCTGACCACTTCTCAAAAAAGATTGAATCGCCTCGTATTCCGGAGATATTTAAAGGTGATACCATCTCTCCCATATTTTTTACAAGAAGTTGCTGATTCATGAAGCGAACAACTTTGTAATCAAGCCTTTTGGTTGTATTGATAAAATCACCGAAAAACCATGTTAAGTCTTTACCTGTCTGGGATTCAAATATACCGCGGAGATCATCAGGTTGAGGATGTTTTGATTTCCATATGTGATAATAATTATGCATTGTTGAATCAAAAAGGGAATCACCCAACCAGGCTCTCAGGTAATTGAAACCTATAGCTGCTTTATCATAGAGAATAATTTCATAGTTCAGGGCACTGTAATCTGCTGCCGGCAGGTTAATTGGCTGTTCAAGGTTCAAGCGTGCCTGAACAAGCCATTCAAGTTCCTGTATTCTCTCTGCAGGCATTTTGTCTATGTGAAAGAATTCTGGCAGCTTCCTGTTATTAAAATAAGATTCCCAAAGCTTCTTTTCGGGATACTTTTCGTTCATATACCTTAGTTCGTATGCGCTGGTGATGCCTTCGTCCATAAACGGGAAACGACGCTCATCGGATCCAAGAGCGCTATAAAACCAGTTATGACATATTTCATGTGCAATAACTTCATCGAGGGAGTAAGCATCATCTTCAATACCTATAACTGTTAATCCGGGGTATTCCATCCCCGATCCTGCAGTCAGTGCGCTTTGCACTGCTGTAAATGTAAAATATGGATAGTCGCCAATCTTGTTTGAAAAATATAAAATGGCTCTGTTCACATATTTCAAAGCATCTTTCCAGAGATCCGCCTGCTGATTGGTGAACATCACCCATGTAATCACTTCTCTGTCAGATTGGGGAAGTTTCACACTGCCTTTTAATACATGGAATCGCTTATCGGCAAACCATGCGAAATCATGTATCTCATTTCCTGTATACCTTAAAGTCTTCATAATTCCTGAGGAGGGCGGAAATTCTGCTCCTCTATAGTCACCGATCTTTT
>CAYUQR010000102.1:0-8435 GCA_964446825.1 uncultured Rikenellaceae bacterium
AGACGTGAACAAAACCATGCCAGCAGAGATATCAGAAGGCAAAAAATGGTAGGAAATAACCTTGAAAAGAATTGTTACAGACAATACTTTCCCGATCAGTGCAGAGGCATGTCTGGAATGTGTTTGTTCTTTTAGCGATTCAAACATAAATTTCGACGGGTCAGCAAGATTTTTCAACTGTTCTGCATATTATTCTTTTACAGGAGACACATTTCATCGAATTTTACTTTATAATTTTAAAATTTAATGAAATGAAAACAATTACAAAAAATTATCTGAAAAAAATAGCCCGGATCATATTCAGTACAGTTGTCCTGGTATTCGGCCTGATACCCGCCAATGCACAGAAAAAATCAGCAAATTATTACCTCTCTCTCAGAAAACTACCGGCAGGACTGACTCTTAAAGAGCCGAAGCCTTACAGTTATGTTATGACTGCAGAGTATTATAATCATGATATTCTTGGAAATTTCCAGAATAAATTGCAGGTCAGAGGTATCTATACACGAGGACTGCCTGACGGTAAGGTCAGGTGGAATGACGTAACAATTTCACAGGTACCGGGTTTTGATCAATCCTTTCCCCAGGGAGTGAAACAGGACTACATGGAAGGAATGACCTATGGCCCTTCTGATGACTATCTTAACCTGGAAGATTTTAAGAAATTCCCGCCAACAACAGGAATGTTTGCAAAGAATCTTGTATGGGATGTACTGACCTTTGAAGCGTTTGGCTGGGCATACTATGATTCATTACTGCTCAATGTCCCTTTCAGCGCTAGAAGCATAAATGGAAAACTAGATCTGAACGGGCTTGGCAATTTTGAAAACAAGGATATCCGTCTGACATGGACAGGTATTTCCACAATGAACAATAAAGTTTGCGCGGTTATTGAGTTTATTGCCATGGATAATCCACTGGAAATAAAAACTGATTTCATGCAAATGAAAGGCAGGAGCAATTACTGGGGAACATTATGGTTGTCACTAACTGACAAACAAATAGAATATGGCATACTGTACGAAGATGTTAATATGGATGTCAAAATCCAGGGTCAGGAAAAAAGCCAGCTGTCGAATACTTCAAGAAAAATTGAGTTCACTAAAATTCAATAAAATGCAGGGTGGGCATATTGCAAAAAATGTGAGACGCGTAAATTTCGCGTCTCTTTATTTTATTTTTCATTAACACTCACATCTTTCATAGACAGTTGCACTCTCTTCCTTTCGATATCGACGGCAATTATTTTAACCATTACGTGCTGGTGAAGTTTTACAACGCTTGAAGGATCAGAAATATATTTATTGCTCATATTAGAAATATGAACCAGACCATCCTGTTTTATCCCGATATCGACAAATGCTCCAAATTTTGTAACATTTGTTACAATACCTGGTACCACCATACCAGTTACAAGATCCTCCATTGAATGTATATCGGCAAAACTGAACTCCTTGATCTTTGACCTTGGATCACGTCCGGGCTTTGCAAGTTCATCCATAATATCCTTTAAAGTAGGCAACCCCGTAACCGGTGTTACATACTTTTCGAGTTTGATCTCTTTTCTTTTATTCTCATTTGTCATCAGGTCTTTTACGTCGCAACCGAGATCTTTCGACATTTTCTCCACAACATAATAACTTTCGGGATGAACAGCACTTCTGTCGAGAGGATTATCAGCATTCCTGATCCTAAGAAATCCGGCACTCTGCTCGAATGCCTTATCTCCCATTCTTTTCACATTCAGCAGTTCTCTTCGTGACATGAACGGACCTTTCTCACTGCGGTAATCAATAATATTCTGAGCAAGCTGAGGACCAAGACCCGATACATAGGTAAGCAAATGTTTACTGGCAGTATTTACTTCAACACCAACAGCGTTAACGCAGCTCATTACAACATCATCAAGAGATTTTTGGAGTTTCTGCTGGTCGACATCATGCTGGTATTGCCCCACGCCTATCGATTTCGGGTCAATTTTAACAAGTTCAGCCAGCGGGTCCATTAATCTTCTTCCTATGGAAACAGCCCCACGAACCGTTACATCATAATCAGGAAATTCTTCCCTTGCAGTTTTTGACGCTGAATAGATTGATGCTCCTGCTTCGCTTACAACAAAGACCTGTATATCATTTTCGAACTTTACCCACTTGATAAAATCTTCAGTCTCACGACTGGCAGTACCGTTACCGATGGCTATTGCTTCAATCTTGTATGCATTGACTAGCGACAATATCTTTTTTATCGACATTGCGGTTTCGTTCTGGGGAGGATGAGGATAGATGGCCTCATTATGAACAAGGTTACCCTGCCTGTCGAGACAAACAATCTTACACCCTGTTCTGAAACCGGGGTCGATAGCCAGCACATTCTTTTCTCCCAGAGGTGATCCCAGAAGAAGCTGGCGAAGGTTATCGGCAAAAACAGTGATTGCCTCATTATCAGCTTTCTCTTTGGAAATATTTCTGAATTCAGTCGCCATTGATGATGAAAGGAGTCTCTTCCAGCTATCCTTTACCGCTTCTGCTACAATATCAGATGATGCATTTCTTCCCTTTACAAATATATTATTCAGCATATCCAGGGCATGCTCTTCTTCAGGTTCCACTGATAACCTCAGGAATCCCTCCTCCTCTCCTCTTCTCATTGCCAGCAATCGGTGCGAAGGACACTTTCTGAGCGATTCTGACCAGTCATAGTAATCGCTGAATTTAATACCCTCAGCCTCTTTTCCTTTTACAACTTTTGAATATATAACTGCTTCTTTTTCAAACAGGTATCTAAGTTGCCTCCTGGCCTTTTCATCTTCACTTACCCACTCTGCAATAATATCGGACGCACCTGCAATTGCATCTTCTATGGTAGCAACATCATCAGTGAGAAAATCTTCAGCTTTATGGGCAGGATCATTTTCCTGCTGCCCCAATATTAACTGCGCAAGTGGTTCCAATCCTTTTTCCCTGGCTATGGTGGCACGAGTCCTTCGTTTCGGTCTGTAAGGCAGGTATATATCTTCCAGTTCAGCCATAGTCAGAGCGGCATCGATCCTTTGCTTTAGTTCAGGCGTCATCTTTTCCTGCTCCTCTATAGATTTTATAACTGCTACCTTCCGGGCATCAAGCTCCTTCAGCCTGTCATATTCTTCCTTGATGTGCATAAGCTGAACCTCATCAAGGCTTCCCGTCATCTCTTTCCTGTACCTGCTGATAAAAGGAACGGTAGCTCCTCCATCCATAAGCCTGATGGTATTTTCGACCTGCCAGTCGTGAAGTCCTAGTTTCTTTGCAACAAGTACGATGTTCCTGTTTGTGCTCATAATATTTTTATTCAACGTAAATAACAAGACCTTTCAAATATTCGCTTTCAGGATGATAAATGTTAACCGGATGGTCAGGTGGCTGACTCATCTGATGCAAAATTCTTACGCTCCTTCCAGTATTAGCTGCTGCTGCAAAAACCGATTTTCGGAAATTTTCCCTGGTAACAACCTGGGAACATGAGAATGTAAAAATAATACCACCGGGTTTTATTTGTTCTATAGCTTTCATATTAAGCCTTTTATAGCCCTGCAATGCGTTAGCAAGTACATTATTGTGCTTAGCAAAGGCAGGAGGGTCAAGAATGATCAGATCATACTGATCTTTGATATTGTTCAGATAATCAAACGCATCAACCTGAAATGATTCATGTCGCTTATCCTCTCCGAAGTTGAGCTTTATATTCTCATCTGCAAGCTCAATGGCAGAGAAAGAACTGTCGACAGTATGTACCAGGCGGGCATTCTTCATTGCATAAACGGAAAATCCTCCTGTATAACCAAACATATTAAGCACACTCTTCCCTTCAGCATAATTTTCCAATAACTTCCTGTTATCGCGCTGATCGATGAAAAAACCGGTTTTTTGTCCAGTCGTCCAGTCAATTTTAAACTTATACCCATTTTCCGTCACAATCATTGGTTCTGAATTTCCATAAAGAAATTCATTTGTCCCGGTTGTTGATGACTTATGAGGAATTGTACCTTCGCTTTTATCGTAAACAGCAATTATCTGATCATTCATGAGTTCAACCAGAACGGATGCAATTTCTTTTCGGATCAGATAAAAACCTACTGAATGCATCTGCATTACAGCAACACCATTATAATAATCAATTATCAGCCCGGGAAGGCCGTCACCCTCTCCGTGTAGGAGCCGGTACACATTTATCAAAGGATTACCGATAATACCAACAGATTTCCTATATGCGATTGCACTTTTTATTTTCTCGCTGAAGAAATTAATGTCGGGTGTAATCCGTTCAAATGAGAGTACGCGAACAGCAATTGAACTCGGTGCATAGTGACCTGTGGCGAGAAAATTATCTTTATTGTCGAATACATCAACCAGGTCGCCTTCAGCAGGACTTCCATACATCTTTTTTATGGCACCTGAGAACACCCACGGATGGAATCTCTTTAATGATTGTTCTTTTCCTGACTTCAGTACTATTTTAACTCTTTCTACTTTTGATTTTATCATAACTGAATCAAAACTTAGATCCTAAACATCGTGGCCATTGGTAAGCCTCCTGTAAATCTGATGGCAAACCCATGCATCGGTTGCTGCATAAATCTGCTGTGCTTCCGACAGCTTTTCTGCTTCCCAGTCGGTAACCTGCTGACGCTTTGATATTCTGAAACCAAGTACAATGGCAGTCAGTTTTTTCAGTCCGGAGCTCTGAATACCATAATCCTTTACAAAAGCCTGCAGGTCAACAAAACCTTCCGGATAAAATCTTTTAACCCCCTTAAGAAATCTTATATCATCGTGAACTGCCACCCCTGCTTTTATAACTGAAGGATCGGACAGTAGTTTGATCAGACCATCCGGAATGCCAATCTTGTTTATCCTGAAAAGACAAGCCAGGTTACCTGTGGAAAGCTGAATAAGGGAGACAAAGTTTTTTCTGCCTTTCTTAAAAGTCGGCCTGGTTTCCGTATCAAAACCAAGGAGGTCGGATCCGAGAAGCCTGGGAAAAACTTCATAATAAGTTTCCAAATTGTCGACTACTACTATTTCCCCTTTGAACCAGGAGAGCTCTCGTTTGGCAAGCTCTTCCGACGTAATGTTTTCCTGATACTTATTGTTCACCATCTTCTCTGTAATCTTTTTGTCTTCGTGTTATGAACCAGTCTGAAGTGTTCCTGGTTTCATCGTTGTTTTCAATATCATCTTCAATTTTTCCTATCTCCTCTCCAGAATATATAAATTTATGAATTGCTCTCATGCAATTAACAAGTTTCTGTCCCCAGAAGTTCTCAAAATTCAGCCTGCATTCCCATGTAGCATCATTCATCACTTCATTTGTGCCTGTCTGATATAGAAGAAGAAAATCTTTTGCATCCTGATAGATGTCTGCCATATTCTCTGATATACTTGATAAAACCGGCCCTTCTGAATCTCTCATCTTCTCATCAAAGACCTCCATATAATCATCGGCTGTGCCAAATTTTTCCCTCAAAGTACCATGTATTCTTACCCAATCTGCTTCAGTTACAAATTTCTCGTTGCTATCTTCAAAATATGGATCAAGTTGTGGTAAAAGCGATGCTTTGAGATACATCAACGGAAGTATCCGCTGAAGTATTTTCAACAATTCATCGCCTTTTAATTCCGATGCGTGTTCTACGTATTTGCAGAATTCGTTTGCAACAGCCACAAACTCAATTACATTTCTGGAAAATACCGGATCTGAACTGGTATCCATAATTAATTTTTAAATTGTGGTACAAAATTAGACATTTAAGATTAGGATTGCTTACCATATCCGTTTTTTTGTAAGCTGCTTCAAATATCCTTAATATTGACAGCGATTTATTAAATTAGTAACATGAATAAGTCAGAGAAACCTTCAGACAACCTTAACCCACTTTCACTCGAAGGAAAAGTGGCAATCGTTACAGGCGGAGCATCAGGCATAGGACTGGGTACTGCAAAAAAACTAGCAGCTTTCGGAGCATCTGTTTCCATATTTGACGTGAATGACTTAAACGGCAATTCTGCTGAAAATGAAATACTGCTGGCCGGTGGTAAAGTACACTATTTTCATTGTGATGTAAGGATAGCTGAAGAGTGCCAAAAAGCTGTTGACGGTACGTTTAATCTGTATGGACGGATAGATATCCTGTTTAATAATGCCGGTATTGCTATAAGGAAGAATGCTGTTGATCTGGAGCCGGAAGAGTGGGACCTTGCATTGGATGTTTCACTTAAAGGACAGTACCTGGTAACAAAATATGCAATACCTCATATGATTAAAGCAGGCGGAGGAACCATCATAAACACAGGCTCAGGATGGTCTCTTAAAGGTGGAGAAAATGCACTATCATACTGCGCTATGAAAGGCG
Source organism: uncultured Rikenellaceae bacterium (assembly GCA_964446825.1). Lineage (GTDB taxonomy): Bacteria > Bacteroidota > Bacteroidia > Bacteroidales > VadinHA17 > LD21. The sequence goes on from CAYUQR010000102.1 coordinate 6,389, forward strand.
GAACGTTAAATATGACACGTGCCATGGCCATCGATTTCGGAAAATATAATATCAGGGTGAATACCGTATGCCCGGGGGATATTGATACACCATTGCTGAAAAGCGAATGTGAGCAACTGGGAATGGTTTATGATGAAGAATATATCAAAAGCTGTATAGGAAAACGGCCCATTCAGAGGCTTGGTACAGTAGATGATGTTGCCAATGTTGTTCTGTTTTTTGCAAGTGATATGTCAACCTGGATAACAGGCGCTCACCTTGTGGTGGATGGAGGCGGCATAGCCTGACAATATAACTTTATGTAACTTTGTGATAACCTTTTTGGCATCATGCTTACAGGCGACTATAAAATACTGTTCAATATTCTAAAAGATAAGATCGACGAAAAGCGGATCTTCCACGATCCATTGTATACTCTTGCGTATGGTACGGATGCGAGTTTTTACAGGCTGATACCAAAGCTTATTGTCAAAGCTAAGGATGAAGATGAAGTATCTTTAATACTCAGGGAGTGCGCTTCCCTGAATCTACCAGTGACATTCCGGGCTGCCGGAACAAGTCTTTCCGGACAGGCAATAACAGATTCGGTACTGGTTATAGCTGGGAATGACTGGAGAAAATTCCATATCAGCGAAGATGGACTGGCTGTAACTTTGCAGCCAGGACTCAGAGGTGGGTATGTAAATGCCCGCCTTGCTACTTTAGGAAGAAAGATCGGTCCGGACCCGGCTTCAATAAATGCTGCAATGATTGGAGGTATTGCCGCAAACAATGCAAGCGGTATGTGCTGTGGCACTGCAGAAAACTCCTACAAAACAGTTATCGGCATGCGGATAGTAATGGCCGATGGAACCATTCTTGACACAAAGGATCTAAAGAGCAGATCAGAATTTGCAGCATCACATACCGGACTTATTTCTGATTTGGATAACCTTGCACAAGCGACAAAAGCCAATACTCCCCTGGCAGACAGGATAAGAAAGAAATACAAAATGAAGAACACAACCGGGTACAGCCTGAATGCTCTGGTAGATTATTCCGATCCATTTGATATTATAGAACACCTCATGATTGGTTCGGAAGGTACCCTGGGATTCATCTCCGAAATTACCTTAAAAACAATTATTGAACAACCCAACAGAGCCAGCTCGCTGATAATGTTCCCCGGTATAGAACAGGCATGCAGGGCTGTATCAATACTTAAATCAAAACCAGTTGTTGCCGTTGAACTTATTGACCGGTCAGGTTTACGATCGGTGGAGAATGAAAAAGGTATGCCGGAATATCTTAAAACACTTGACGAGGGAGTATGTGCCCTATTAGTGGAGACCGCGGCTGAATCTAAAATAAAACTTGAAAAAAACATACTGAAAATAAAGGAGTCGATCCAAGGCATCCCTGTTATTATGGATATCCATTTCACCGATATCCCTGCCGAATATGAGCTTCTCTGGGATTTACGTAAAGGACTCTTCCCTTCTGTAGGAGCAATGAGAAAAGCCGGAACAACTGTGATAATCGAGGATGTTGCATTCCCTGTTCCGTCGCTGGCAGAAGCAACTCTTGATCTTCAGGGTTTACTGAAAAAATACGGTTATGACGAAGCCGTGATCTTTGGTCATGCACTGGAAGGTAACCTTCATTTTGTTTTTAACCAGGATTTCGGTACGGAAGATGAGATAAAAAAGTATTCAGCACTCATGACTGCAGTATCGGATCTGGTTATACATAAATACGACGGATCATTAAAAGCTGAACACGGGACAGGGCGTAATATGGCACCTTTTGTGGAGATGGAATGGGGAGAAGAAGCATATAACTTAATGCAGATTTTAAAGAAGCTCTTTGATCCTTTGAATATTCTTAATCCGGGTGTGATACTTAATTCGGACAATGAAATTCACCTTCGAAACCTGAAACCTGTTCCGGCAGCCAGTGAGCTGACTGATAAATGTACCGAATGCGGTTTCTGTGAATCATCATGCGTATCGGCAGATCTTACTCTTACTCCTCGTCAACGGATTGTGATCCACAGGGAACTGATGTC
>CAYUQR010000103.1:0-5103 GCA_964446825.1 uncultured Rikenellaceae bacterium
GGGTTGAACAGAAAGGGTTCAGGTATTTTAAAATCATCAATCATACTGCAAAGATACAGAAAGTTGAAAGGGTCTTAAAAGTTAAACTCTTATTGGATATGTGAATATTTATTATCTGACAACTTTATTCCAATTTTATTTGTATTTTTCATTTGATTTTATTCAGTTTAAAATTCAACTTAAACCAAAAAACAAATTTTATGAAAAAGATGAGAACAGGCATTTTATATGCAATAATTATTGCAATTATTACCTCATGCGGAACATCCAATAACAATGATCCGCTTGCACTTTTCAAAGAGGTTACCATGAATCAGACTCCAAACACTCTTTCAGGCAAAGAAAAGAGACAGGGTTGGCAGCTTCTCTTCGATGGTAAAACAACTGAAGGATGGCATGGCTATAATATGAAGATATTTCCTGATTGCTGGAAAATGGAGGATGGTGCATTTACAATGAATAGTACCGGAGGACATGAAGACCAGGATATCATTACAAATAAAGAATATCGTGATTTTGCTTTAAGCCTTGAATATAAATTAACCAGGGGAGCTAACAGCGGTGTAATTTTCCAGGTTGCAGAAGATACAATTTATAAGTTTCCTTACGAAACAGGTCCGGAATTTCAGGTAATTGATCATGAAAACTGGCCTGATTCACTTGCAGACTGGCAGATCAACGGAGCGAATTATGCAATGTATCCGCCTATGGCAAAACCCTATAAGCCTCTTGGCGAATGGAACCAGCTGTTCCTTTATGTAAAGGGAAACGATGTTACACAGATACTTAATGGAGTTGTAGTGGTGAAATATGTCAAGAATTCTGATGAATGGAATAAATTGCGCAATAGTGGTAAATGGGCTGATTATCCTGACTGGGGAAAGTTTGATAAAGGCTATATTTCTCTTCAGAATCATGGCACAAAGGTTTGGTACCGTTCAATAAAACTTAAAGAGATTTAATTAAAAAAAGAGCAGGCTGATATGAAAAAGTCAAAAACTTCACGTCGCGATTTCCTTAAAACAGCAGGACTTGTTTCTGCAGGTATCACAATTCTTCCAAACCAGGTTGTAAGCGGACTGGGTCACAAATCACCCAGCGACAAACTCAATATAGCAGGAGTGGGCATTGGTGGTAAAGGTCATGTCAACCTGAAAGGCATGTCAACCGAAAATATAGTCGGGTTATGCGATGTTGACTGGAAATATGCAGATGTCTGTTTTAAAGATTTTCCTGCTGCCCGGCGCTACCGGGACTGGCGTAAGATGTTCGATGAGATGGGAAAATCCATCGATGCCGTAATGGTGGCTACTGCGGACCATTCTCATGCTGCAATAGCTGCAACTGCCCTGACTATGGGGAAACATGTATATTGTCAGAAGCCACTTACCCACTCTGTCTTTGAATCAAGATTGCTCACAAAACTGGCTGCAAAACATAAAGTTGCCACACAGATGGGAAACCAGGGCAACTCGGGTGATGGTGTCCGGCAACTTTGTGAGTGGTTATGGAATAATGAAATAGGGGAGATCAGGGAAGTTCATGCATGGACCGACAGGCCAATTTGGCCTCAGGGTATTCCCCGGCCGGAAAAGGTAATGCCGGTCCCAAAAACTCTCAACTGGGACCTCTTTATAGCATCGGCTCCAATGAGACCTTATAATGAAATATACACTCCCTGGAACTGGAGGGGTTGGTGGGATTTTGGTACCGGAGCTTTTGGTGATATGGCCTGCCATGTTCTGGATCCGGTATACCGCTCTTTAAAATTAGGATATCCCGATAAAGTGCGGGGCAGTTCAACTGCTATCAATATTGAATCGGCTCCCCAGGCGGAAACAGTGGAATTTTCATTTCCGGCTCGCGACAACCTCCCTAAACTATCAATGCCTCCGGTGAAGGTCCACTGGTACGATGGCGGATTACTTCCAAATCTTTCCGATCTTCTTCCTGCAGGAGAAAACTTAATGGCCGATGGTTTGGGCGGATGCCTGTTTATCGGGTCAAAAGATACACTGATGTGCGGTTGCGGCGGTTATAACGCCCGGTTGCTTTCAGGGCGAGTGCCTGATGTGAAACCCTATTTAAGGCGGATTCCGGGTGGTGATGTCTTCTATCCCGACGGTCCCCATGAACAGGACTGGATACGCGCCTGTAAGGAGTCAGCTGAAAACCGGATTGAAGGAACTTCGAACTTTGCTTACGCGGGGCCATTTAATGAAATGGTATTGCTGGGAGTTCTTGCTATTCGCCTGCAGGGATTGAACAAAGCATTAGACTGGGATGGGCCAAATATGCGATTTACAAATATTCCTGATAATGAGGAACTGAAAATAATGATTTCCGATAATTTTAAGGTAACTGATGGTCACCCTACCTTTGACAAACAGTATAAAACTTTCAATGCCATGGCAAGCGCAAATGAATATATCAGACATACATATCGCGATGGATGGAGTTTACCTGCCATGCCTGAGTAATTACTGCAAAACAAGGCATGTAAAAACGAGAATATGAAGAAAAGACCATCGTATCTGTATTTCATCTGTTCAATTGCAACCATGGGCGGACTGATGTTCGGTTTTGATGTTGCAATTATATCAGGAGCCGTCCCATTTATTCAGCCTTATTTCGGATGGAACGAACTCCAGCTTGGATGGGGAGTAAGTTCCCTGCTGGTAGGAGCTATTATTGGAGCTTTCAGTTCCGGGGTGCTGACTGACCGGTTTGGACGGAAAAAAATCCTTATAATAGTGGCTCTCTTTTTTGCAGTTTCATGTTCGGCCACGGCTTTCGCATCCTCATCTGCAGTATTCATTGCCGCCCGCCTGTTCGGAGGACTGGCTGTTGGTGCTGCCTCTGTGCTTTCACCAATGTATGTGGCAGAGGTGGCTCCTCCCGAAAACAGGGGTACTTTGGTTTCTATATATCAGCTCACGATAGTCTTAGGGATACTGTGCTCATATACAATAAATTACTGGCTGCGTGACTTTGACAACAACTGGCGGTGGATGTTCGCAACAGGCATTATACCATCTGTTTTGTTTTTTGTTGGCCTGTTTTTCATACCAGAGAGTCCCCGCTGGTTATATAAAGCGGGTAGAAAAGAGGATTCTCTGAATGTTCTGACAAAAATTGGAGGCGAAGAATTGGCCAAAGCTGAGATAGTGGAAATAGCTGAATCGCTGAAGGGTTACTCTGATTCAGTGTCTTTGGCAGAATTATTCAAGCCGTCAACAAGGAAAGTATTGTTTACAGGCTTTATCCTGGCTATCCTGGTGCAGGTCAGCGGTATTAATACTATTGTTGACTATGCTCCCAAGATCCTTCTTAGTGCAGGGGTTGAAATTAAAAATGCCTTGCTGAATACTTCATTGATAGGACTTATTAATTTTATATTCACTTTCATAGCCATTTCACTAATTGACAAAGCTGGAAGACGACTCCTTTATCTGATAGGCTCAGCCGGAATGGTGGTAACATTGCTGTTACTTGCCGGATCATTTTTCTGGAAAATGGAAGGAATATTTACACTTATCTGCATAATGTTGTTTATTGCTTTTTTTGCCTCATGTATCGGCCCGGTATTCTGGACGCTTGTCTCCGAGATGTTTCCTAACCGTATCAGGGGAAAGGCTGTCGCCTTTGCATCTTTTACCCAGTGGATATTTAATTTTCTGGTTGTTTTGTTGTTTCCACATTTTCTGGCTTCCCTTGGGGGAGCCAAAACCTTCCTTTTCCTGGCGCTAATGTCTCTTGTGCAATGGTTGTTTACCTATTTTTATGTGCCTGAAACCAAAGGGAAATCACTGGAAGAGATTGAGCATCTGTGGGATTGATAATAATCATTTCCTGATTTTGAATATGAGCGTTATTAAATTTGTTAAAAATGTCAGCTACTTCAAAAGAGAATTTTATTAAAACAATTAATCACCGGCAACCCGATAAAGTGGTTGTCGATTTTGGTTCTACCGGCGTAACCGGGATCCATGTGCTTATTGTTGAGAAGCTTCGGGAATACTTTGGGCTGGAGAAAAGGCCGGTAAAAGTCATTGAACCGTACCAGATGCTTGGCGAGATTGATGCCGAGCTGGTCAGCGCCATGGATATAGATGTAATCGGACTTTTTTCTGAAAGGAATATGTTTGGCGTGTCGAACAAAGGCTGGAAAGTACACAGGACACTATGGGGACAGGAGGTTCTCTTCCCTGGGGAGTTTAATTATACTTATACTGTCAATGGTGATATACTCATGTATCCGGAAGGCGATACGTCAGTGTCTCCCAGTGCAATGATGCCTAAATCGGGTTATTTTTTTGATGCTCTCGGCAGGCAAAAACCCGTAGATGATTCAACTCTGAAAGTTGAGGATAACCTTGAGGAATTTGGGCCCGTTACCGTTCAGGAACTTGATTACTGGAAAAACCAGGTCAGCTCTCTTGCTGACGATACCAAAGCAGTTGTCGCTTCACTTGGCGGAACAGCACTGGGTGATATAGCTCTGGTGCCGGCAATTAACCTTAAGGACCCTAAAGGGATCCGGGGTGTTGAGGAATGGTATATTTCAACTCTCACACGGGAAGAATACATTAAGGAGATCTATGACAGGCAGACAGATATAGCTATTGAAAACCTGAAGCTTTTGCATAATGTAATTGGTAACAGGATAGATGTTGCATTCACCTGTGGGACAGATTTCGGTACCCAGAATTCCACATTCTGTTCCCCCGAGACCTTTGATAACATATGGTTGCCTTATTACAGGAAAGTCAACGACTGGATACATCAGAATACAAACTGGAAAACATTTAAACACTCCTGCGGAGCTGTGGAGCCATTTATGTCCCATTTCATCGAAGCGGGTTTCGATATTATAAACCCGGTTCAGATAAATGCTGCAGGGATGGATCCGGCCATTCTTAAAAAGAAATATGGCAATAAGCTTGTTTTCTGGGGCGGCGGTGTTGATACCCAGGGTGTCTTTGCATTCGGAACGCCCGTCCAGGTTAAGGAACAGGTTAAGAAACAGTGCGATATTCTGAATAATAATGGAGGCTTTGTTTTTAATACTGTACATAACATTCAGGCAAATGTTCCATTTGA
>CAYUQR010000103.1:5203-8241 GCA_964446825.1 uncultured Rikenellaceae bacterium
GCTAAACCATTCTATGAACCTTTCTTTGGTATATCCGGACATGCTTTTCTCCAGGGATGGGCTATGAGCTGTGCACTTATCGGATGCATTGTTGGAGCAGTGATTTCAGGATGGCTGAGTGACAGGTTTGGCAGGAAGAAACTTCTTCTTCTTTCTGCAGGATTGTTTGTTGCAGCCTCTGTCGGGACAGGAGGAGCCGGATCATTCAGCCTATTTGTATTATTCCGCATACTTGGAGGCATAGGGATAGGACTTGCTTCAAACCTTTCACCTATGTATATTGCCGAAATAACTCCAGCTGAAGTAAGGGGCAGATTTGTATCAATAAACCAGCTTACAATAGTTATAGGTATCCTGGCTGCGCAGCTCATAAACTGGCGTATTGCGCGACCTGTACCTACCAATGCAACCATCAGCGATATTCTGAATTCGTGGAATGGACAGACCGGTTGGCGCTGGATGTTTTATGCGTGCACTGTCCCTTCAGGTATATTCTTTCTGCTTATGTGGCTAGTCCCGGAGAGCCCGAGGTGGCTGGCAAAAAACAACAATAACCATGACCTTGTAATTAAAATATTATCAAGAATTGGAGGAAAAGGTTTTGCCAATACTGAACTGGCTTCAATAAGAGAGACCCTGAGGTCAGAAGAGGGGAAATCTGACCGGTCATTGCTAAGGATCCCGGGTATCAGGAAGATACTTGTTATCGGAATTGTTATTGCTGTGTTCCAGCAATGGTGTGGTATCAATGTGATTTTCAATTATGCACAGGAGATCTTTGCCAGCGCGGGCTACAGCGTGTCAGATATTCTTTTTAATATTGTCATTACAGGTAGTGTAAACCTTATCTTTACTTTCGTTGGAATGTTTACAGTGGACCGGATTGGAAGAAAAGCTCTGATGCTCTTTGGGGCAGGAGGTCTGGCAGGTATTTTTACGATCACCGGTTTAATGTATTTCCTGCATATACAGGGACTGCCTTTATTAATTATGGTAGTGACCGCCATAGCATGTTATGCCATGTCGCTGGCACCTGTTACCTGGGTAGTTCTTTCAGAGATCTTTCCTAACAGGATAAGAGGTTTGGCAATGTCGGTGGCAACTTTTGCACTATGGGCTGCATGTTTTGTGCTGACTTACACCTTCCCGCTGCTTAATAAAATGCTTAATGCGTCGGGTACATTCTGGCTTTACGGGCTGATATGTGTGGCAGGATTCTGGTTCATCCTTAAGAAATTACCGGAGACAAAGGGCAAATCTCTGGAACAGATTGAATATGAGTTGGCTGGAACAAATATGGATGAATAGAGTAACCCTAAAAGAACCTGTCATCCTGAACGAAGTGAAGGATCTCCTTCGCATTTAAAGTGAAATCTTAATTTTACTGTTTATGATATAAAAATTTTATGCATAAAAGTTCTTTTGGATAAAAAGATAAGTACCTTAAAATGTTTTTATTCCTAATTTATCTCAAAAATTAAAATTATATGATCAGATTGAAACTGCTTATTTTACTTACCCTTATTTTTTCATGTCATTTATCGGCTCAGGATTATTATATTGATGCTTCATCTCTGCATAAGGAAATCAGGAACGGACAGTTAAAAATGGGTAATCCGGGTCCGGAGGGGAAAGAGATCCTGATTAACAACCAGTATATGACTATTGGAGGGAAACCGGTGATTCCGGTTATGGGGGAGTTTCATTATTCAAGGTACCCCAGGGAACAATGGAAAGATGTTATCCTGAAAATGAAAGCCTGCGGGATAAATATTATTGCTACTTATGTCTTCTGGATTCACCACGAAGAGATAGAAGGTCAGTTTGACTGGACAGGGAATATGGACTTGATGTTCCTATGTACACAGTCACCGGCTGGGGAAATGCAGCAGTACCTGCCCGCGAAGTTATTCCTTTGTGGGGAGCTTATCCTTCGGCACCATGGAATTCAGATATAGAGAGAATAACTAAAAACTATGCTTTTGAATTTGCTTATAACCAGGATGACGAAAATATAGGCAATGATCAGAAAAAACGTTCTTTGGAATCTGATGATGCAACTAACATCTACCCTTTTTTTACATGCGAACTGGGAGTAGGAAACCAGATATCACAGCACCGACGACCGGTATTAGGAAAGTATGACGGGTCAATCATTGTTACCATAAAAACCGGTTCAGGCAGTAATCTTATCGGCTATTATGTTTTTGCGGGAGGCTCCAATCCGGTTGGCACACTTACCGCAATGGAAGAAGACCGTGAAGAGACCGGCTACTGGAACTCTTATCCGAAAATTTCTTACGATTTCCAGGCAGCAATTAAAGAAAGCGGAGAACTAGCTCCGTCATACTACCAGGTAAAGAAAATTCATTACTTCCTTAATGAGTTTGGAGATATACTCGCCCCGATGCTTCCTGTAATTGCAAAAGTGAAGGATCCTGAAACAGACCTCCAGTATTCAGTGAGGGTGAAGGATAACTCCGGTTTCCTCTTTGGGACAAACTACTACCGGGGAATGCAAAAGTCTGAACAGAAGAATGTCCGTTTCAAAATAAAGTTAAAGGATGAAACTCTGATATTTCCGTCAAATCCTTTAAATGTACCTGACAGCAGCACTTTTATCTGGCCTTTTAATTTTCGGATGGGGAGCATTCTCCTTAAATATGCTACAGCACAGCCATTGTGCACTATTGACCAGAAAGACCGTACAGACTGGTTCTTTATTCAGGATCTTGGTATTCAGCCCGAATTGAGTTTTGATTCCGGTTCGATAACCAGCATTGAATCTACAAGCGGTAAAATAAGCAGAGATAAAAATCAGTATATTATAACAGGGCTCATATCTGGAATAAACAGTTACATCACCATCTCCGACAAAGCAGGGAAAGTTATACATGTTCTTGTATTATCGTATGAGGAATCGGATAAAGTTTGGCTACTAAACGAAAATGGCAAAAAAGGATTATTTATCAGCGATGCCAACCTGTATATCGATGGAAATAAATTACATGCTTACGGTACAGACATTGACATGAAAA
>CAYUQR010000104.1:0-7929 GCA_964446825.1 uncultured Rikenellaceae bacterium
CCGGATTTTTGTACCTTAGATTTACCAATCTGACTTACCTGATATAAAAATTCCTATATATGAAAACCATAAAACTGATCTCTGTTCTCCTTGCCCTTCTTTTGATAACATCGTGCGGGTCGAATGAAAATAAAAAATTCAGGCTGCCCGGGAAAAAGGGTCCTGAAGCTCTGACAATAAATATACCTGTCGATAAAGGATTCAGCGAATATATCGAGGGCTATACCTCGGGGATTATTCCTGCAAATTCAGCTGTCGAAATAAGGTTCACACCGGATTTTGCAGCAAAGGCTGATAAGTCGGTTTCGGGCTTGTTTGAATTTGAACCTGCCATAAAAGGAAAAACTGAATGGAAGGACGAAACAACTCTCATCTTTACACCTTCACGCCTCCTCGACCCCGGGAAAACATATACGGGAACCCTTAACCTGGGAAAACTGGAAGAAGTAAAAGAAAGGCTTAAGATGTTCCCTTTAAGGATACAGACACTGAAAAAAGATTTCCGTGTTAGCACCGGGGCTCTCGAATGCGCCTCGCCCGATGGAAACAGCTACGTGCTTCACGGGGAAATAGCTACTGCTGACTTTGTTGAACCGTCGGAGGCTGAGAATTATCTTGATGCAAAGCTGGGACGCAAAAAGCTGAAAATAGAATGGGATCATTCCGCTGACCTTTTACATAAGTTCACAATCACCGGTATTGAAAGGACCAACAAACCCCAGGAGCTTACCCTCAGCTGGGATGGTTCCTCTGCAGGGGTTAAACAGAGAGGCTCTTCCTTAATAAACATACCTGCCTCGGGAGAATTCAGTGTTGTTAATGTAATAAGCGTTCCCGGGGAAAACCAGAGAATAGATGTCGTGCTTTCCGATCCTGTTGATGCCACACAGGAGACAGTCGGGCTGATAAGCCTGTCGCCTTCAAAAGAAACCACATTAAACATCAACTCCAACATTATCAGTATATTACCGGCAACAAGGTTGCAGGGGAAGGTCAGCCTGAATATTGAATCATCTTTAAGAAATAACAAGGGAGTAAATCTCTCTTCATCCTATATCAGGCAACTTGATTTTACTTCGGTTCCCCCTGGGATAAAGCTTGAAGGAAACGGAGTGATCCTGCCCTCTTCCAAAAACCTTATCTTCCCTTTCAAAGCAGCCAACCTGAGTGCCGTTGACCTTAAGATAATAAGGATATATGAAAATAACCTGCCCTATTTTCTGCAGGAGAATAACCTTAACGGAGATAATTCAGTGAAGAGGTTTGGCCGTCCCGTTTATTCGGGGAAAGTAAACCTGGTAACAGGAACAGGGATGAACAGCGGCGGATGGAACCTGTACACGATAGATCTTGCCGATTATATTGATGTTCAGCCAGGGGTTCTCTATAAGGTGATACTCGGGATGAGAAAATCATATTCATTATACCCATGCAAGGGTTCAGAAGAAGACAGTAAATATGAGGAGGCTCTTCAGCAGGCTGAGGACAAGAGCCGTGAGTTCTGGGATGATCCCGATAATTATTACGATGATGCAGATGAACAGATCTATTATTCACTCGGATTCAGCTGGAGAGACCGTGATGATCCCTGTAAGGAAGCTTATTACAGTCCTGATAAAAAGGTATCAAGAAACATACTTGCATCAAATTTCGGACTGATTGCCAAAAAAGGCGATGACAATATCCTGCATGTGATGGCAAACGATCTTATTTCCGCCCTGCCGGTGAAGGAGGCCACGATCGATGTTTATGATTACCAGATGCAGATTATTATTTCGGGTACCACAAATCAGATCGGGGAAGCATCGCTTTATTGTGAAAGAAAGCCATTCCTGATAATTGCAAACAAGGACAAGGACAGGAACTATCTAAAGATCAACGATGGCTCATCTCTTTCCCTGAGCTCTTTCGATGTTGACGGAAACAAACCTGAAAAAGGGATCAAGGCATTCATATACGGAGAAAGAGATGTATGGAGGCCGGGAGACACTATATTCCTTTCAATATTTATTAAAGATATGCTGAACGACCTGCCCCAGGGACATCCCGTGCAGTTCGAACTTATAAACCCTCTTGAGCAGAGAGTGGATAACCAGGTGCAAAAACCTTCCGGAAGCAATCTTCTTGTTTTCACTACAAAAACATCCGCGGAAGCTGTAACCGGGAATTATAAAGCAGTTTTCAGGATAGGAGGAGCAACATTTACAAAAAGGATCAGAATTGAAACGGTTAAACCCAACCGACTGAAGATCAACCTGAACTTCCCGGCTGAGATACTCGGCGGACCGGACCAGGTAACAAAAGGGACGCTAAATGTAAAATGGATGAACGGAGCTGTGGCGAAAAACCTGAAATCGTCAGTCGAATATATTCTCAGACACACAAAGACAGAATTTAAAAAATACGGACAATATATTTTTGATGACCCGACAAGTGAATTTTACTCTGAAACAGTGAAGATCTTTGACGGAGCCCTTGATGAAAACGGAAATGCTGCCGTTACTTTTAATCCGGGTAAAGAGATCAATGCCCCGGGTATGCTTAATGCCATATTCACTGCCAAAGCTGCGGAACCAGGAGGCGATGAAAGCATAATACAGACCACATACAAATATGCACCTTACCCGGTTTTTGTCGGAATTAATATCCCCGCCCTCAAAGGGAAAAGCAGGATGCTGTTTACCGATGCTGATAACGAGGTTAAGATTGTTACGGTAGACGAAAAAGGAAATCCTGTGAGATCGGAGGTGCTGATAACCATTTACAAAATCTCGTACAGGTGGTGGTGGGAGTCGGACCAGGAAAATCTTGCGTATTATATTTCAAATAACACTTATAAACCTGTCATCAAAAAGACCATCACCACTTCGGGAGGAGAAGGTTCATTTTCTTTCAATATTGATAAAAAAGACTGGGGGCGTTACCTGATAAGGGCGACTGCTCCTTCGGGCCATTCTACAGGAAAAATACTTCTTGTCGACTGGCCATGGGATTACGGCATGAAAGGAAATACCGAGGGGGCAACACTGCTGGCCATCAGTACTGATAAAGAAAAATACAATCCCGGCGATGAGATCAGCCTTTCGTTCCCGTCGCCTGAAAATGCCCGGGCAATTGTAACTCTTGAAAACTCGACTGGCATTGTGGATGAGATGCGTGTAAACACAGGTAAGGGAAATACTGTTGTGAAGTTACGGGCCAAACCTGAAATGGCACCGAATGTTTATGCCTACGTAAGTGTAATACAGCCTCATGCCCAGACTATTAACGATATGCCTGTAAGACTTTACGGCGTTGTGCCCGTTATGGTGGAAGATCCTGAAACACGTCTCTCACCTGAAATAAAAATGGCCGATGAGATAAGATCGCAGAAACCTTTCGAAATAAAAGTCAGTGAGGTAAACAGTAAACCGATGACCTATACCCTTGCGGTTGTTGACGAGGGATTGCTGGATATTACAGGGTTCAGGACACCTGATCCGTGGAACTATTTCTATGCACGGGAAGCGCTCGGCGTTCAGACATGGGACCTTTATGACTATGTTCTCGGGGCTTTCGGAGGTACCCTGGAAAGGATTTTTGCCATAGGGGGTGATGAAGCAGTTCTTGATAAGTCGGCCAATAAGGCAAGGAGGTTCATGCCGGTAGTTAAGTTCATGGGACCATTTACTCTTGAACGCGGTGAGACCAATACACACACTATCACCCTTCCGCAGTATACCGGTTCGGTAAGGACAATGGTAATTGCGGGAAGCGACAGGGCTTTTGGTGCCGCAGAAAAATCTGTTTATGTAAGAGATCCCCTGATGGTTCTTGTTACAGCTCCGAGGGTTGTAAGTCCGGGAGAAAAAGTGTCATTGCCGGTATCCATCTTTATTCAGAAAGAAGGAATAAAGGATATCAGTCTTAAGGTTGAAAGCAATGATCTTGTAAATTTTGCAGAGAAAACAAAGAACGTTTCTGTGTCAGCTGCGGGTGAAAAAGACACTGAATTCAGTTTTACCGCCGGTGAAAAAACAGGGGTGGCAAAGATAACTGTGACGGCTTCGGGAGGAGGAGAGAGCGCAACATACAAAATGGAGCTTGAGATAAGAAGTCCCAACCCGCCGGAGACACGAGCCGAAATGAAAGTGATCAAAAAAGGAGAAAAATGGGAAACAACCTTCAAGCCGTTCGGGCTTGCAGGTTCAAATTCAGCCAGGCTGGAGGTTTCTTCATTCCCTTCGATCAACCTTGAAAAGAGGATGGATTACCTGCTGTATTATCCCTATGGATGTTCCGAGCAGATTATTTCCGCGGCATTTCCGCAGATATGGATAAGGGAGCTTACAGGGAATGATCCTTCACTATCACCAACAGCTTCAAATAATGTTTCAGCAGCCGTCAGCATGGTTATATCGAGGCAGATGAGCAACGGAGGAATAGCGCTGTGGCCGGGGTCGATGCAGGCAGATAACTGGGTGACCTCATACGCAGGACATTTCATGACCGAGGCTGAGAGAAAGGGCTACAGCATACCTTCAGGATTCAAACAGAAGTGGATCAGTTACCAGGTGAATACAGCCCGCTACTGGCGTTTTGATGCGAGATACAAACAAACAGCAAACGACCAGGCATACAGGTTATTCACTCTGGCCCTGGCCGGTCAGCCTGAGAAAGGCGCCATGAACAGGCTTAGGGAGACATCAGGAATACCACAACTGTCGCGCTGGCTACTGGCAGCTGCATACGCAACAACAGGCAGGCCGGAGGTGGCTGGCGATCTGCTCGACATGAGAAACGCTGACACCGAACCGGAATATTACAATTATTATTACGGAAGTGCCATCCGCGATAAAGCAATTGTGCTATATACACTCACCATACTTAAAAATGAAGAGCAGGCAATGCCAGTTCTCAAAGAGATATGCGACAAATTCAACAGCGATGCCTGGTACAGCACACAATCAATCGCATGGGGACTGTTTTCCTATATGAAGTGGGCAGAGATGCTACCCGGGGACAATAATGGTCCATCTAAAATTTCCGTTACGCTGAACGGTGAAAAATCTGATCAGACAATTGTTTCTAAACAGTCCTGGTCGAAAGATCTTAAGATGAACAACAATAATACCCTGACGGTTGAAAATAATTCAGATAAACCTTTGTATGCGACATTAACGAGGAAAGGGATCCCGCTTACCTCAGATATTACCCGCGAAGACAAAGGGCTGGCTATGAAGATCGATTATGTTGATATGTCGCTTAAGCCGGTTGATCAGAAGAACCTGGAGCAGGGAACCGATTTCATGATGATCGTAAAGGTTACCAATAATACTTTCTCAGCTACAGACAACATTGCACTAACACAAATGGTGCCGGCAGGATGGGAGATTCAGAATACCCGATTATTTGAAGCTGACTATGGCATAAAAGAGAGCAATTATGATTACCGCGATTTCAGGGATGACCGCGTGTATACATATTTCAGTCTCGCCCAGGGCCAGACCAAAACATTCGTGCTGATCATGAATGCAGCATATAAAGGGGAATTTTTCCAGCCGTCGGTATGGTGTGAAGCAATGTACACACCTGATTGCTACTCAAGATACCCGGGAACACTGGTTAAAGTAACCGGACAGAAAATTGAATAGAAAACTTAAAATATTGATTATTGCAGCCGGGGTATTAATTACTCCGGTTTTGCTTTCACCCATACCAGCTTTCAGGGTTCCCTTTTCTACTGTTGTGGAGGCCCGCGACGGAAGTCTTCTTGGAGCAAGAATAGCTGACGACGGACAATGGAGGTTCCCCGGCTTTGAGAAGGTTCCTGAAAAATTCGAAAAATCACTTCTTACATTCGAGGACCGCTATTTCTACTGGCATCCGGGAATAAATCCCGTATCGATAGTACGGGCATTTATCAGCAATATAAAAGCCGGGGAGATAGTGAGCGGAGGAAGCACCATAACAATGCAGGTTGCCAGGATATCGAGAGGCAACAGACCAAGAACATATGGTGAGAAATTTATTGAAATACTTTCTGCCCTTAAACTTGAGCTCTTCAGGTCGAAAAAGAAGATCCTGCAGATGTATGTGGCTAATGCTCCCTTTGGCGGAAACACCGTTGGCCTTGAAGCAGCTTCGTGGCGTTATACAGGAAAATCATCTGCCGAGCTTACCTGGGCAGAAGCGGCAGCCCTGGCCATTCTGCCCAATTCCCCGGCCCTTGTCTTCCCGGGAAAGAACCAGGAGATACTTAGAGCCCGCCGTGATGAACTTTTGAATCGTCTCCATGAAAGAAACTACATTGATTCCCTTACTCTGGTACTGGCGCTTGATGAACCGCTTCCGGGAGAGCCAAAAAACCTGCCGGTGAAGGCGCCCCACCTGACAGATCTTTTTTATATGCAGAACAGGGGCAATATGATCAGGACAACCATCGATCCGTTGCTGCAGGAAAGGGCTACCGCCATTATCAATGCCCACCAGAAAAACCTGGCTGAAAATTACATCTTCAATTCTGCATGTATAATAGTTGAAGTTGATTCGGGAAATGTTCTGGCCTATGTAGGCAACAGTACCCTTGATGATGCCGGGGAACATGGAGGGGATGTGGATATTATACGATCGCAGCGCAGCACCGGAAGCATTCTTAAGCCATTCCTTTATGCCGGGATGCAGTATTCGGGAGATATCCTGCCAAATACCCTTATTGCGGATATCCCCACACGATTCCCGGGGTTTTCCCCAAAAAACTTTGATCTTAAATACCGGGGAGCCGTCAGCGCTTCATTAGCCCTTTCGCAATCGCTCAACATACCGGCAGTTAAGATGCTTCAGAAATATAACCCTGAAAAATTCCTCGGCCTTCTTCATCTTACTGGATTTACAACATTCAATAAACCGGCAGATCATTATGGCTTATCCCTTATCCTGGGCGGGGGAGAAACATCACTCTGGGACCTTACCGGGGCATACGCCTCGCTGTCGAGAGTATTGAACCGCTACCTCAGTGAAAAGAAATATTATAAAGAAGATTATCATCCTCCTATTCTTGTTCAGGGAGGAAAAAATACTACCGCTCTGACAGAAGATACAGAACCTCCCCTTTCAGCCTCATCGATATGGCTTACATACGAAGCGCTTCAGAATGTCAACAGGCCGGAAAGCGAGTCGGGCTGGCAGTATTTCGCATCATCGCGAGACCTGGCCTGGAAGACCGGGACAAGTTTCGGTTTCAGAGATGGCTGGGCTGTGGGGACCACTCCCGGATTTGTTATTGGTGTATGGGCAGGCAATGCCGATGGGGAGGGAAGGCCCGGACTTACAGGAATCACTGCCGCCGCTCCTATTCTTTTTGACCTTGTAAACCTGATGGAGCACAGGGAGTGGTTCAAAACACCGTATGAAGATCTTACAATGATAAATGTATGTGCGGAAAGCGGATGCAGGGCTGGTCCTGATTGTTCTGAAACAGTTGAAATACCTGCATGTATAAACGGATTAAGGAGTGATGCGTGTCCCTATCACCAGGTCATTCATCTTAACAGATCGAAAACGTACCAGGTGACCTCCGAATGTACTGATCCATCGGATATAATCAATGAACCCTGGTTTATCCTGCCTCCCGCTATGGAATATTTTTACAGGCAGAAACATCCGGAATATAAGGTACTGCCGCCTGTCGCACCTGGTTGTCCGGTTAGCAAAGCCATAACAGCGATGGAATTTATTTATCCCACCCCCGGAGTTAAGATCTTTATCCCCCGTGATGAGACCGGGAAGCAGACAAGGATAATCACGGAGGTGGCACACAGGAACCCGTCAAAGAAAATCTTCTGGCATCTTGATGAAAGCTATATAGGGACCACCCGGTATATCCACCAGATTGAAATACTGGCGGGTGCAGGGAATCATATTCTTACTGCAGTGGATGAGGATGGGAAT
>CAYUQR010000105.1:0-7833 GCA_964446825.1 uncultured Rikenellaceae bacterium
GTCGGAGCAACATCGGCCAGTATACCTTCATTTATCTTTTTATAATCGTCGCTTACAAGTATGCTTGGCACAGGGTTAAGCGAATGTGCTGTATTCGGTGAACCATCTTCATTTAATACTTTATCAGCATTGCCATGATCGGCCATTACCAGCACATCATATCCGTGTTCACGCGCTGCTTTGATGACAGCTCCCGCACATTCATCCACGGTTTTTACTGCCTTTTCAATAGCTTTGTAAACACCTGTGTGTCCAACCATATCGCCATTGGCAAAATTCAGGCATATAAAATCGAATTTTTCTGTTTCAATTGCCTTTATCACAGCATCTTTAACACCATAAGCACTCATCTCAGGCTGAAGGTCGTAAGTAGCTACTTTGGGAGAAGGGATCAGAATCCTCTCTTCATTTTTAAATTTCTCCTCCCTGCCTCCTGAAAAGAAAAATGTGACATGAGCATATTTTTCTGTTTCTGCTATCCTGAGCTGATGTTTCCCGGCGTTTGCAAGCACCTCACCTATTGTATTATCGGCATTCTCTTTCGGATAAATAACATGAAGTCCTTTAAATGTGGCATCATATGGGGTCATGGTACAGTAGTACAACGACGGTATTGTTTTCATCCCATTCTCAGGCATATCTTTTTGGCTAAGTGCAATTGTCAGTTCTTTGGCCCTGTCGTTCCTGAAATTGAAGAATACTATCACGTCGCCTTCTTTTATTTTTCCGACAGGGTCACCATTTTTATCGGTAACTACTATGGGGTTCATGAACTCATCAGTAACGCCCTTTTTATAGGAATCCTGCATAGCATCCACAATATTCTCAGTATGTGTTCCAATTCCATTTACAACAAGATCATATCCATCTTTGATCCTCTCCCATCTTTTATCGCGGTCCATAGCATAATATCTACCTATAAAAGAAGCAACCTCTCCGTTCGATTTTTTAAGGTGATTGAGAAGATTTTTTATATAACCGACACCACTATGGGGATCTGTATCTCTTCCATCGCCAAAACCATGAATGAAGACTTTACTCAGTCCATAATCCATTGTCATATCACAAAGTGAGTAAAGGTGCTTATCAAGTGAATGAACACCTCCGTCTGACAACAGTCCCATAAAATGAACCTGTTTATCATTATCACGCGCATATGAGAAAGCACCGGTCAGCACCTTGTTTTTCTTTATCTCTCCTGTCTTGCATTCCTTGTTAATTTTAACCAGGTCCTGGTAAATAACTCTTCCCGCTCCTATGTTTAGATGCCCGACTTCGGAATTTCCCATCTGTCCATCAGGTAACCCTACATCTTCGCCTGATGCATGAAGCCTTGAGTTGGGATAGTTTTTCTTATAATAAGTAAGGTTTGGAGTCGGGACCTGGCTTATCACATCAGCCTTAGAGCCATCGCCTATTCCCCAGCCATCCAGTATCATTAAAAATGCTTTTTTGTTTTTCATCTTATTTTAATCTTAAAATAATAAATATAAAACAGAGAACTCTTGTTCAGGTGCTGACAAGGGGACAAATTTAATCAAAATCCGGGAATTATGATTTTAAAGGTATTTCAATAAGATGTTATTTTATTACATCTACCTTAATTTTGAAATCAGAGGCCGGGCATGTGTTTTCAATAGGTATATCTTTGCCAACATAATTATTCCATTCCTCTCTGGTCATATTTCTTGAAACATTTTCACAGATATTCTCTGCCATGTAGTCGACATGTGTCGGACGGCTTCTAAGACTCTGACTTCCGCCAAATTCCGCAGAGACAATAACCTGTCCATCGGGACTGAATTCCATAACAAGCACAACTCCTTCATTATCTGCAAAGGTGACAGGAAGCTCAGAGAGGTCTGAAGGATCTTTAATGTTAAACAGTTTAAGTTTCTTGTCGTTGCCGGCAGTTGCCATCTGCTTGAGCCTGGTATTGAACCGGATATCGTTTATCTGGGAATCATGTGCTTTTACTTCTGATATCTTTTTGCGCATTCTTATATCCCATAGTTCGACAATACCGTTAACATCCCCGATCGCAAGCAAATTATTTTCAGGATCAAACCTGATCGCTTTAATATTTTTTCCGGTTGTTTCTATGCTGAATTTGTCTGATTTTTTTTCGGGGTTCCATACAAGGACACCTCCATCACTGCTTATTCCGGCCAGGTGATTCCCGTCAGAAGAAATATCAATAGAGGTTATCTGCACAGTTCCGTCTGCAAGATTGGTGCTGGTACGTGCTGCCAGATCCCATTTGAGAACATTACCATCAAGAGCAGCCGAATAAAGATATTTACCGTCGTACGAGAAAATGAGAGATTTGACTTTATCTTTGTGGCCATTTAATTCATATCCGGCTGTATTAGGTTTCAGTGGTATCATCCTGATTACAGAGTTTTCGCTCCCGCAGGCTAGCCATGAATCGTCGGGACTTACGGCCAGAACATCTATGATATCGCTACCTGAGTAAATTACCTGCAGGGTCTGATCTTTGTTATCAAGCGACCATTTAAGTACCTTGCCGTCGGAACCCGAGGTAAAGAATTCTCTTTTCCCCGGTGCAAAAGCAATGCTCCGGATATCTCCATCATGTCCTTTGAAAGATTTGTAATTCAAATTGCCATACTGGCGTGTAATATTATAAAGCCCTGCAAAAATATCAGCATCATTATCGGGTCCGTTATTCCTTTTATTAAATAAATAAGCCTGATAAGCAAGCAGTGTCTGAAGATCCTTATGGTCCTGTGTCTGCAGCGATCTGACTGCCATAGCCTTGCTTACCGATAACATTCTCAGGCGCATAGCGTTCTCCTTTTCTTTATCAGCAATCTGTTCTTTTTTAATTGCATTGTCTTTATCCATGATAGCCGAATTTTTTTCCTGGTTTGCCAGGTCTGCATTATTTCGGGCTTCTTCAATCATCTGTTTCGCTACAGTTGTATTTGAGTCAGCAATGGACAGGTCGGTGGTTGCTACCATAGCAATCGAATCGGCTTTAAGTTTTTGTTTTTCCGCCTCAGCTTTTTGTTGTTCTGCCTGTGCTGTCTGCTTATCAGCAGCCACTTTCCTTACAAAGGCAAAGAGCATGAATGTTAAAGATATAATGACTGCAACTCCCAGAACAGTGGCAATTATTCTTGTTCTCTTCATTTTGCGTTTCTGAAGCATTATCTTATTTTCCTCCTCTTCAATAAATGCCTTTTCACTTGTTCTGAGATAGACCATTGCTCTTTCGAATGCAGGATTATACCTTTCAGCCCATACAAGCGTTGGTTTATTCTGATCGCGCCAGTTAACAGCCATTTGAATATCAGGTGGCCTCAGAAGGCTTGCTTTTCCCTGCTGGTACAAAGCAGAGGCTTCGGAAAGCCTTAAATACATTTGAACAGAAGATGCCTCATCATCAACCCATTCCCTGAGCCTGTCCCATAAGTGAATCAGACTTTCATGTGAAATATCAATAATCGATTCTTCTGTAATAGGAACATCCTGTCGCGGTGTAAGGAAAGACCGGGATGGAGTCCTGAATTTTTCAATAACCTCAAATAATTCCTCTTCAGTACATCCTGCCAGTGTTTTTATTGAATCAATCCCTTCCGGACGACGAAAACCCTTATTATCAGATCCTTTTTCAGTTATTGTTTTGAACATTATCCGGCATATCTCCTTTCCGCGAGAGCTAAGCTCTTCATAAGCTTCATTGGCATGAAGCGACATGGCATTGCGCATTGTGCCGGCAGATTCATAGTCTGCTTTGCTAACAGGCCTTTCCCGATCATTTGTTTTAAGCCAGTGAGCATAGGTTCTCATCATAGCATGTTGCAATACAGGAAGCTGATCTGTCCTGTTGCCAATCTCATTAAGCAATGTGTCAACAAGTTCAGGATCTATCTTTGCACCAGCATAATTAACAGGACCTTCAATCACCTTCCTGTAATTCTCCTTACCCAATTGGGGAACCAGATAGTTGCTGTTATTAATAAGTTGCGTAAGGCCTTGATAATGTGCGCACTCTCCAACATAATCGGAGCGCATAATGATAATTGTAAAAATATTTAAAGCTGATTCACTGACAGCTTTTACCATAAAATCGACAAACCTTGCGGCAGGAGTCAGAGAAGCATTTGTTTTTCCCTGCGAACCATACCTGAAAAGTTCTTCAAACTGGTCTATTACCATCAAAATTCTCTCATCTGATTTTATCATCAGATTTCTTACAGCCCCGGAAATACCCTGTGGATTATTATGCAATTCAGACAGGATTTTTACCTTTTCAATTTTCCCCTGTCCTCTTGCCTCGATATCTTCTGACAATGAATCAGCCAGGTTCCCGAAAGGATCATTACCTGGTCTGAAAGGAATTATCCTCCAGTCAGAAGATCCCTGTTTTTTAAGGTTTCTGACTTTTGGCAATACACCACTATGGATAAGTGATGATTTCCCGCTTCCGGATGCTCCAATAACGGTTACAAACCTGTTCTGTATCAACTTCCTGAGGAGCTCCTCACTATCTGCTTCCCGGCCGAAGAATAAATCACTTTCTTCAGGGGTGAAGGGCCTTAACCCAGGAAAAGGATTAAAATCTTTATCATCTCTGTTTGGTTCCATAATAGTTTTTACCCTTACATTTTTTTAACCAGTGAGTGCCTAAAGTGCCTAGAGTGCCTAAAGTACTTAGAGTTATTTTTTTTATTAAATTTCGTTGTCATCTATATATTTCAAAATTTCAAACGATTTGTCGGGAAAATGATCATTAAACTCTTCAACAGATTTTAAAGACAGTACATAACAGGGAGTATCTGCAGCAATGTCTGTAATCCTGTTATTGTCAGTTATATCCTCATTATAATAAATATAAACCTTATCATGCTGTTTGTTTGCTGATAAAGGCCATATAATGGAGCCCCCGGTGAATATTTTCATACCGGAGCTGATGTCTTTCTTTAATCTTATCTCTTCTGACAGTATTGACAAATCTTCCTCATTAAACCCTTTAAAAATATCTGAAAGAAATACCGTCTTTTCAAAAAGGAGCTCCATTTCATCAGTTTTTCCATATACAATATTATCCAGCCGCCTCCTTATCAGATCAGGTATCCTTTGAGAAACCAATTCATAAAGTTCCATATCTGATCTGGCAACAAGCCTTGCGGCTTCCTCCTGCAATATTGTTTCAGGACTGAAGAAGAGGGCAACCACCGATTCCTTCATCTTATCTCCTTCTATTTCAGGAATATTTCTTAGGGTACAAACTTTCGTCCATAAACTGAGAAGGTTGTAATCGCGATTAATAATATCCTCGAGCAGGCTGTCGTATTGAGGAATATGTCCCGGGAAAAACCTGTATAAATTGCCTGCTTTCCTCTTATCAGATACATAATCGAAAAGAAAGGTTAAGCATGGTTTAATTGAATCATCTGTAATAAGATCAATTATTTCAAGAGCATAACTGACACTCTCAAAGGTTCCATTTTCCAGTTTTTCCCATATCTTCTTAATGGCCTCCGGCTCATAAGTGATCGATAAAATCTTAAAAAGGAATTTCTTCCAACGCGCCATTTCATCCTTCATTACTTCAAGAAGAAATGTATCGTTGTTTTTTTCAAGACAAATTTTTGCGGAAAGGTTCCATGTCATCAGCCCGATTGTGTCGGAGATTAAGCGGAGAAGACGATCCTTTTCATCTCCGGCTGGCTCGAATCCACAATCATTGAGGCGCGAAAGGGCTTCCTCTTTCAGAAATCTTGAATTTGACCAAATCCTGGAAAAAAGAAATCCCCGGCTTTCTGCCGTACATGCTTTACCCAACAACCGGAGAATTGCCCGGGAGACATTTTCATTTCCGGAAGAAACGAGGTAATATCTGATCAACTCACTTACCGCTTCATCTCTGAATGAACTCAGAACTGTAAAAGTATCCTTTTGCAGACCAGGAATATTCAGGCACTCACAAACTTCAGGTAACATGTCAGATATTTTGAATTTCCCGATCATGTAAATTGCATTCCTTTTTGATTCAACTGAATTATCCCTTAAAAGCCTGAGTATTTCAGTTGTTTGAGGCATTCGGATACCTGCCAGGAGGTTTCTTGCGTGGTCAGTTTTATCAACTTCTGTTTTCGTAACAGGTGTGCTTTCCTTTAAAATATTTATTATTCCCTCTGATCTTTTACGAATTTCTTCGGAAAGGTCAGAGTTACCAGCTATTTTTTTCAATGCCGGCTCAAGATTATTATCTCTATTATTAACGCAAAAGGTGAATAATTCCTCATAATACAATTTACCCCTGTCAATATCCAACACCGAAAAATCACCTGATATAAGACTGAAATAATCTTCCCGGAAAGCCATGAAAGCAGCAAATCTTTTCTTAAGAACGCTTAGCTGCCTGCTCTCGTTTACAGAGCGTTTAATCTCTTCATCCTTTCCCAGTGTTTTTCTGATCTTCTCCCTGTATTCCGAATATAACTTCAGTACTGCAAAAATCCAGAGGAGAACGATAAAAAATAAAATAAATGAAAAATGGATAAGCCTGATAAAACTCAACAGACCGATTCCTGATAAAATGAGTCCTGACAATAATGCGGCAATTTCATTGACAGTAACTGATTTCCACACGCTGACACCATTTTTTTCTTTGTCATCAACAGCCAGGGAAATTATTTTAAGTGAAGAAAATTCAACTGATTCTTTCAGGGATCTGGAAAATAGTCTGCTGAGCGCCAGGAAAACGAAGAATAGTATAAATCCGATTCCCGATCCGGGGCTATATCCCAAAAACATACCTGTTGTAACTGCTATTCCTGTAAAGATCAGTAACAGGACAGGAGAAAGGACGAGGCAGGTGCGCAGGCCGTAGTTATGAAGAAGATAGGAAAACACCAAGAGTTTAACCAGGAGTACTAAAATCATCATGCTTCCGGTGAAAATGCCAAGGAATTCTGCCATATCTTTTGCAGCAGGATACTGTTCGCGGGTAACAGCCATAAAAGAATATTGAACAAAGAATAAGGTTACAACTGAAAGGACAATAAAAATCTCCGTTGTTCCGATGGGCCGGTTCTTAACAAATTTGTTAAATACAGATTTCTTTGCGGCAGGTTCATCGGAATAATTTTCTTTTCCCTTATCAGCAGGCCTTATCCTGGTACCTGTCGATATCTGAATAACATTGGCAATAAATATTGAAGATGCACTTATCAGAAGAATATTTTGAGTTTTAAAATTTAAAGACAACAACAGGGGTATAATGTAACAGATGATTATTATTCCGACAATCAACCCTGCCTCAGTGAGCCCGGATGATCTTCTTTCCTGCTCAGAGCTAAACAGGTTTCCCGGCATATCCCGGAAGCCCATCATAACCAGGATATTCAATGGCCCAAGCATCACAAAAACCACAAAAATAACCCATTTGACCGGGGAAAAGACTAAAGCCAGCCAGAGCCAGAGAGTCAATGCAGTTACAAATGAAAGGTTCAGGAGGGCCAGATTTTTGAATGATATCCTTAACCGAAGCCAGTAATAAAGAGAGGTAAGGAAAATTCCGGCAAGTCCGGATATAACGTATCCTCTTGCCATCATTTTTTCATCAAAAACAGAGAGGAAGACTGAGTGTGCTGTTACATCAAAGCTTCCCAGGAAGATACCCAGAAAAACTGATTGGACCAGGAGCAATGATAAAACAGATTTCTCTCCTGATTCGTTTCCACGGAGAGCAAATAACCGATCACTCATAAATATATTATGCCGTTAGATATTATATATTACAGTTTACTAAATTAACAATTTAAATTTAATGGGATTACAGGAGTTATTAACATTAAT
>CAYUQR010000106.1:0-1765 GCA_964446825.1 uncultured Rikenellaceae bacterium
CATTCTCCCATTCTCCCATTCTCCCATTCTCCCATTCTCCCCCTCATTCCTTCTCCGGATTCTCCGGATGATCCTCTGAATAAGGTTTGGCATAAAGATCTTCAACCTTTACTTTATCATTTTCCTGAACCGGCTCGATTGTTATATTAACCTTTTCTTCCGATGCTTTCCCGTTGAAATAGAGAATGCCTGCAAATATTGGCATAAGGGGAAGTGTCAGAGCGCTGACAACCGCTGAAAGGATAATGAAAAGAGGATTTGTCGTATCACTGACAAGGTTTGATCCGGACTGAGGGTTTAATATGGTTTTTATGAAATCTCCTGTAAAGGGCAGCAAAATGACAGCCGAAAAGATGATTGAAATGACAATGAGTATTATCATAAAAACTGCTACCCATCCAATGTTAGCCCAGAAATTTTTATGGACAAGTCTGAATGTCCTTGATATGGCATTTGCAATATTGGGACCTTCAACCATCAATACAGGTAAAATGAAAAGGTAGACTGTCATAACATATAAAAAGGCAAAGAATGCACCAACAATAAGCACAAAAAAGCCGAGAACAATAGCTATACCACCCGCAAAAGCAAGCAGAATCATGATTATAAGATATGGTATAAAGAATTTAAGCGACTTTAAGGCCGAAACGAAAATATTGTTCGTGCTGTCCAGCGGATTATACAGGATATAATACTGTAATATATTCGTAAACAGAAGGTTTATCAATGATATTATTAAAATAGGCACAATCATCTCCCTTATCTTTTCCAGCATGACCATAGGATCTGTGGTGTTCTGTAAATCTTTAAAATTTACCAGGGTTGTGGCATATTGAATTACCAGCGACATCACCAGTGATATTATGAACAAAGAGACAAAATGCTTTTTATAAAAATCCCATAATGTGCTCATTGCACTGTCGAGATTATGTCTTCTGTATAACGGGTGGCTACTGAATTGATCCATAGTTGCTAATTTTTTCCAAATCTATGTATTAAATTTTAATTCTTTATCCAGGGCTTAAGATTTCTAAAATCAAAATTTATTTTTGAATTTCTCATTTCTCTTTTCTCATTGCTCATTGCTCATTGCTCATTGTTCATTTCCCTTTCCTCCAGTATCTTAGGGTATGTGCAAAGGGTATTAAAATATTCCGTTTTCTGGGCGTGAATATACCTTCATTAGCACCTTTTATATCTTCAATTGTATAAAATGCATTCGGGTTAAACTGATTTATAAGATCCAGAACATTTGAAAGCTCATTTCTGTTTACAATAGTATATATTAAATGCACATTTTGTCTTGCACCCCGCGCTTCAACAACCGTCGCTCCAAAGCCATTTTGATTAAGCGACTGCACAAGTTCCTGACCACTTTCGTGAGCAAAAACCCTGATCATCTGGATGCCCATCGCCAGCTTTTCTTCAATGATCATCCCGACAAAATTTCCGGTAGCAAAACCTGCAGCATAGGCTACATAATTTATATAGTTATCCAGGTTCTGCATTATTTTGCTTATTGCTATAATCCATATAAGAACTTCAAAAAAACCAAGGAAAGGAGCGATGTTCCTTTTTCCTTTAGAAACAAAAATTATTCGCATGGTACCTATCGACACATCGCAGATTCGTGCAAGAAAAATAAAAAGAGGTATCATTATGTAACTGAAGAAATTGGAATTAAAGACTGAAGTATCCATGATGCTTGATATTTGTTTGATAACAAATATAGTAATAAAGGAGGAGCAGCACAATGGCTTAATGG
>CAYUQR010000106.1:1865-7790 GCA_964446825.1 uncultured Rikenellaceae bacterium
CTGATTGCAGTAATCAGAAATCGAAAATATAACCGACAGACAAATTAAAAAATGATGTGTTTGAAGGTTTTGTATCTGAACCAGGCGATCTCGGAAAATTGAAATTATAGCCTGCTCTGAAATCAAAATTTCTGTAGATTAAAGAAACAGGAAGCCTTATCAATGTATTCATAAGCCCAAACGTGTTATTCTCGGAAATTATCTCAGCTGAATGTCGTGGTAACTGTATATACTGACTGGATACAACTATTTTATTGCCAAAATACATTGATAACTCGGGCGAAAATTTAAGTCTTGAGAAAAGGCCTAATTTTAATAAGGTAATATCCGTGAAAAGATCCCATGATGCCTGGAATGAGGGATCATTTCCGACAAGCAGAGAAATGTCGGCTGATGTGCCGAAATATTTGTTCTGGTAAGTTACCCCGAGATTGAACGAACTGTTAAAATCACTATCCGCCAGTGAATCGGTTTTGGCGAAAAAGAACCTGTTATATATGGCTCTTATCCTTAGTTGTGGCAATCCTGAAAAACTTTTATTATAACCTATGGATGCTATGGTTGTATTATATTTTGGCTTAAAACCGCTATATAATATACCTGCTACAGCAATGTTAAGTCCTTTCGGACCTAAATAATATACCTGGTTTGAAATATTATATTGATCTATACCAAGGTCCTGTCCGGAAAAATATGTAAGATTTTCAAATTCACTCCTGACATAGATTAACCTGTCTGTTGTAACAGCATTTAAAAGTTCATTGATGTCTGCTTCATTTAGCAGAACAGCTTCCAGTAATGAATCCTGCGCATTCCTGCCAAACAGAAATTCATCAAGTAATCCGTTAACTGCTCCCTCCTGGGCAGAAACATGGGCAAAAAATAAAATCATTATTATAATTGTTCCAATTTTTTTCATCAGGGGTTATATTTTTTGTACAGGGTTAGCAATAATCCTGCAAGGTTAAGGCAATTTTGTTTTCTATTATGAATATAGTTTATATCAGTCATAAATATTTTTAAATGCCTGAATTATTGAATAAGTATTAAATTCCCGGATGTCTGTTTTTTAAACGGACTCTTTGAAAAAATGCCCTGTTTTGCTGTGCTTTAGCCATGGCCATTCTTCTGATTCCCATTCTCTGTCCGTCAGAAAGGGTAGCACGAATAGCATAATTTTGAGCCCTTATCTCATTCCTGTGGGTTTTGATCATTTTGACCTGATCAGCAGACAGGGAGGCCCGGAATGATTTCAACTTTGCTTCCCTGGTTAATGCAGGATTGGTAAGAATATCAAGCTGATTGCCTGTAAGCGATTCCCTGAAGGCATTCCTGAAAATAATCTGTTTTCCCCTGACCTCTTTTATGGCAGCTATCTGTTCTGTCGATAATATCGGTCCGGTCTGCTTTTTCTCAGGAGGCTCTTTGATATCCTGGGCCGCAAGTGTAACCGGCACCAGCATTATTACCAGCATGATTGCGAATATTTTTTTGATTTTTCTTTTCATGAGCGGAAATATTTTATGTATACTGATTTTATCTCTTTGATAAGGCAAATTAAAAAAGGTTTAATCATATTTTAAACTTTTAGCGATATTACTTGTTAAAAAGAAGTAAGCTTTGGTTAAAGTCATTAAAGATTTAAGCTTTACACCGCGATTGCTTAATTGTTTAACACGATTTGTCGAGTTAAAAATAATACTTTTAATAATTAATATTAATCAAAACAAAAATGCGTATGAAATTGAGTAAACTGACAGTTCCGGTAATCCTCTCATTGGTATTAGGGATTGCAATAATATCCTGTACCGGAAATACTGCAAAGAAACCAATGCACACAGGTGTGGAATATTACAGAAACCTTCAATTCAGTGAAACACCTTATGATATTGAAAAAGGAACTCATCCGCTGACAGCCGATGAAGCTAAAACAGTGAACAACTACAAGTTCACATATGATAAAGAAGGGCGTCTATTATCAGTGGAATTCTGCAGAAATAATGTTCTGCTTGGATATTCTTCAATGGGTGGTGCTGCAAAAATCACCTATGATTATAATGGGAATAAACAAACAAAACATTATTTCGATAAAGATAACCAACCTATTGAATCAGGCGGGGTATTTGCTGCGGAATATATGCTGGATGCTGACGGGAATCGTGCAGGGCTCATGAATTTAGGCAAGGATGGCTCGATGGTAGAAAACAGGAATAAAATTCATTCATGGTCATGGACCATTCTTCCGAACGGAATGTTAAGGGAACTCAGGTATAATCTGAAAGGCGAAGAAACAGTAATGAATCCCTTTTGTCCGTTTTATGAACTCAGATTCACTTATAACGATAAAGGTTATCCGGTAAAAATGGCGAATTATAAAGCCGATACCTTATATAATTGTACTGCTGAAAATTGCGGTGATATTGGTGTATCATATTTCACATTTACGCCAAACCAATATGGTGATGTTGAGACCTTTTCAGTATTCAATGTTACAGGACAGATGTCAAATCTTTACTGGGGCTGGTCAAAAAGGGTTAACAAGTTTGATGAGAATGGTTACCCGGTAGAAACTTCCTATTTCGATCAGGATGATGAATATGTAGGGGGGAAACTCGTACCGATAACTCAGTATACTTATGATAGTCATGGTGCCCTTACCGAAGCCAGAAGTCTCGATAAGGATGGTAATCTGATGAACAACCCTGCTAATGGAGTTGCCATTACGGATTATAAGTATGATGACCTTGGCCACCGAACTGAAACAATTACATATGATAAGGACCATGTCGTTGTTAAGCCGTAATTAACTCTGAAAAACCATGTCATGAAAAAATATTATTATAGGTTGCTCTTCCTGTCACTGGTTGTAATTGTAACCGTAGGGGGATGTTCTGGCAATAAAACAGGAAAAAAAACAGAAAACACTCAACAGGCATCCGCACCTGTTCCTGAAGTTAAAAAACCTCCGGTTATAGGTGAAGAAACGTCTTTGCTGTTAAAAGATCTGACAGATAATGGCGACTACGTTAAAAGTAAGGAGTACCCTTCTCTCATTAAAGCTTCTATTGTTAACGAAAATCTGGGGGATAAAAATCAGCTTGTAATCGATCTCAGGTCATCAAAGCTATTTTCAGAAGGTCATATAAAAGGGGCTGTAAATAAGAAATTTGAAGAACTGCCATCATATTTTGAAATCGGAATAAAACCCTACGAGTATGATAAGATAATTCTCGTAAGCGAAGATGGCCAATTGTCAAGTTATACAACTTCCCTGTTAAGGCTGATGGGGTACGGAAATGTATATTCCATGCGCTGGGGCATGAGTGCCTGGAATAAAAAATATGCAGATGGAGGGTGGCTTAAAGATGTTTCAGACAAATATGAAGGAGATCTTGAGACTAAGGTAAATGAAAGACCTGATGCAACCGGCATGCCAGAACTAAATACAGGCATGAAGACTGGAGCGGAGATAGGAACGGCAAGGTTTAAAAAGCTCTTTGAAGAGGGGACGGACAACATCCTGCTTACTGCTGATGAAGTATTCAGTAACCCTCAGAAATATTATATAATCAACTTCGAGAGGAAAGATAAATATGAGGACGGACATATTCCCGGAGCGGTTAGATACAAACCAGAGAGTACCCTTGGATATGTTGATGAAATGGCCTCCATCCCAACCGACAAAACCGTTGTAGTTTATTGCGGTACCGGACATAATTCAGGTTTTGCTACTGCATACCTGCGATTGTTCGGGTATGATGCAAAAACTCTTAAATGTGGCAATAACAGCTTTATGTATGATAAGATGGTTAAAGAAAGATCTTCACTGTCATGGCTGCCTTTCACAACAGCGGAGGTAAATAATTTTGAGGTCGTAAAATAATTTTTCCGGAGTTTCTGCTTCCTAAAATTCCGGCCTGGTTATCGTATCCGGCCG
The DNA here is from genome assembly GCA_964446825.1 of uncultured Rikenellaceae bacterium. Classification (GTDB taxonomy): domain Bacteria; phylum Bacteroidota; class Bacteroidia; order Bacteroidales; family VadinHA17; genus LD21. The sequence continues at coordinate 5,803 of CAYUQR010000106.1, forward strand.
GAATTTATATTTTATAAGCTCATTGTCTTTTTCGGTAGCAATGATGTATAATCGACTGATGCCCATTTGACTGAGCACCATCCATACCCTGGATGAAACATCTGGTTCAGATGAGAAAATCAGGACCGGTCCGTGATGGTTTTTTATCGACCGGATATTTTTTTTCAAGAGGATTGAATCGGCAGGAACATTGATCACTTTCAATTTGTTGTCAATGTGCCTGAAGTTTGCCTGGTCAAGATTTATAATGAGTTTATCACCGGGAAGAGACTGGTACTTATCTGCTGCAATAATATTCGATTGCGACATTGAAGGTTCAGCCCATTTCTTTGCATTAACCTTAAAATGATTGCCTCCAAACTGTCTTATTACTACTAGTACCACTATTGACAATACAATAATAATCAGTATACCGTATTTTCGTATTAACTCCATTTGTCAATATTCAAAATTATAATTTTTTTTATCCTCCACCGTCCACCTTCAGCCTTCAGCCTTCAGCCTTCAGCCTTCAGCCTTCAGCCTTCAGCCTTCCGCCTTCTGCCTTCCGCCATCTGCCTTCAGCCCTTTATTCACATCCCCCATCAAGTTTTTTTGCCTCAAGTTGTTTTGATTCAATGAATTTAAGTTTTAAACTATCCGGGAGGCTGTTAATTTCTGTGAACAATTTTTTTGCCTTTGTTCTGATCTCAAAAATAGCATTTTCCCTTGCTGAAATCCTGTCTCCTGAAAAACTGCTGTTCATGATAGTGCTGAACCATTCATTGAGTCCTCCTTTCATCACATACACATTGTTATATTTCAATCCTTTTGAAATAACAAGTGCGTAGTTCGAATAAATGTCTCCATTCGAATAGAAGATATTCTTTATGTTTTTGTTGTTAAGATAATTTCCGGGATCGGAATCAAGAAATTCTTTGTAAGGGATGTTTACTGATCCTGGAATATTCATTGTTTTAAATTCTTCAGGTGAACGCAGGTCAATAATTCTTACGGAGTCGTCTTCAGAGACAACAAATCTTGCCACCTGGTCAACTGTAAAATATGATTTATTATCGACTATTTCCGAAAGCAGTTTTGTTGGTCTGGCAGTAAATGAACGGCTGGCCGACAGTGGTAATAATGCGAGAATAAACCCGAGACACAATAACCCGACTGAAAATTTTTCCCTTGTATTCATATCTTTAATAATTATAGTTCTTCAGTAATTTCATGACGTGCAAATTTCTTTTCTGATTTTTCGGCAAGCCAGAACATTACTATAGCTGCAATAATCATCAGAAAAATAAACAGTCCGGGCGAAATGCCCATAATTTCATTAATTTTCACAGGACCTTTATAAGAGCCGTTTGCAAGGTTCTGAATAAAAGGATACGTTTCAGCAAAGAGGAATGCTCCGGTAAGTCCACCTGCAAAAAATACCATGGCATCTATTTTCCCAATAGAAAGTGCGCATAATCCTGTACCCGGACAGAATCCAGCCATAATAAATCCGGCACCCATAATAACACCGCCGACAATTGATGCATTGACATAAAATTCATTAACGAATACCATGTTAAGATTAAGAAGTCCGAAGTAACTGAGGAATTGTGATCCTATCAGTGCTACAATAGCCGCTGTAAAGAACACTTTTATGACTGTAGTGTCGTATCCGTAAAACATGCCCGCCAGCTTTCTGCTTGATGAGAACCCCGCCTGTTCAAGCGAAAATCCAAAGCCCACACCTATCAGAAGCGCTATCAGAAAATCGAGCCATTCAGGCATTGTTATTAATGATGATATTGGTCCCATGATGATCGTTAATTCGTTATACCGTTATACCGTTGTGCCGTTGCGCCATGTGTCCAGCGTCCAGCGTCCAGTGTCCAGTGACCAGCGTCCAGCGTCCAGCGTCCAGTGTCCAGCGTCCAGCGTCCAGCGTCCAGTGTCCTTTATATCCAGTTCTTTCTGAAAAACCACGCAAAAAGATATGCAGATCCGAAAAT
>CAYUQR010000107.1:0-2207 GCA_964446825.1 uncultured Rikenellaceae bacterium
AATGATGAAGGAAATGGTGATTCTTCCTGGGATCCCAACTGGTGGGTAAAAACCTCTATAAATAAAGACGGTTGGGTTGCAGAGATGAAAATTCCATTCAGCCAGGTAAGATTCGATAAAAATTCCGGCGACGTATGGGGCCTTGAGGTAGGCAGGAATCTGTACAGGAAAAATGAAACAGACTTCTGGCAGCACATCCCAAAAGATGCTCCGGGATTTGTCCATATGTTCGGTGAATTGTCGGGTCTTGAACAAATAAAACCCAGGAAGATCTTTGATGTTACACCATATGCAGTGGCCAGAACGGAAACCTTTCAGTCTGATCCTGAGAATCCTTTCCTGGCAAGCGGTAAAACCTCCAGACTTAATGGTGGTATAGATGCCAAAATAGGGGTTACGAACAATATGACAATGGACCTGACAATAAACCCGGATTTTGGACAGGTTGAGGCAGATCCTTCCGAAGTTAACCTGAGTGCTTACGAAACATTCTTCAGCGAAAAACGTCCCTTTTTCATCGAAGGGCATAATATAACTAGCTTCGGACTTGGTATTGGCGACGGAGGAATTGGAAATGATAATCTGTTTTATTCCAGGAGAATTGGTCGCAGACCGCAGGGATACCCCGATCTTAAAGACGGCTGGTATGCAGATGTCCCGACTCAGTCTGCGATTCTTGGGGCTGCAAAGCTTACCGGGAAAACAAAGAACGGATTGTCTGTAGGGTTTGTTGAGGCTATAACAGCCGAAGAGAAAGCTGAAATTGATACAATTGACGGAAGAAAATATGAAACAGTAGAACCTTTAACCAATTACTTTGTCGGACGTATTCAGAAAGATATTAATAACGGCAAAACCATAATTGGGGGGATGATTACATCCACAAACAGGGATCTCGATGCAAATCTTGCCACCTTCATGCATAAAGCAGCTTATACGGGAGGCATAGATTTTACCCAGTACTTTAAAGATAAAAACTGGATGTTTAATCTAAATACTGCTTTTAGCACGGTTGAAGGTACCACGAAAGCAATTGAGAATACGCAGGAGTCATCAGCCCGCTATTTTCAGAGACCTGACAAAAATTATTCTATTCTTGATACAAACCGAACTTCACTTTCCGGATCTGGCGGAAGAATGCAGATTGTGAAACTTAACGGACACTGGAATTTTATGAGCGCCACCCTGTGGAAAACACCCGGCTTCGAAACAAACGATCTGGGCTACCTGCGCGAAGCCGATCAGATTATTTCAGTACTCTGGACTGGTTACAGTCAATGGGAGCCTAAGTGGATATACAGAAGATATAACATCAACCTCGATGTGTACTCAGCATGGAATTTCGGAGGAACCAATACTGTAAAGGCGTTTGAATGGAATACAAATATGGAACTTAAGAATTTCTATAATGTATGGGCCGGCGGAAATTTTACAAGTTCAGAAAACTCAGCAGGCATGCTCAGAGGAGGCCCAATTATGAAACTACCTGGAAGTGTACATGGAAGTATTGGCTTTTCAACTGACAGCCGTAAAAAATTGATCTTTAATGTATATTCAAACGCTTCCTGGGGATATCACGGATACAATAGTAACATTTATGCCGGAATGAATATTTCATATAAACCTACCAATTACCTTTCTGTTACATTAAGTCCCGGCATAAACAAATCGTATTCAGAACTTCAATATGTATCCACGGTGAATTATAACGAAGGTGATAAATACATCTTTGCCTGCATCGACCAGAAAGTCATAAATACCTCTTTCAGGGTCAACTTTAACCTGAGCCCGAATCTCACATTCCAGTACTGGGGCCAGCCATTTGTTGCAACCGGGAAGTATTATGATTACAAATATATAACCCGGCCAATGGCCGATATATATACAGATCGTTTTCAGACCTATTCACAATCACAGATCAGTCTTAATGATAATTCCTATAATATAGATGAAAACCTTGATGGGAAACCTGATTACAGCTTTGACAGGATAGATTTCAATGTTCGTGAATTCCTTTCAAATTTTGTAATAAGATGGGAATATAATCCGGGATCATCCCTTTACCTTGTATGGAGCCAGACCAGGAGCAGCTATAACGATTCGGGTACACTTAACCTCTTTAATGACCTTGGTGACCTTTTCAATGCCACTGACAACAAACCACATAATGTCTTCCTAATAAAATTCAGTTATCGTTTCGGGTTAAA
>CAYUQR010000107.1:2307-7581 GCA_964446825.1 uncultured Rikenellaceae bacterium
TTGGGCGTCTTTACTAAAATGTCGATTATGATATAAATCCGCATACCATTGCATTATTAATGATTTTGCTTTTCTTTGGTACAATTAATTTTCAAAACATTGCAAATCCTACTGGTATGAAATTATCTCCTGTTTTATTCTTCCTGGTCATGACCTCATCTGTTTTTGCACAGAATAAACCTGCATATAAGATCTTTACAGGTGAAGGGAAAAAGGCTCATTACAATGATATCCTGAAAGAGGCTGCCAGGAATGATGTTCTCTTCTTTGGAGAACTGCATGACAATCCGATTGCCCACTGGCTGGAACTGGAAGTCACAAAAGATCTTTTTGCGGCGAAAGGTAAGGACCTGATTTTGGCTGCTGAAATGTTCGAAAAAGACAACCAGCTTCTTATTGATGAATATTTTGCAGGAATAATTAAGGAATCCTCCTTTGAAAGTGAGGTCAGAAAATGGAATAACTATGTCACAGACTATAAACCGCTCCTTAATTTTGCAAAAGATAACGGACTGAAATTTGTCGCTTCAAATATTCCCCGTCGCTATGCATCGGTTGTTGCTTCAGGAGGATTTGAGGCCCTTCAGAAGGTCTCAGCCGATGGACTTAAATATATCGCGCCTCTCCCCATTGAATATGACCCTGAGCTTCCCTGCTATAAAGATATGTTGTCGATGGGAGGCGGATCGATGGCCCATTCAGGCGAAAACCTGCCAAAAGCCCAGGCAATAAAAGATGCTACCATGGCAAAATCAATAACTGATAATTGGCAAAACGGGAAAATGGTAATTCATTATAATGGCAGCTATCATTCCGACAGGCACATGGGGATAATTTGGTACCTGAACAGGTATAATCCTTCTATCAAAGTTGAGACAATCACCACGGTTCTTCAGGATAATATAAACAAAGTGGATTCCGCTAACCTGCACCAGGCAGATTTCATCATAGTTGTTCCTTCTGATATGACAAGAACGTATAAATAGGACGCTAGACTCTAGACGCTGGACGCTGGACGCCAGGCAAAAGACAAAGACCCTAGACCCTTAAAGCTGGCACTCTTTTTGCTCCTATTATTATAGGCAAAACCTCTGATTTTAAATAGTTACACGGTTGTCTGTGAATTATTAACAACTAAAAACTATCAGAGATGAAGAGGAATGAAAAAAAGGTCCCGGAATTTGATGAGATCATTTTCGAGAACCGCAACAAAAACTACGGAGCCTATGATCTCCGGAAATGCTACAAAACCACCACCAGTCTCTCTATTCTGGGCGGAGTTACAATTTTTGCAATCCTTGCTTTTGCAATTTCATTCACCCCTGAAGAGGGAAAGGCTTCAGCAGGACCAACAATTGTTACTCTTGAAGTTTCGAATGCTATTATACCCGAAAAAGTGATTCCCCCTGAGTTAAAGCCTCCGGCTGAAATGATAAATCAAATAAAGAATCTTCAACCGGTAGTTACTTTTGATTCATCAGAAACATCATCTTACTTACCGACAACAGAGGAGGTAACCGAGTCAGTCGAGAATGGCAGTGTACCAAAAGAGATAATACCGGTGGAAAACCCTGAGCCCATTGTCCCATCTGAAAATAAGCCGTTTGTCAGTGTTGAGGAAATGCCGGAGTTCCCCGGAGGCTGGCAGGCCCTTCTCAAATATATAAGTGAAAATATCAAATACCCTTCGGAAGCCCAGAATAATAATATCCAGGGCAAGGTAATCCTGCAATTCGTCGTTAACTCAGATGGGTCGGTCGACAGGATAGAAGTACTCAGAAGTATCCATCCATCGCTCGACAGTGAAGCTGTAAGGGTTGTTAAGACCTTGCCGCGTTTTAAGCCCGGCAAACAGGGAGGAATATCAGTGCCGGTCTGGTATTCACTACCTGTCATTTTCAGGCTTGAAAATAACTGATCTTATATGATATAATAAAAGAGGGACTGTTGAAAAAGTTTGTATTTTTTCTTCATAACTTAGTGTTCCCTAGTGATGTACTTAGTGATCCCCTGCCTACCGGCAGGCAGGTTTGTGTTTTAATGAATTTTATTTTAATTACCGGAAGATTGTAATTTCCCGATTTCAGAAAACAGTGCCTTAAAACAGTTGACCGGAGTGTTGGCAGATCTTTCCGGTCTGCGGCCATAGAAATTATCGAGAAACTGGCCGGCGTCAGACCAGACTGTTTGCATCATTCCAAGATAACGGCCCTTCATTTCGGGAGTGGCACTTTTCCGGAATCTGACCATGTCCTGTGCCTGAATTACGGCAGTACCGGCATCTCTCCAGGGACAGGTAATTACACTCAGTCCCTTCATTGCGAAGTATACAGGTGTCTGATCAGGACGTTCATAATGCCAGTCGCAGATAATCACATCTCTAGGTATCATATCTATAGCCCGGTATGTATTATTGTAACTGGCTTCCCACTCTCCCATGCCGGTTGTCTTTCCATCGAGCAGACGATCACCCCATATCCACAACTGCCTCCCGTTTGATGCCAGGTGGTCACGTAATGTACGGACTTCTCCGGCAAACAGTTCAGCTTTATCTCTGCCTGAGCATCGGGGACATTGAGGTTCACCAATATAGAAAACTTCATCCATCCCGGCATGAAAAGCATCTGTCTCAAACACATCACATATCTCATCAATTACGTCAAATACCACTTTATGAACACCGGGATGAAGAGGACAATAGCTTTTACAGTATAACCCGTCCGCATTTGGCCAGACATATTTTTCCGGCATCTTTACAAGTGGCGTTTCATCAAATTCAGGATATGCTTTCAACAGGTTTCCTATCCTGCCTGCCCACGATTGATGACCAAGCATGTTGACCTGCGGAATAAGACGGATCTTGTTCTTATTACATACTGCCACCAAACGCTTGACATCACCCTTTGAAAGGGCCGAAGAATCCCTTAGTTCCGGATGACTTTCATACTGGTAATTGTAGTCAACCCTAAGTATCAGAGTGTTTACTGAACGGGGAGCAAGCTCTTCATTAATAAACTTAACAAACTCATCAACATCTTTTGACTGTGGAGCTGCAATACAGAAACCACGAACCGGAAGCATATTGGAGGGAATAGAATCTGAAGATGTATTAACCTGTGAAAAGGTGATACAATTCAGAGCAGACAAAAGCAGGACTAGAATATGTTTCATAATTTTCCCATTTTAGAATTACTGGATAATTAAGCAGTTCGCATAAAGTTATTGAATTTATCAATACTCAAACAGCATATAACCTAAAAGTTCATTTATGATTAATAACTGCAATCGCGATGATGTATTAACTTTAAAGAAATTATATTTACAGGAAATTCTACAAAAAACTTTATTAAAATACAAAATGAAAAGAACAATTTTAACATTCGCACTAATTGTATTCTGTTCTCTTACGTTAAATATTTTTGGGCAGAATAAGGACAAAGCCATCTTTATAATTTCAAAGCCAGGCTTTTACCAGAACTCCATTCTAAGAGACGACCGGGAAGTAAAGGAAAAAACTGAACCGGTTAAGGTCACTAAACATCTGGCTGTTGATCTTTCTTCGGAATCATTGCCCGACAAAGTTGATCTGTATAAAGATCAGCAGTGGCATAATGCACCTGTTTCACAGGGGAATACCGGTACATGCTGGTGTTTCAGCACTACTTCATTTCTGGAATCTGAAATTTACCGGATAAATAAGATTAAGGTAAAGCTGTCCGAAATATACACTGTTTACTGGGAATATGTCGAAAAAGCTACCCGTTTTGTGGAGGAAAGAGGCAATTCAAACTTTGATGAGGGGTCCGAAGCAAATGCCGTCACCAGGATAATGAAAAAATACGGAGCCGTTCCTGAGGCATCTTACACAGGTCTGATTGACGGGCGTAAATATCATAACCATGCCGACATGGTAAACGAGATGAAGACATATCTTGCTTCCCTGAAAACGACATCTTCATGGGATGAGGATGCCGCAATTGCAACAATCAAATCTATCATGAACCATTATATGGGAGTACCTCCGGCTGAGGTTGCTTTTAACGGTAAAAAAATCACCCCTTTGCAATACCTTAATGATGTATTAAAAATAAACCCTGATGACTATGTGGACGTTCTTTCCTATATGCAGGAACCCTTTTATAAAAGAGTTGAATATAAGGTGGCTGATAACTGGTGGCACGATTCAACGTACTGCAATGTCCCGCTCGATGCTTATATGGCTGCTTTAAAAAATGCCGTAAGGAAAGGCTATACGGTCTGCATTGGCGGTGATGTATCAGAGCCTGGTTTTGACAGGGTAACACAGTGTGCCGTTATTCCCGATTTTGATATTCCCTCGGCATATATCAATGATGACGCCCGTCAGTTCAGGTTTTCAAATAACACTACCACCGATGATCATGGTATGCACCTGGTAGGTTTTCTTGTAAAAGATGGGAAAGACTGGTACCTGGTTAAGGATTCAGGCTCCGGATCGAGGAATAACGACCCCAATGCCAAAGAATTCGGATATTACTTTTTCTCTGAAGATTATGTGAAGCTTAAAATAATGGATTTCATGGTGCATAAGGATGCTGTGAAAGATATACTCCAGAAGTTTTGACTTACCCCCCCCAGCCCTCCCCTTAGCCTTAAGGGAAGGGGTTGTGGGATGGGTTCAACAGACTATTTCAGTAGCTCTTCCTTTGCAGATTTCAATTCCTGTTCCTGTTCTGCGCTAACTTCCGGATAAGCCATCTTAAGATCATTGTAAGTATCTAGTATGATCTGTGAAACGATTAGTCTTGCATTTTTTTTATCATCAGCAGGTACCACATACCATGGTGCATGGCCGGTACTTGTGGCATTCATGCATTCCTGATAGGCTTTCATATACTGATCCCAGTATTCCCGCTCATGGATATCAGCCTGGCTGAATTTCCAGTTTTTCTCAGGGTCATCGATACGTTCAAGGAAACGTTTTTTTTGTTCATCCTTCGAAAGATGAAGGAAGACTTTAACGACCCTTGTTCCATTATTATAAAGGTGCTCCTCCAGATCAACAATTGAGCGATACCTATTCTTCCACAGAGATTGCTTCTTCTCCAATTCCCCGGGAAGCTTTTGATTATCAAGTATCTCCGGGTGTACACGAACTATGAGTACCTCTTCATAATAAGACCTGTTGAAGATACCTATCCTGCCACGCTCGGGTAAATGCCTGGTAGTACGCCAGAGAAAATCGTGATCAAGTTCCTCGGAACTGGGTTGTTTGAAACTGAATACCTGGCATCC
>CAYUQR010000108.1:0-7407 GCA_964446825.1 uncultured Rikenellaceae bacterium
GCCTTCTGCCTTCTGCCTTCTGCCTTCTGCCTTCTGCCTTCTGCCTTCTGCCTATATGATTCTCTTTATCATCCTTAGCCTGTGAGAATATCCATTTATTTCAGGTTTGAATATCCCCTGGTGGTCAATAGTATCTATCCTCACTCTTCCTGAAGCATGAATAACCAGCCCCCTGGAAATAATCATACCTACATGTGAAATTTTACCTCTCTCGTTATCGAAAAACACAAGATCCCCAGGCTCTGTTTCTTCAATAAAATCGATATTTCTTCCTGATTCAGCCTGCTGAAAGCTGTTGCGGGGAATTGGAATGTGGTGGATCTTGTAAACAAGCTGGACAAAACCTGAACAATCAATGCCTGACGGGATTCTTCCCCCCCAGATGTAGGGGCTGTTTATGAATTTCATTGCTGTGTCAGGAAAATTATCATCTGTGGAAATGAATTGATCATTGAAATCTGATCCGGCAGAATACGTATATTTTCCTATGGTAAATTTTTTAGATTTAAAATCAGGATTATATATCTCGCACCCGGCTTCAAGAACCAGTAAGGTTCCGTCATCCTTATGACAAAGCAAAGATCTGTTAAGAACATGGCCTGATGTATCATCCATATCAAGAGTATGTTGAATATGGTCCATGTCAATCCATCCCCGGTAATTATCAAATACAGTCTCTATCTTTATCCAGCTTCCGGCTTTATCAACAATTGTATATTTTTCACCAAAAAGAACCTGGCTCAACATTTCCGATTTATGAGTCGGGGCAGAACGCAGGGGTACAAAAACATTCTCGCAGATGTATTTTTCCATTAATGAGTAATTTGGTTCAAAATTAGCAATAATCCTGAATTTTCTATCTCCTGGTCTCTGTGTCCCTAAAGATAGTTTCCTATCGTGGATTACAGGAATTCCAGCAGGTTAATAAAATGATTTATGAAAATTTACTCTATTTTTGTAACAAACAATCAGGTTCGTCAATAAAAGAGTCGATGTCTGAAGTAAGGAACATACTGAAACCAACCAGGAAACACTCCATCAATTTTGTTCTGTTTTTGATGAGTATAATAGTCATTGTTGCAATATGGCCGCGGGGAGAAGAAGATAACCTTTTCACTGTACTCGGTTCTCTTATTCTGGTATCATCATGTTATCTTGTCTTATATTTGTTTCTTTCTCATTTCCGCTCTGAAATACTGGAGGTGTCACGCAAAACCTTCTTTATAATTTTCATTATTCTTGCTTTCGTAGTTATGACAAGAATAGTAGTAGATATGCCTGATCGCAACATATTATATCTGATTCCTTTTGCATTAATCCCAATTGTTATCAGGACTTTCTATGATGCCCGTCTGGCATTATTCATACTGTTGGTGACAATAATGCTGGCCGGACTGATAGTACCCGACCAGTTCATTTTTGTTTTTTCCAGTTTTGTGGCAGGTGTCGTTGCAATATTTTCTCTTTCAAATATTTACAGGCGAGGCCGATTGTTCTTTGCTGCGCTTATGGTGTTTATTTGCTATTCAGTTCTTTATACCGGTATAAGTTTAATGCAAAAAGGGACATTTACTGATTTTAACTGGTCAGAATACAAATGGTTTTTAGGGAATGGTATTCTTGTACTTATTAGTTATCCTTTGATATTTTTCTTTGAAAAGAATTTTTACTTCCTTTCTGACACAACATTGCTTGAATTATCTGACTATAATCAGCCTCTCCTAAGGAGACTTGCCGATGAGGCACCGGGGTCATTTCAGCATTCAAGGCAGGTAGCAAATCTTGCTGAGGAAGCGGCAAGGGTTATTGGTGCAAATCTTCTGCTTGTGAGAACAGGTGCTTTGTATCATGACATTGGTAAAATCGCTTACCCGGATTATTTTATTGAAAATAAGATAGATGGAGTAAGCCCTCATGATAATATGGATCCACTTGCAAGTTCTAAGGTGATTATAAATCACGTTAAGAACGGTGTGATACTGGCCAAAAATTTCAAAGTTCCGGTTCAGATAATCGATTTTATCCAGACACATCACGGGACCACAGTGGCATATTATTTTTATAAAAAGTACGTCGATAATCATCCATCGGAGAAAAGCAGGCAAAAAGAATTTACTTACCCGGGACCAAAACCGTTTTCAAAGGAAACTGCAATAGTAATGATGGCTGATGCAGTGGAAGCTTCATCAAGGACACTGGATAAGTATACCGATGAAAGCATCAGTGAGCTGGTTGAAAGGATTCTTTATCTGCAGGAGCAGGATGACCAGTTTTCAAATGCACCGCTCACATTCAAAGATATAACAGATATAAAAACCACTTTTAAGAGAAGACTTCTGAATATTTATCATTCAAGGATTGCTTATCCGGAGAGAGATACAAGCCTCGATTAGCGGATATCGTTTATCTCAACATCTTTAAATTTTGAAGGCTGAAATATAAATTCATCCTGTGCAGGTTTATGTTGAAGGTTATAATCTTTAACAACCAGGGTAACAATAATTCCATCTTTCTTTTTGTATTCCAGGCTGATAAGATTTGTCAATGGTTTACCTATAGTAAGACGTATTCTGATAAGATCGCTTTTAATATCTTCAGGATAGAGATCTATAAGAAATGATTTTGATGTCTCTTCAATTAACCTGCTTTTATAGCCGTTTTTATACATCGAGAAAATAGCTGACGGACGACTCTGGAATGAGTTGTCTTTCTTATCCGGCTTGGTTATTGTTACTTCTTTTTCAGCCGGCAGATAACTCCATGAAGTTACGCCATTAAACCATATCGTATTGTCCGGAAGGTCAAGCCTGTATTTATCCTTGCTAAGAATGATATTACCCTGCAGCGTATCGGTTGTTTTTTCCATCTGGTTATTTGTAATAAGGCTGAATTTCATTGAAACAGACGGAGCTTTTTGTGCAGTCTCAGAGAACTGGTCAAGTATCCTTAGTGCTTCCGGATCTTGTTGCCCTGATACAGTTACAATAAAACTTTGAAAAAATAAAAGACTAACTAAAATAGATCTCATAATGATAAGTTTATTCCAGACTCTTCAAAATCTGTTCCAAAGCTATAAAATCGGAGCAGAGTACATCTCTCGCTTTACTTCCTTCGAAGGCGCCAACGATCCCCGCTGCCTCCAGCTGATCTATTATTCTGCCTGCCCTGTTATAACCGATGGACAGTTTTCTCTGAATAAGTGAAGTGGACCCCTGCTGATGCTGAACGACAAGCCTGGCAGCTTCATCAAACATAGGATCTCTTTTACGGAGATCAACATCAATAACCCCCGATTCACTATCATCTATATATTCAGGAAGGTGCATGGCATCAGCATATCCTTTCTGAGAGCCAATGAAATCTGTCAGTTCTTCAATTTCCGGAGTATCTATAAAAGCGCATTGAACCCTTACCGGTTCATTTCCCGAAGATACCAGCATATCTCCCCGGCCAACCAGTCTGTCGGCTCCCGTAGCATCAAGAATTGTGCGTGAATCGATAGATGAGAAGACACGGAAAGCAATTCTTGTGGGGAAATTAGCCTTTATAAAGCCGGTAATAATATTTGTAGATGGTCGCTGGGTCGATATAATAAGATGTATTCCAATAGCCCTGGCCAGTTGAGCTAACCTGCCAATCGGTCCCTCAATTTCCCTCCCGGCGGTCATTATCAGGTCGGCAAACTCATCTATGATAAGGACTATATAAGGTAAATACTTATGCCCCTTTTCAGGATTCAGTTTACGTGATATAAACTTTTCATTATACTCCTTAATGTTGCGGGACTGAGCAGCCTTAAGAAGCTCGAGCCTCCCGTCCATCTCAATGCACAGTGAATTAAGCGTGTTGATAACCTTTTGCGTATCGGTTATTATAGCATCTTCATCTCCCGGTAATTTAGCCAGAAAATGTCTTTCAATTTTCATATAAAGAGGCAGTTCGACACGTTTGGGATCAATAAGGACAAACTTAACCTCCGCCGGATGTTTTTTGTAAAGGATTGATGTGATAATAGCATTTATTCCAACTGATTTCCCCTGTCCTGTAGCCCCGGCTACGAGCAGGTGAGGCATTTTTGTCAGATCAACTATATACGGTTCGTTGGTGATTGTCCTCCCCAGCGCAAGGGCAAGGTCGTATTTAGTCTCCTGGAAGGCTTTTGAAGTTATGAGGGACCTCATGGAAACCATCTCAGGTTTCTTGTTCGGGACTTCAATACCAACTGTCCCTCTTCCGGGAATCGGCGCAATGATCCTTATGCCAAGAGCAGAAAGATTTAGGGCAATATCATCTTCAAGTGATTTTATACGTGCCAGCCTGACGCCCCGTTCAGGTACTATCTCATATAGTGTGACGGTGGGTCCGACTGTAGCAGAAATACTCTTTATTGCTATCTTATGATCGCCAAGAGTTTTAATTATATTTTCTTTATTTTCAAAGACTTCTGTGTTGTCGAAAGTACTTTCGGATTTATGTTCCTTCAGAATTGACACAGGAGGAAATTTGTAATGGGAAAGGTCAAGGCGGGGATCGTAATTCTCTCTCAGTCTCTCAACCTCCTGTTCAGAGAGATTTTCACCGGCATGCGGTCGTGAAATGTTAATAGGTACCCCATCTACTGAAGGAATGGGAGGCAAGTTGTGATTATCAAAATCATGTATAATAGACCCCCCGGAAAATACTTCCGAATTATTGTCATCCCGATCATTAATGTTGTTGGTGTTCTTTACAATGAACTCAAATAGCTCTTCTCCATTTCTGTTTTCATCAGATGATACATCATCGGTAATTTTTGTATCGTGATCAGCAAAATCAGTACTTTCAGTATGAAGATCACTTTTATTTTTTTTGAATCTCATGAAAGATGGTAATCTCAACCCCAATGAATGTGGCTTGACTCTCAGGGCAAAGACCAGATATGATACGGTAATAAATGCCAGGAACACCCCAGTGCCAATCATACCAATGAAGGCATTCATCCATCTTGTAATCAGGTATCCCTGGGCACCACCCGGACCGCTTATCAGATAGCCATTTGATTCACCAAAGATAAATCCAAGAATGAGAGACAGTATTATCGTCGCAAAGGCAAATTTAGTTATAAGTTTTAAAAGCTTTATTTTCGGAAAGTTGAGCAGATATAACCCTAATGTACCAAAAATCAGCGGGATAAAGAATGCACCATAACCAAACCCGTAACCTATGATCATTTTTGCAAGAAAATGACCGCTTTTCCCGGACCAGTTTTTTACAGCTACATCAGCACCGGAAATTATCTTTGAATCGGGCAGGCTCTGATCTGTTTTCCACCAGAACAGGTATGCAACACACGCCAGGAGAAGATATAATGCAAAACCTGTAATGAGTATTCCAAAAACGAATTTGACCCTTTCATCCGTAAAGAAGGATTTGGATTTTCCTTTTGTCTTAGCAGCCCTGGTTCCCATTTTACCACCCTCTTCCTTCACTTTATTCATTTTTGCCCTGAATTACAAATATTATACAGCCCTGAAAATGCATCATCCGTTTTAAAAGCAATCCAAAGGTAATAATTTAGATTCTATCACAAAAAGGATATAAATGAATTTGTCTGACTGACGTTCCGCCTGCAGCCTACAGCTTATAAACTGATCATCTTCCTGATAAACTTGCTGATGTTTTCTTTGGATACTCTCATGAACTTGTCTCTCCTTTCAAAAAGTGCATCAGGAATATCTTTGCTGTAGACAGTTTCTGCGTCAAAATGGAGTTCTGTCTTACCCATCAGGAAAAAGAAATTCAAAAGCACTCCGTCAATACTGTAAAAAGGAGTTGCTTCATTGGGATTTTTTATATCAATCTCATCGGTATACCATATATCAAAAACTCTTCCATTTGTTGACGGGAATGTCACCTCGGCATTTTTGCAATTATAACCGCATATTACAGCTGTTTTTGTTGTTTTTCTCAGAACCATGCTATCCATGCTTTCGAAACCCGGAAATACCTCTCCCTGTTTAGCTTCGTAAAGTAATCTTAAAGTGAAAAGGCTGAGATAAGTATCATAAAAACCCTTATCAGGGTTAGTCAGGTTGATAACACCTGAATTACCAATCGGGGTTGACATTTCAAACAGTATCTTATCCTTTTTAAAAGAGACAATAAGGGATTTTGGAAGAATATCTCTCGGCATACCACCAACACTGCCTATATAATCAATATTATAATGGATTTCCCCCTGATCAATATTTCTCCCCCCCCTATCATTACAGGAGTAACAGGCCATTGCTATGATTAATGCAATGAACAATAGAAAGCTGAATCTCACTTATCTTATCTTATTTTGAAAGTTGTAAATGTAATATTTTTTTTTAACTTCAACTCTTTCATTTGATAAATATGAGCTTAAGCACATAGAATATGGGGGAAAAACTTGCCGTTGTTGCCCTTGGAGGTAATGCTCTTTTAAGAGATAACCAGATTGGCACTATAGATGAACAGGAACAGAATACGACCGAAACTCTTGAAAACCTTGTTTTTTTAATAAATGAAGGCTATGACCTTGTAATTACGCATGGTAATGGCCCTCAGGTGGGCAATATCCTGATGCGAAATGATGCCGGTGAACAGTTGTACAATATTTCACAGATGCCGATTGATATATGCGTGGCTGATTCCCAGGGAGGCATAGGTTACATGATCGAGAGGATGTTCAGAAATGTACTTAACAAGCATGGCATCAGAAAAAATGTAATATGCCTCATTACCCAGGTTATAGTAGATATTAATGACCCGGCATTTAACGATCCACAGAAACGTGTTGGCAAGATATATTCAAAGGAGCAGGCTGACGACCTTTCTTCAAAGAAGGGATGGATATTTAAAGAAGAAGTCAGGACCAATGGCGGATATCGGAGAGTAGTTCCTTCACCAGTGCCGGTAGGAATAATAAACGATTCTGTCATTAATGAACTGGCGAGGAAAGGAAATATAGTAATTGCAGCAGGAGGTGGCGGTGTTCCGGTTTATATTGATGAGAAGAATGATGTCAGGCCTGCAGAAGCTGTTATAGATAAAGATATGGCTTCCTCGCTGCTGGCAACCCGGATCGGAGCTGATGAATTTTATATTCTTACAGATGTTCCCTATATTTATATTAATTATAAGAAACCAAACCAGCAGATCAAGGAATTCCTTAATTACGCTGATACTCTCAAATATCTTAATGAAGGACATTTCGCCAAAGGTAGCATGGCACCTAAAATTAGGGCCTGCCTTGACTTTATAAAGCATGGTGGTAAAAAGAGCGTGATAACAGAGGCATTTAAACTTGCTGACAAAAAATTCGGCTCCAAAATTACCATGGAGTATGAAGATGAAAGGCGATAGGCAGAAGGCAGAAGGCAGAAGGCAGAAGGCAGAAGGCAG
>CAYUQR010000109.1:0-7317 GCA_964446825.1 uncultured Rikenellaceae bacterium
GTGAATCAGAATTCCGGAAAACTTTAGCAATAAATCCCAACCATGCAGAGGCACACGGATTATACGCACAACTATTGTATATCCTGGGAAGACCAAAGGAAGCGTTTAAACATGCTGAGTTATCGCTTAAGCTGGATCCTCTGAATCAGTATGTTATAATGTGGTATGGCTTTGATTTTTTGTATGAGAAACGATACGATGAAACAATATCAATCTACCGCAAAGTACTTGAAATGGATTCGACCAATATTGTATTCTACAATGGAGGAATTAATGAAGCCTGCCACCTTTTAGGAAGATACGATGAAGCAATGGAGGCCACGAAGTTATATTACATTAACTGGTACCCAGATATTGATCATGTTTTTGATCAGTATCCAAAAGTAGGTTATACCGATATAATGAATCTTGAAGGAGATTTACTTGTGAAACAATCAGAAACGAAATATATTATGCCTGCTGATATCGTTTTCTTATATGTTCTGGCAGGAAATAAAGAAAAAGCCCTGGATTGGCTTGAAAAGGGATACGAGTTACGTGATCCTTTAACACCTTATATAGGACGACCAATCTTTGCAAGTCTGCTGCTAAACGAGCCACGCTACCAGGAACTATTAAGAAAACTCAATATTCCATATTATGATTAGAAATCATAAGTACCGGGGATAAATATATGATTAGTCCAAACCAAAATAAGCCTGCTTATAACACGGACACCCGCAGCTACACCTAATTAAAATCCTGCACCTGGACAAATTTCTGGCTCCGAGACAACTTATTCCCCCGTTACTCACTGCGTTCGGGCGGGGTTTTTGCATAACCACTTATATACTACACCCTGACATGAAACCGCTGCCACGTCTATCGGGACTCACACATCTGGACATCTTTATCTGACGAGAAAACTTGCATCTGTATACCGGGCTTATCTCGGAGACAGTGTGTACAAAAAACTTGACTACATTTAGACCATGAATCATCAATACTAAGAATCCATTTAGAGATGAAAGGACCACTAATTATAGCATTGATATTATGGATTGGAGCAGGCTGTACCAACTCAAATTCGGACAAAAAAGGAATTCATAGAGATGGCAATCAAATTCAATCAATAAATTTTAAAGTAGTTAAGACCTTCCCTCATGATACCGAATCATTTACAGAGGGATTAATATTCCATGACAATCAACTATTTGAGAGTACAGGTTCTCCCGAAGAATATCCCAGAACCAAATCGGTCATTGGTATCGTAGACTTAAAGACTGGCAAGATTGATGTCAAAGTTGAACTGGATAGAAATAGCTATTTTGGAGAGGGGATTGTGTTTTTTAAGGACAAAATTTATCAACTTACCTATAAAAACCAAACAGGGTTTGTCTATGACTCTAAAACTTATAAAAAGGTTGGTTTCTTTACATACCTAAACAAGGAGGGCTGGGGTTTGACCTCAGATGGTAAAGATATCATTATGAGTGATGGGACAAATATCATTACTTATCTGGATCCGGATAGTTTAAAAGTAGTTAAAACACTTGATATTACTTTTAATGGATCATCAGCTCTGTATATGAATGAATTGGAATTCATCAACGGATACCTTTATGCAAATATCTGGACAACTAATAACATTGCTAAAATTGATCCTCAAACCGGAAAGATAATTGGCATAATAAATTTGTCTTCTTTGTTTTTAGAAGTTAAGAAGGAGTATCCAATGTCTGAGGCTACAAATGGGATCGCTTACGATTCAACTAAAGACAGGGTATTTGTAACTGGAAAATTTTGGCCAACCATATATCAGATAAAGTTTCCTCATTAAAGAAATAAATAACAAACGCACTATAACACGGATGGTATGGGTAACCTGCCTGCCGGCAGGCAGGTTGGCTTCGTCGAGCTCGGACCGAAAGATAATTGCATGTTGCTTTGCAAAGTAAATTCAGGTCGGTCCTCGGTTGCCTTCGGACGACGTAGTCGCCTACGGCCGACGAAGTCTGCAGCCCGGACAACTTCTCAATCAACCTGAAAAATCAATGCGAGAAACTGCGAGTCCACCTACCGGGACTCTTCCATCGCTCGACTAAAAATACATATGCTAACGAATAATTACCAATCCCTTCAAACAAATTTGCAATTAAACTGTTTCAAAATTATATAAACAACTAAATCTGTGGAGTAAAATGAGAAAAGTAGTTGTTCTGTCTTTTATGACACTAGACGGTGTTATTCAGGCACCCGGTGGACCGGAAGAAGACACTTCCGGCGGCTTTAAATATGGCGGTTGGGTATTTACGTTTTTTGATGAATTTGTGGGTACGGTCATGGGTGAGCAGATGAGCAATAATGCAGATCTGTTACTGGGCAGAAAGACATTTGAAATATTCGCATCATACTGGCCTGATCATGAAAATGAATGGCCTGGGATTAACCAGGTTACGAAGTATGTCGCCTCTAACACACTCTCCACGCATAGCTGGAGCAATACAGTTTTCCTGAAAGATAATATTGAAGATCAGATTAAAAAATTAAAGCAACAGAATGGTCCCGACATTCAGGTGCACGGAAGCAGCAACTTTATTCAGACACTTCTGAAGTACGATCTTGTTGACGAGTTTTGGCTGAAAATCTTCCCGATAACACTGGGTAATGGCAAACGATTGTTTGAGAATGGCACCATTCCGGCCAACTTCAGTCTTCTTGAATATAAAGTTTCTCCGAAAGGTGTGTTTATTGCTAACTATAAAAGGGATGGGGAACTTAAGACGGGGTCGTTTCTGTAGCTTCTAATTCTTCCGGACTATAAACAGCTCCTTATGAGAAAATTAATTGCAGCAATCAATATGACACTTGACGGGTTTTGCGACCACGCGGCAATGATTGCAGATGATGAAATACATCAACTGTACAATCCAGATAGAAACTGCAAAACAATGCACCCGGACTACCACAGCTGCACGCAATTTAATCTCTGCACCGTGATAGTTGACTGGCTTCAGCCGAACTTCTACCGCGATACTGCGCAACAGAATCTGGAAGAAGAGTAATTGACTATTTATTTAAAGCGTTTAATAGCATCGGATTATTACATCCATAAACCCTAATAATAAAATTTACATTCGGCTGGTTAAAAGAATTTGATTTCGGAAAGAAGCCCACCTTGTTGAGAGTTTATTGATTAATGGAAAGTGGGTTAAAATATAGGACATTGTATTATATTTGCTTCTCAAGGCAAACAAAGCAACATGAAAATAACAAAAACTAAAATGAGGTGGGGCATCATTTTGTTGTTGCTTGTAATAATTATCAGCCTAGCCTCTTATCCCCTAACGCCTCAAGATCCCATTCAATATTATGAAAGAGAAAGTGGGCAAATAAAAACCGAAAAGGTGGCCGGAGAAAAGTGGTTAGTATGGTTGTATTATAATCCAATTGGAGAAGCAACCTTGTGGGCGTTGGCGAAAAGAAAGCTAGTTTCAACGATCTATGGTAAAATGATGGATCGCACTTCTTCAGCGAAAAAGATACATCCCTTTATTGAAGATTTTGATATTGATATGAGCGTTGCTCAAAAACAGGAGTTCAACAATTTCAACGATTTTTTTACCCGAAAACTAAAGGATGAGGCAAGGCCGATAGATACCAGCTCTAATATTGTTGTATCACCTGCCGATGGGAAAATTTTGGCTTACACCGATATTAGTAACTCCGATTTTATCATAAAAGGAAAGCGCTTTGATGTATCCTCCTTTTTGGATAATCCTGATCTTGCACAAAAGTACCATGATGGTTCCCTGCTTATCATCCGACTGGCCCCGTTCGATTGCCATCGTTTTCATTTTCCAGTCAGTGGAAATTTATCTCCAAACAAAAAGATTGATGGTGACTATTATTCCGTTAACCCCTTTGCTTTGCGTAAAAAGGCTGAAATATTCTGTTTAAACAAACGAGAATATACAATTCTTTCAAATCCTTTGTTTGGTGATGTTATTATGGCCGAAGTTGGTGCCACCCTGGTAGGAAGCATCGAACAAACTTTTAAGGGAAGTTCTGTAAATAAAGGTGAAGAGAAAGGCTACTTTAAATTTGGAGGCTCAACGGTAGTACTGCTGTTTGAAAAAAGTAAAATCCACATTGATGAGGATTTATTGATCAATACAGCAAAGGGCTATGAAACTACTGTTAAAATGGGAGAAAGAATTGGAGAGGAAAAATAAAAGAGATATTTAAAGAGTCAATTTATGACTGAACGATTTTTGAGAGACACTTACGTTTACAAAAACTACTATCATGAAAAACAAAGTAAACAAATTGTCAAACCGTGACTCACAATTTCACGACAATTAATATTTTTAACTTTGATAATGGATTTTCATATATTGTTAAGTTAACAGTAATAATATGACCGATATAGAAATCATTGACCTTACACCAGAGAACATTGCTGACTATGGTGTCTGTGGATACAAAGACGTTGAAAAGCATTTGGAGTTAAGAAGAAAAATAGACTGGTTTAAGGAATACTATCCTAAAGGGTTAAGAATAAAAGCAGTCATTTCACAAAAAGATGGATATCAAGGCATGCTAGAGTATCTCCCAGGGAAATATGCTCATCGACCGGTAGATGCTGACGGATATATGTTTATTCATTGTGTTTTTGTCGGATTTAAAAACGAGTTCAAAAGAAAAGGTCTTGCTTCCTCTTTAATTGATGAATGCATCAAGGATGCAAAATTTGCAAATATGAATGGTGTTGCGGTTGTTACCAGGAAGGGACCTTTCATGGCAAAAAAGGAAATTTTTCTTAAAAAAGGATTCATCTTGGTTGACGAAACAAAACCTGACTTTGAACTTCTGGTTTTAAAGTTTAATCAAAAGACATCTGACCCCAAATTTAAGAGCACCTCCCTGGAAAAGCATTCAGAAGGCCTGACTATTATTCGTTCAGCACAATGTCCATATTCAGTAAAAAATGTAGATGCGATTCTCAAGACCGCTAAGAAGCTAAATATTAAAGCCAATCTGATAGAAATACAGGATTCCGAATCAGCTCAACAAACTCCTTGTGCCTTCGGGACTTTTTGCATAATTCATAATAATGAAGTTATTAGCCATCACCCAATCAGTAACACAAGATTTGAAAATATAATGGCTAAAAGGCAGGTAAAAAATCTTAAGACAATCACCTAATAGACAAACTAATACCAAAATATAATAATTGCTACGACCACCTAACACGGACAATAAAATTTATGGGTTCGTCACAGTTTTTGCTTTTGCACCTGCTATCAGGACAAATACACAATGCTTGTACCGAGGCTGCGCCGTTTATGGGACAGCTGTACCAATAAAATCTTTAAGCAATGAAATACATTTTAACATTGACAATATTGTTCCTGACCAACTTGACTTTTGGGCAAGCCACTAGTCAAATAGACACTTTACCTTCAGGAGAATTGATGCTTCAACAAGAGATTGTAATAAATACCTCTGTTGAAAAAGTTTGGAATGCATATACTACACCAGAAGGATGGACAAAGTGGGTGACTCCTATTGTAGAAATGGACTTTAAAATTAATGGAACAATAAAATCACATTATGACTCGACCGCATCTATTGGCGACAAAGGAACAATTGTAAATCACATTTTGAATTATATTCCTCAAAAGCAAATCACAATGCAAGCAGAGTTAAACGAGAATTTCCCTGAATTTATGATTGGTGAAGAAAAGAATCTCTATAGTATCGTTGACTTTGAAAAAGTGGATGAGAACCAGACCAAATTGACTATATACGGTATTGGCTATAAAAATGATCAACAATGGCGTGAATTACTCAAATTCTTTATTCAGGGAAATGAGATGTCTCTAAATAAACTAAAAAAATACTTAGAACAATTATAACAATTAGACTATGGATAAAGCCGAACAAACAATGTTGGACAATCTGCTCAAAAACACGGGCAAAACGCTAGAACAGTGGATTGAGATTGTCAAAAAAGAAAACTTTGAAAAGCACGGTCAAATTTTAAAGTTTCTGAAGGAACAACACTCCTTTACCCACGGATTTGCAAATATGGTTGCAATGAAATCGCGGGGTGCAGATGCAGGGTCAGTAGAAAATAAAGACGAGTTAATTGAAAAGCAATATAAAGGTAAAGAACATTTTAGGCCAATTTACAAGAAGTTGATAGCTGAAATTCATAAGTTTGGTAAAGACATAGAAATTGCACCAAAAAATGCATATGTGAGCTTAAGGCGTCAAAAACAATTTGCCATCCTTCAACCAGCAACAAAAACACGATTTGAAATTGGTATCAACCTTAAAGGACAAGAACCAAAAGGAAAGTTGGAAGGGATTAATACATCAAATGCAATGTGTTCTCACAAAATCAACTTGACTGATATAAACGACATTGACAATGAAGTAATTGAATGGATAAAAACTGCTTACGATAATGCAGAATGAAAGAACCTCATCCCACAACCACACTACAACTGTTAACAAAATAACACTACCGAGACAAAGTCAATAGGGCTACCGGCCAACGCACTGTTGTCATGCCCGCCCGAACAACTGACGTCGTTCAGTCGGGCAGGCCGGCTAAAGTACCAGGACCTAAGAGAATGTAATGGTTGGGTGTTATGCCCCCGCGGCAGTCTGGCGCCTTCGCTCACGTTATACCTTGACAATTTGTCTTGACAAGACAGTTATTCATCCTTTTACAAGTTCCGTTCCGGCCAATTCTGGACAATTATTAAAATAATTTACTTGTGCTAACAGAAATCTATTTAATCTTGTAATTTAAAAAATCTTGACACTTATGAGTACATGTTAATAATGAATATGATAATTTAATAACTCGACACAATGAAAGAAATAGACAAATTAATCAAGGCTTTTAGCGGGACCGAAAGCCTGGTACGTATTTTGAAAGACAAATTAGAACAAAATGGAATTCTTGCCACGATTCGAAATAACTCTGGCGATAGTTTCTTAAGTGGCACTCCAAGCGCTCTTGACCTTTATATTCGACAACTTGACATTAAGAAAGCAGAACCCATTATTCGAGAATTTATAAAGAAAAACTAAGATAAATTTCAATTTCACCCGACGAGAGAACTAACAGATTAATTGTGCTAACACGGACAATAAAGGTTTTAAAACCGTTAACCGGCTGCCGGCAACCGGGTTATGGCCCTCTTTATTGCCAGGCCGTTATATTTAGGCAACGTCAGCCAAAACTAAATAATCAAGATGGACTTGCCTAAATATAACTCATCAAAAATTCATGAAAATCTCCACAACGATGACTTTCAA
>CAYUQR010000110.1:0-6983 GCA_964446825.1 uncultured Rikenellaceae bacterium
TCACCTGTCAATATCCGGTATCACCAGATCAAGTGATCCTCCTATGGCAACCAGGTCAGCAATCTTGAATCCCCTGGATATTTCATTTAGCACCGATAGGTTTACAAAGTTTGGTGATCTGAATTTAACCCGGTAAGGATTTTTATTCCCGTCGCTAATGATGAATACTCCAAGCTCCCCCCTTGCAGTCTCAACTCTCTGGTAGTATTCACCTTCGGGTAGTTTGATAACTGGTTTCATCTTAACAGCATAAGGTCCCTCGGGAATATTATCAATAAGTTGTTCGATAATATTCATCGATTCCCACATTTCAGATATCCTGGCTAAATACCTGTGATAGGTATCGCCATCGTTATAAAGTATTTCTTTGAATTCAATCCTGTCGTATGCGCTGTAGGGTTCTTGTTTACGCACATCGCAGGAAAAACCCGATGCCCTGCCGGACGGACCTGTAACGCCGTATGCTATGGCATCTTTTAGCGATAATCTGCCTATTCCTTTACTTCGTTCATGAAAAATAACATTACCTGTGAGCAACTGATCATACTCCGGTAATATTTTTCTGAAATATTTAATAAATTCCTTAACTCTTTTCTGAAAATTAGGGTGTATATCGTGCATAAGTCCTCCGGGACAATTATAACTGACTATCATACGTCCGCCGCAGGTCTCTTCGAATATATCCATTATTTTCTCTCTGTCGCGCAAACCATAAAAGAAGCATGTCAATCCCCCCAGGTCCATTCCAAAAGAAGCCCACCACAGCTGATGTGACTGAATTCGGGTCAGCTCTGCCATTATAGTGCGTATTACTTTGATCCTGTCGGGAATATCAATCTCCAGGGCCTTTTCAACATTAAGGCATACGGCTTCATTATTAATATGGGCGGAAAGATAGTCCATCCTGTCAGTCAGATGAATGATCTGGGGATAGGTGATGCTTTCGCACATCTTTTCAATTCCCCTGTGAATATAACCGATATGTGGCTGAACACTCTTAACAGTTTCTCCCTTAAGCGAAACAACAAGTCTGAGCACACCATGCGTGGAAGGATGCTGGGGCCCCATGTTAATAACATATTCCTGCTGCTCGTCGGCAGTAATATTTTTTACCTCTTCTTCCATAAATTATTTGGTAACAATATTAATATCATCGACATAATCCTTCCTTAAGGGATAACCCCATGAGCTGTCAAGAAAGAGTCTCCTCAGATCAGGATGATTTGCAAATCTTATTCCAAGCAGATCAAACGCTTCTCTTTCATGGAAATCAGCAGTTATCCATATGTCTGAAACCGAATCGAACTGTGGATTTTCCCTGTCACTGGTCCTGACCTTCAAAACTATTGCATGACCCAGAATAGTTGAACGCAGGTGATAAATTACACCCATATCATGGCCATAATCCACTCCGGTCAGACAAAACAGGTAATCAAACTTTGTTTCATCTCTTTCCCTGAGCTGAGCGGCAACAGAGTGCAACTTTGTTGCAGGAAGTGTTACTTCAACGTATTGTTTACCCTCTTTAACTTCAAGGTCCTTGTCGATCGATTTAATGAATTCTCCTAATTGTATATTGTCCATTTTTATCAGATTTCTGAGTATTATACTACTTTATTTGGAGTCGTGTGAGATGTTTCTCTTCTTCCTCGACTTAATGGTTTCTGTTTCTATCTTCCTTTGAAGCTGCAGCATACCATACAACAATGCCTCAGGCCGGGGAGGGCATCCAGGTACATATACATCAACCGGAATAACATGCTCAACTCCTTTAACCACACAATACGAATTAAGAAAGAAAGGACCTCCTGATATTGCACAGGCACCCATGGCAACGACATATTTTGGTTCCGACATCTGATCGTATAAACGCTTCAGTACCGGGGCCATTTTGTTAACAATAGTTCCGGCAACAACAATAACATCTGCCTGACGCGGACTGGCTCTGTAAACTTCCATCCCGAATCTTGCAAAATCGTGTCGTGGTGCTCCGGTTGCCATCATTTCAATACCACAGCAACTGGTAGCGAATGTAAGAGGCCAGAGTGAGTTCTTCCTTCCCCAGTTGATAACATCATCAATAGTAGTTAAAAGTACATTGGATCCTGACTCATTCAGAAGTTCAAGGCTTTCATTATCCTTGAATTCTTCTTTTTTCATTCCTTTTATTCCCATATAAGTGCATGTTTTTTCCAGGCATAAAGTAATCCCAGGCCCAGAATGAAAAAGAATATTAATATTTCAATAAAAGCAGCGATTCCCACCTCTTTCATCACAACTGCCCATGGAAAAACCAGGACTGTCTCAACGTCAAAGACAAGAAAGAGAATGGCAAACAGATAATATCCGACATTAAACTGAAGCCAGGTTACACCTTCTGTAGGTATGCCACATTCATAGGGATCGAATTTCTGGGGATTTGTTGACCTTGGCGCTACAATATCTGAGAATACCAGGACTAATCCTACAAAAGTAGCTCCAACGAGAAAAAACAAAAGTAACAATTCATTGTTCATAGAACCTATTATTTGGATTAGTTAAAGACGGACAAAAATATTATATAATTTGAGAATTGTGAAATAATTAACAGCCTATAAAAGTGATAATTATCATAAACTTTCTAACAATTTGTTTATAACCTGATTTAACCTGCATTATTCATGCAGAAGATAAAAGACAAAAGTAAAAAGATAAAAGTCAGGCATTTGCTAACTGTATCCACTATTTTTTTGTCCAAGAGATTTTAATGATTGTTTTTCATAATGTTTTGAGCCCTTTGTCTTTAAACTTTTGTCTTTTGTCTTTTTTGAAGTTTATGAATTAATCAGGTTAAAACAAATAATAATCTGCATGTCAGATAAATATTTCATCAGGATATTCAATATCTGTAAGGAAAAGTCCCTTTGCCGGAGCAGATTTTCCTGCTTTGCATCGTTCCTTTGCCAGAATAATCTCATTTAATTTATTGGGGTCTGTTTTCCCGAAACCAATCTCAACCATAGTTCCGACTATCGCTCTTACCATATTCCTCAGGAACCTGTCAGCTTTTATTGTAAATATCATTTGATTATCAACTTCTTCCCAGTAAGCCTTGTAGATTCTGCAAATATTTGTTTTTGTACCTGAATGAAGCCGGCTGAAACTGGTAAAATCTGAATAAATATGCAATATCTCACATGCCCTGTTCATCGCTGTTAAGTCGATATCGCCATAAAGATACCAGCTTGAATGATCGAGGAACGGATCTTTGATCCTTGATATATAATATTTGTAAGTTCTTGAAATGGCACTGTATCTGGCATTGGCATCTGGTACAACTTTTCTTACTGAACCGACTGAAATATCGTCTGGCAGATAGCTGTTTAACCTGTGAATAAGGTTTTTTATTGAAGAAAGGCTTGAAGAAATACTATCAAAATGGGCACAGAATATTTTAGCATGCACTCCGGTATCGGTTCTGCCGGCTCCCATGGTTGAAATCTTTTCGTTTAAAACAATACTCAGAGCTTCATCCAGTATCTTCTGCACCGTAACTGAATTAGGCTGGATCTGCCAACCATGATAGTAAGTGCCTTTATATGAGATAAATATAAAATATCTTGTTTTCAAGAATCACTTTTTGTAAATATAACCCTTTGTTTTAAAAATATATTTGAATAGCTATTTGAAAATCGATCTTAAAATGTACTTTTACTATCGTCGATTTAAAACGATAATACCTGATCGTAACCAAATACGTAAAATGAATCAAAAATTAAAACCCTTAAACTATGAAAGTTGATTTAGGCTGGATAGATTATATGATTATGATAATCTATTTTTTATTTGTACTTGGCATCGGCTGGTTCCTGCGAAAATTCATGAAAAATGCAAATGCATTTCTTGAAGCGGGCAGGTCAATGCCGGCATGGGTTGCAGGATTAGCATTTATTTCTACGAACCTGGGTGCCCTTGAGGTGATGGGTATGACTGGTTCGGGTATGAAATACGGGATGCTGACAACTCATTTTTATTGGATAGGAGCAATCCCGGCCATGATCTTTCTGGCGCTTTTTATGATGCCGTTCTACTATGGTTCAAAAGCCCGGTCGGTGCCAGAATTTCTAAAGCTCAGGTATGATGAAAAGACTAGGGGATTGAATGCTATTCTGTTTGCTGTAATGACAGTCCTGGCTTCAGGAATTTCTATGTACGCACTGGCTATTCTGATGGAAAATGTATTGGGATGGGATTTTAATCTGAGTCTTTGGATATCTGCTTTGATAGTTCTTGGCTATACCTATCTGGGAGGCCTTTCATCTGCAATTTATAATGAGGTTCTTCAGTTCTTCATTATCGTTATTGGCCTGTTGCCGCTGGTGTTTCTGAGCCTTAAAGATATTGGCGGCTGGGTGGGATTAAAGGCTCATCTGGCTCCCATAGCACTTTCAAAAGGATTTGCTGCTGATACATTTACCACAACCTGGAAGTATTCGGGTCAGGCAACAAGCAATCCACTGGGAGTAGAATGGTTCGGAATACTATTTGGTCTTGGATTTGTGCTTTCATTTGGTTACTGGTGTACAAACTTCCTTATTGTTCAGAGGGCATTTGCTGCCGAATCCAAAGAAGCAGCGAGAAAGGTTCCTCTTATAGGAGCTTTGCCAAAAATGTTTATCCCTTTTCTGATAATTGTCCCTGGAATTATAGCCCTGGCTCTGTTCAACGATCCAAGCAAAGGTTTCACCTTACCCCTGGATGTGGCAGGGAAACCAATATATGACTATACAATTATTATGTTGTTAAAGCAGTACCTTCCAACAGGAGTACTGGGTCTGGGCATAACAGCTCTGCTGGCCTCATTCATGTCGGGGATGGCAGGTAATGTATCAGCTTTCAATACTGTCTGGACCTATGATATTTATCAGAGTTATATACGTCCGGGAACTGGGGATGAAGAGGCTGACGGAAAACATTATCTTAAAGTTGGACGTATCGCAACTGTGGCAGGTATCCTTTTAAGTATAGCGTCGGCGTATATAGCGAGTAAATTCGGGAATATCATGGATTTTCTGCAGACAATATTCTCAATGATCAACGCTCCATTGTTTGCTGTCATTTTCCTTGGGATGTTCTGGAAGCGTACAACAGGTCACGCGGCATTTACAGGTCTGTTACTTGGATTTCTGATGGCGCTTCTTCATCACGGGCTTACTATTCCGGCAGGAGCAACAACGCTTTTCAAAGGTGGATGGATAGCTGTCCTTCATACATATCCTGTGGAAATGGCCCAGAATTTCTGGACAGCAATTATTGCGTTCACCGTGAGTACTGTTTTTACTGTGGGTCTGTCGCTGGTTACCAGGAAAATAAAATCAGACGCAGAACTTAAGGGTCTGGTTTATTCTCTGACACCCCACGAATTAGATGCTAAAGGCCTTGCCTGGTATGAGCGTCCTGTTGGACTTGCAATACTTGTTTCGGTAGTTGCTGTAATATTAACTGTAATGTTTTGGTAGGAGGAAATTAAAATGGTAGATATAAGAATACCTATTGGTCTGATGTTTACGGTCGTAGGAATAATAATTTCAGTTTTCGGTTTTTTTACAATGTCAAATACCGAAATGTATCATAAATCGCTTGGCGTCAATGTGAACATCATAATGGGATTATTGATGCTCATATTCGGTCTGGTGATGCTCTATTTTGCCTGGAGAAAGAAAAAATAGGTGATCGTAGGGACGTTGCATGCAACGTCCCTACACCAATTAATAATGTTAAATGAGAACAGAAGCAATTAAACGGGGATTCGCCAGCGATAATAATGCCGGTATTCATCCGGATATCCTGAAAGAGCTGATTTCGGCTAATTCAGGACATGTAATTGGATATGGTTCTGATGTTTATACTGAGCAGGCAATCAGGCTTTTTAAAGAGAAGCTTGGCAGTTCCACAGAGACATTTTTCGTATTTACGGGTACGGCTGCCAATGTTTTGAGTATTACAGCTGTGACACGGTCATGGAATTCAGTAATTACCGCATCATCGGCTCATCTTGAGCAGGATGAATGCGGAGCTCCTGAAAAATTCACAGGCGGTAAGGTCCTAACAGTTGACACAAATGATGGAAAAATTGGCCCCATACTTATTGATAAACACATGCATGGTTTTGATTTTGAACATCATTCCCAGCCTAAGGTTATATCAATTACTCAGTCAACGGAGATGGGAACTGTATATACTGCTGAAGAGATAAAAGAGATTGCTGATTTTGCTCATTCAAATGGTATGTTACTGCACATGGATGGAGCCAGGATAGCAAATGCTGCAGTCTACCTTGATCTTCCTTTTAAAGCATTCACAACAGATGCAGGCGTTGATATTCTGTCGTTCGGCGGAACAAAGAATGGCATGATGTTCGGAGAAGCAATTTGCTTCCTACGATCAGGCCTTTCAGTCGATTTTAAATATATTCGCAAGCAGGGAATGCAGCTGGCATCGAAGATGAGATTTATTTCAGCCCAGTTTATTGCTTATTTTCGAAATGACCTGTGGAAAAAGTGTGCTGCTCATTCCAACTATATGGCAAAGATATTCGCTGATAAACTTGAAAATGTCAGTGGTGTTAAAATTACACAACCTGTACAGTCTAATGGATTGTTTGTGATTATGTCGTCAGAAGTGGCAGAGAAGATGCAGAGTCATTATTTCTTTTATCCCTGGAATGAAAAGATATCTGAATATCGTTTAATGACAAGTTGGGACACCAGCGAGGAGGATATTGATGGGTTTGTAAATATGCTTTCACATGAGCTTATGAAGTAAGAAAAACGAACTAACGAATGAAGAAGTCAGAAGTAAATTAACTTCTTCATTCGCTGTTCAAATGTTCTTCATTCCTACTTCTTCCTGATAAAATAAAAAAAGGCTGAATCATCCGATTCAGCCTTTTTCCTATAAAAAGTAAACTAGGATTCTATTTGAGCGTAAAAGTGATTGGCACC
>CAYUQR010000111.1:0-6869 GCA_964446825.1 uncultured Rikenellaceae bacterium
GCCCTGAGCCCTGAGCCCTGAGCCCTGAGCCCTGAGCCCTGAGCCCTGAGCTTTCATACTCCCGAATACGCGCTAAACCCTCCGTCAACAGGTATCACCACTCCTGTAACAAATTTCGACAGGTCAGAAGCAAGATAGAGCAGAGTGCCTGTCATTTCTTCAGGTGTTCCGAAACGTTCCATGGGTGTGCTTTTAAGGATCTTTTTTGCTCTGGATGTTGGTTCCCCCGTCTTTTCATCAGTAAGAAGGAATCTGTTCTGATCTGTAAGAAGGAAACCTGGTGCAATTGCATTAACTCTTACTCCGGTTAGTGAAAAATGAACTGCCATCCATTGAGTAAAATTATTAATTGCAGCCTTTGCGGCAGAATATGCAGGAATCCTGGTAAGAGGCCTGTATGAGTTCATCGATGAAATATTGATGATGACCCCGGACTTTTTCATGATCATCTCCTCTGCAAAAACCATCGAAGGTATTAAAGTACCTTTGAAGTTAAGGTCAAATACCTTATCGAATCCTTCAAACCTGAGACCAAAAAATGTATCATCATGGTTTTCTGACCCATTTATCTTTTCAACCTTTGTGGTCGCATCCGGCGAATTACCTCCTGCCCCGTTAACCAGTATGTCAATGGCACCAAACTTATTTAGGATCTTCATCCTGGCAGCCTCAAGGGAAAGTTTATCCAGAACATTAGCATAAATTCCAATTGATGGTGCACTGAATTCTTTTTCAATATCCTCAGCAACCTTAGCTGCTCTTACAGTATCATGATCAAGAATTACAGTTTTAACACCCTGGTTTGCCAAAGCCCTGGCCATTGTTGAACAGATTATGCCTGCTCCCCCCGTTAGTACAGCTACTTTATCTTTCAGATTAAAATCGCTCATTTATAATGATTTGTTCATTTATCAAATCCAAAATATTCTTTGGCATTTTTATATGAAATGCCTTCTATCAGCTGCTTTAGAAGTTCCTCTTCGTCAGGGATCAGTCCCTTCTCCACTTCTTCACCCACCCAGTTACAGAGAAGCCTCCTGAAATATTCATGACGGGGGTAGGAGAGGAAACTTCGTGAATCGGTGACCATTCCGACAAACCATCTTAATGAACCTAATGACGCCAGGTCGCTGATATGTTTCTCCATCCCTTTTTTCTGATCAAGAAACCACCAGGCTGCTCCATATTGAACTTTGGCCACGGTTGATCCGTCGTTAAAATTGCCGGCCATCGTAATCATCACCTCATTGTCGGCCGGATTAAGATTGTAAAGGATTGTTTTTGCCAGCTGGTCGGTACTGTCGAGTGAACTGAGAAATTTTGAAATTTTCACAGCATCCTGGGAAACTCCAATTGAGTCCCAACCTGTATCAGGCCCCATTTTATCAAACATCCGTTCATTGTTATTTCTCA
The DNA here is from genome assembly GCA_964446825.1 of uncultured Rikenellaceae bacterium. GTDB lineage: Bacteria > Bacteroidota > Bacteroidia > Bacteroidales > VadinHA17 > LD21. Next base: position 1,414 of record CAYUQR010000111.1, read on the forward strand.
ATGCTCCGACATGAAATTGCTGTGTCCAGCCTCTTTTATGATTCATCCTGCATAATTCAAGCATGACAGCAGTCCTGTATTTTTCAGCCTCTTCAGCTAACAAACGGCCGCCTTTTAGTAGTTTTTTGAAAATTCTCCCGATCTCCGACGAAGTATAATTGTCGAAATAGAATCGGTCAAGGCCATGATCAGAAAGCCTGGCACCCATTTCATGAAAAAACTGGTGCCGCTTATCAAGTGCAGCTATCAGTGATCCGAAATCTCGTATATCTGTTTCACTGACATTCTCCAGTTTAGAAATATAAGACCTGTATTTTTCCGGATCATCAGTTTTGATAACGTTATCAGGGCGAAATGTAGGAAGAACAGTAACCTCAAATGATCCTTTTAGTTTCCGGTGGTGCTCAAGATCATCTGTCGGGTCATCTGTAGTACAAATTATCTCAGCTTTCATTTTTCTGATCAGCCCTTTTGTACTGAAATCCCTGGTTTGCAGCATTTCAGAGGTATATTTGTAAATTCTTTTGGCTGTGGAAGGGGATAAAAACTTTGTTATATCGAAGTACCTTGCAAGTTCAAGGTGAGTCCAGTGAAACAGAGGGTTTCCAATAGTTTTAGGAACCGTTTCTGCCCATTTATTAAATTTATCTGAGTCTGAAGCATTACCGGTACAGTATTTTTCGTCGATACCGTTGGTCCTCATTGCACGCCACTTGTAATGATCACCTTCAAGCCATGCCTGCGTTAAATTGTCGAACTGGCGATCTTCTGCTATCATGGCAGGAGAAAGATGACAATGAAAATCTATAATTGGCTGATTATATGCGTATTTATGATATAGTCTTTCCGCAGTCCTGTTATAGAGAAGAAAATTGTCATGAATAAATGGTTTCATTTGATTAATCGGGATTGAAAAATTTAATAAATTTGAATATTATTGTGTCGTTAACGATCACGAAAATATAAATTTCATATATATTATCAAAAATAATATGAGTTGTTAACATATAAAAAATTTCACCGGGAGGCAGTAATAAATGAACTACACCCTGGAGTGGAAAGATATTTTGTTTAAATTATCATTCCGATTTAAAAACCTGACTTTATGAAATTCAAAGAAAAAATTCTGACTACAATTCTGATGATTTGCTGTATACCTGTAATTTCACAGGATCTTTCATATGCAGCATTTAAAACCGATATTGATAAACATGATGTTAAAACTGTTCTTAAAGCTGTGGCAGACTGGCAGATAAAAACGCCACTCAGTCACAATCTGGCTGACTGGACCAATGCTGCTTTATATACAGGTATGGTGGAATGGGCGGGTATCGCAGGTAACGATTTGTATTATAATTGGCTGAAAGAAATAGCAGATAAATGTTCGTGGACATATTTTAAACAGGAAAATCCTTTGCGAAGATACCATGCTGATGATTATTGCATTGGCCAGGTATACATTGAACTTTATCGCAAGTATAAGGATACGAATATGATCAGGCCAATGCAGACTTATCTTGATCAGATACTTTCAGATCCCGCTAAAGGTGACCTGAAATTTATCAACACGGATGATTATTGGTCCACTCAGCGCTGGTCGTGGTGCGATGCCCTGTTCATGGGACCTACAGTATGGGCGAAAATGGCAAATGTTACCGGAGAAAAGAAGTACCTCGATTTTATGTACAGGGAGTATAAAGCCACCACCGACTACCTGTATGACAAAAATGAGCATCTCTATTTCAGAGATTCAAATTATTTTACGTTAAAAGAAGCTAATGGTGCCAGGGTATTCTGGGGCAGAGGAAATGGATGGGTTTTTGCGGGCCTTCCAATAATTATAAGAGAACTTCCGGCTGACAATAAACACAAAGATTACTTTGTGAAAATTTTTAAGGAAATGGCTGTTAAACTGATTTCCCTTCAATCTGCTGATGGATACTGGCATGCAAGCCTTCTTGATCCTGCCAGCTATCCGAACCCGGAAATGAGTGCTACGGCATTCTTCGTTTTTGGAATGGCCTGGGGAATTGACAATGGTTATCTCGACAAGGATACTTATCTTCCGGCTGTTGTAAAAGGATGGAAATCGATGGTTACATCAGTATGGCCCGATGGTAAAGTTGGTTTTATTCAGCCTGTTGGTGCTGATCCTAAAAGTGTTACCAGGGATATGACCGAAGTATATGGTGTTGGCGGATTCCTTATGGCAGGCACTGAAATTGTCAGGTTAATTGATCATGGAATACTTTAATTAAGGTTAAGGTTAAGGTTAAGGTTAAGGTTAAGAGGTGACCAGGAGACTAAGTGTCACCAAAGACAAAACAATGATAATCCGTGAGAAACTCTGTGTTACTAAGTGGCTAAAAGAAATTACGAATTAACAATAACATATTATGAAACAGAAATTTATGCTGATGATTGTTTCTATTCTTGCTACTACGCTATTGGTAAATGGTCAGGGCTTTCTTAAAGCAAAAGGAAAAGAGATTGTAAACGGGAAAGGCGAAAATGTGCTTCTGAGAGGCATTGGTCTGGGCGGCTGGATGCTGCAGGAACCTTATATGTTACAACTCTCAAAAGTGGCCGGGACGCAAACTGAGATAAGGTCAAAAATAACAGAATTGGTTGGAAAGGAAAACTGTGATGTTTTTTACAATAATTATCTGAATAACATGATTACAGAAAGAGATATTGATTCTCTTAAAGCATGGGGTTTTAATTCTATAAGGCTGCCAATGCATTATAATCTGTTTACACTGCCTGTCGATAAAGAACCGTTAGCCGGACAAAATACCTGGTTGCAAAAAGGTTTTGACCTGACCGATAAGCTCTTATCATGGTGCAAAAAAAACAAAATTTACCTGATACTCGATTTGCATGCGGCACCGGGTGGACAGGGAGATGACCGGCCTATTGCTGACGTTGACACACTTAAACCTAATCTCTGGCAAAGTGAAGCAAACAGACAGAAAACCATTGCACTATGGAAAAAACTGGCAGAACGCTATTCGAATGAAGAATGGATCGGTGGCTACGACCTGATAAATGAGACTAATTATAAAATGGACGGAAATGAGCCTTTGAAAAAGTTGTTCATGTCAATAACCAGTGAAGTAAGAAAAGTCGACAGAAATCATATCATCTTTATTGAAGGCAACCAGTTTGCAAATGATTATACCGGACTGACACCTCCATGGGATGATAATATGGCTTATAGTTTTCACAAGTACTGGAATCCAACTACATTAGAAACTATTCAGAAATATATTGATCTGAGAAATAAATTTAATGTTCCGATCTGGATGGGTGAATCAGGTGAAAATACAAATGAATGGTTTAAGGCAGCAGTTAAGCTGTTTGAATCAAATAACATAGGCTGGTCATGGTGGACAATAAAAAAGATAGGTTCGGAGAGTAGTCTGATGACTATAGCTGAACCTGAAGGATATCAGAAGATTATCAGTTTTTGGAACGGGAAGGGGCCAAAACCAGGGGCAGAAGAAGCCCGTGCCACTTTCATGGAACTTGCAGAAAATGTAAAAATTGAAAAGTGCAAAATAAACTATGATGTGCTTCGTGCCTTGTTCGGGAAGTAAATGGCACAAAGGCACAATTCCATAATATATAACGTAATAACGCAATAACGAAATAACGACAAAACATGAAATTAGAGATCAGATATGCTGCACATCCTGAGGATGTTAAAAATTACGACACAAAAAAATTAAGAAAGGAGTTCCTGATTGAAAATATCTTTGTTCCTGATGAGATATCTCTTGTATATTCTATGTACGACAGATATATAGTCGGCGGGGCAATGCCGGTCAGTAAATCCCTGAAGCTTGAAAATTCTGATGAACTGAAGTCTGAACAGTTTCTCGACAGGAGAGAGATAGGGATCATTAATACAGGAGGAGCGGCAATGATAGATGCAGGGGAAAAATCATATAATATTGGGTTCAAAGAGGCTTTATACCTTGGCATGGGCACTTCAGATGTTGTATTTACATCGAAAGATCCTGAAAAACCAGCGAAGCTGTATATTAATTCAGCCCCCGCTCATCATCATTATCCCTCAACGAAAGTGACTCTTGCTGATGCAGAGGTTGTGGTTCTTGGCAATCAGGATACTTCCAATCACAGGACTGTGAATAAGCTGCTTGTAAACAGCATTATAGAAACATGCCAGTTGCAGATGGGAATGACTGAATTAAAAAAAGGCAGCGTCTGGAATACCATGCCGGTTCATACCCACAACAGGAGGATGGAGGCGTATTTTTATTTTGAAGTACCTGATAACCAGGCAATATGTCACTTTATGGGAGAACCCGATGAAACACGACATATCTGGATGAAGAATGAACAGGCTGTTCTTTCTCCATCGTGGAGCATACATAGTGCGGCAGGTACTGCAAATTATACATTTATCTGGGGCATGGCTGGCGAGAACCTCGATTACGGAGATATGGATGTAAGGCAGCCTGATACTTTGAGATAGTAAAAATGGATATTATGAAAGATTTGTTTGATTTAACAGGAAAAGTTGCACTTGTAACTGGCGGAACACAGGGTATTGGCCTGGCAATAGGTCTGCTTTTAGCAAAAGCCGGTGCCTCGGTATGTGTTAACGGCCGCAATGAAGAAAAGCTTAAAGCCTGCAAGGAGGAATTCTGGAAAAAGGGACTGGAAGTTTTTACTATTAAATTTGATGTAACTGATGAGAGAGGTGTTGATGAAGGAATTTCCATAATTGAAAAAAGTGTCGGTCCTGTAGATATCCTGGTAAATAACGCAGGTATAATAAAAAGGGTTCCAATCCTCGATATGGCCCTGGAAGACTATAAACATATAATTGATGTTGATCTAATTGCACCATTAATTGTTGCAAAGAGAGTTGTGCCTGAGATGATAAGAAAACGCAGGGGAAAGATCATCAATATGTGTTCATTGATGAGTGAATATGGACGGAATTCAATTTCTGCATATGCCTCGGCAAAAGGCGGCCTGAAACTTCTCACACAAAATATGACCTGCGAATGGGCAAAATTCAATATTCAGATCAATGGTATAGGGCCAGGATATATTGCCACTTCCTTAACGGCCCCATTGCGTGAACAGGGTCATCCTTTTAACGACCTGGTGATGACACGCACACCTGCTGGCAGGTGGGGCGAACCTGAAGATGTTGCCAATGCGGCTCTTTTCCTTGCATCAAAAGCCAGTGATTTTGTAAACGGACATATTCTTTATGTTGATGGCGGAATTCTTGCCAACTTTGGCTATGTGAAAGGGGAAAATGATCTTTAAAGGTCCTGCAGTCTTGCAGTCTTGCAGTCTTGCAGTCTCAATGCCTTAGTCTCTGAGTCCCTGAGTCCCTGAGTCCCTGAGTCATTTTTCTATAGTGCCTTTTCTCATTCTCCCATTCTCCCATTCTCCCATTCTCCCATTCTCCC
>CAYUQR010000112.1:0-6790 GCA_964446825.1 uncultured Rikenellaceae bacterium
ATAAATATCCTTCATATTTTCTAACCTTAATATACTGTGAACATTGTAATTCTGGTTATAACGCTTGGAATCTTTTCTTTTCTTTTAACCTACCTGATTATCAGGGTAGCTTTAAAGAAGAAGATTGTTAGCATTCCCAATGAACGAAGTCTGCATGATACTCCTACCCCGATTGGTGGCGGAGTAGCAATTGTTTTAACGTGGTACGCCGGCATTTCAATATTATATTTCTGTGGTAAACTCGAAAAAAACTTATATTATGCTTTAATGAGCGGAATAATCCTGACAATCGTAAGTTTGACTGACGATCTTACTAGTTTAAAGCCTTTGGTCCGTCTTATCTTTCATTTTATTACCGCAATAGCTGCTTTCCTGTTTCTTGGAGGCCTTCGTCCGTTGATCATACCTGCAATAAATATGGACTATTCATTCATTACCTACCCTCTGGCAGTTGTGGGAATGGTTTGGTTCATAAATTTGTTTAATTTCATGGATGGAGTGGATGGATTTGCGTCTCTTGAAGCAATAATAATATGTTTGTTAATGTTCGTTTTTTCAGGATCTATTGTTAACATATTATTAATTGCGTGTATCTCAGGTTTTCTGTTCTGGAACTGGCCAAAAGCAAAAATTTTCATGGGAGACGTCGGAAGTACCCAGCTTGGTTTTATACTGGTTGTTCTTGGAATTAATGCGCATAATACTTATCAGTTCTCTATCCTTAACTGGATAATGATATCATCGCCATTCTGGTTTGACGCAACATTAACCTTGTACCGGCGATGGAGAAACGGAGAGCGCCTGGGTGAAGCACACCGGAAGCATATCTATCAGAGGCTTGTCAGGGCGGGGTTTTCTCACCTGCAGGTAAATATTTACCTACTTATAATAAATATGTTTGTTGTCATAATGATCTTGATCTATAGAGAGATTAAGTTTATGCAAATACCATTATTTATGTTAACTCTTATTCTTTTTTATTTAATTACACTGCAGGTAGATAAGAAGGTCCCATTCAAATAAACATTGTTTAAGAGTGCAAAAAACGAATAAAACATTTACATCTGTTCTCCTCAGATCTGAATTACTCCGTAATACATCCATTCTTATCTCCGGGACGACTTTAGCTCAGCTGATCCCGATTCTTCTTCAGCCTGTTTTAAGACGTTTGTACATTTCACCTGAGATTTTTGGAGCTTACTCAGTTTACCTGAGTTTAATTGGAATATTACTTGTTATTTCCTCTCTCAGGTATGAACTTGCTATTATACTGCCAAAAAAAGATTCAGAAGCAATCAATATATTTTTTCTGACTATTTTTTTGAATTTAATTTTCAATCTTGTATTATTATTAATAATCTTTTTCCTAAAAAACCGGATAGTATACTGGTTGAATTTGCCGGTAAAATATTCTTTCTATATATATCTGGTGCCACTAGGCACCTTTTTGTTTAGTTCTTACCAGAGTATTAATTACTGGTTAATACGCAAAAAATACTTCATTCCTATCTCTATTAATAAATTTGTAAGAAGAGGGGCAGAAGGGACAGCTCAGGTCATACTTAAGTTTTGGAATGCATCATATGGCCTTATTTTTGGTGATCTGATCGGCCATTTTGCAAATATTTCATCAGGAATCTACCAGGGCAGGCAATGCGGATTATCGTTGCGGTTATTAAGTTTTGAAAAACTTAAACAGGTATTGTTCAGGTATTCTGAATATCCAAAATTCAATTTAATACCCAGTTTTATGAGTGCCTGCAGTTATCTGTTACCGGCGATTATGATAAACAAATTCTATGCTGCAGAAAATACCGGCTATTTTGACCTTTCAAAATTATTATTATCGATTCCCCTCGCTCTGGTTGCATCCTCGCTATCCAATGTTCTATTACAACGCATATCCGAGAAGCAGAAAACAAGTCAAAGTATCAAAAGAGACATGACTTCGATTTTCTTTTTTGTATTATTAGCTGCCATAGTTGAAATAGCTTTTATTTCCTTATGGGCAGAAGATATATTCAGGATATTTTTTGGGAATAAATGGGAATTTTCAGGCACGATATCTAAAATACTGGTTTGGGCATATGCTTTTAATTTCTTTGTATCATCGTTTAGCAGCATATATATCTCACTTAAAAAGATTAAACTATTAAGCGTCTGGCAGTTATTTTATTTTTTAGCAATATTGTCATTATTTTATTTCAATAGTTTAACCTTTACCAGTTTCCTGAAAGCTTATGTTTTTGTTGAGATTGTATGCTGCAGTTTAAGTACTCTTTTTATGATTTATATTATTATAAATTATGAAAGATCTCTAATTACAAAAGGAGTCTGAAAAAAATATTCGAAATGAAGACGAGATGCGGATTTTTTACAAACATTGCACCTTTATATTCGCGCCCGTTATGGTTAAAGCTTTCCGCCTCATCAAATGTGGAATACGTATTTTATTCTTCACGGAAAGGTTATTCCGGAATAAAAACGATTGATATATCCGAATCAAAATCTCTCAACAGAGATGCTCAATTCAACTGGCTCTTCCTTAAAAATATATATATGAGAGATATTTTATTCTATCAGATAGGAGCAGGTTATAAATGTTTGACAACGGATTTTAGTGCATATATCTTTAATGCAGAGGCGCAATGCATTTCAAATTGGGTTGCTGCCATCATCTGTAGATTGCGAAAAAAACCTGTTTTATTTTGGGGCCATGGACTTCATGGGAGCGAAAAATGGATGAAAAAAACTGTCCGATTGTTCTTTTACAGGCTGGCTGATTATCATTTGATCTATGGAAACAGATCAAGATTATTAATGAAAGAATCAGGTTTTAATCCTGAAAAATTATTCACAGTGTATAATTCACTTGATTTTGAAGCTCATACTGAAATCTTCGCTTCTCGAAACTTAAATGACCTGGAAATGATTAAGAACAATTTATTTCCTGATAGCAGCAAATATCCTGTTGTTATATTTATTGGCAGATTAACCAAAGAGAAAAAGATATATTATTTGCTGCAGGCGATAGCTTTATGCAAAAGCAGAGATATTGATATCAATTGCCTTATTGTTGGTGGAGGAAGTGAATCAGATTCTCTTAGGAAGTTATCTCTGTCTCTTGGGCTTGAAAAATCGGTATGCTTTTTCGGGCCGTCTTATGATGAGAAATTAAATTCTCAAATGATTATGATAGCTGATTGTTGTGTTTCTCCGGGTAATGTCGGGCTGACTGCAATACATAGCATGTCGCTGGGAACTCCGGTAATAACTCATAACAATTTATCAAATCAGGGTCCTGAGGCAGAAGCAATTATTGAGAAGAAAACAGGATTGCTTTTCGATGAGAATAATGTTAGCAGTTTATCTGATACTATTGAGAACTTGATATTTAACATGAAAAAATCGTCAATGGAAACCAATTGTGTAGAACAAATAAAAGAATTTTGGAATCCAGTTAATCAGGCTTCTATCTTTGATATTGCTGTAAGGAAAGCCATCGCTGAAAAATGTTAATATGATAAAAATTGCTTTTTCCTGGGATGATGGCTCTGTTGAAGATTTGAAACTAATGGATCTGTCAATGAATTATAATATTCCTGGAATTTTCTTTATACCTGCTACAAATAAAGAGCGCGAAGTAATGTCTGTTGAGGGTATTAAGACATTGTCAAACAATAATTTTGAAATAGGGGCACACACATATTCGCATGCATATCTGACTGATATATCGGTCGAAAAGGCTGATGATGAAATTATTTCAGGGAAAGAATATCTTGAACAAATCCTGGGAAAAGAAGTGCCACATTTCTGCTTTCCAGGAGGGAAATATAATATGGAACTTGTTGAAACCTCTAAAAAGTATTTTAAGTCGGCAAGGACAGCCGATACAGGAGCACTGGTACGGCCTCAATCATTTTTGATAAAACCTACATTTCATTTTTATGACAGGGGTAGACTATCGTTGATTTATAATAGTCTCAAAAACAGGTCCCCGGTTCTGAGACTTTCTATGACCAGCCTAAAGAAGTGTGATTATTTTGGACTGATAAAGGAAATAATTATAGGATTGTCGGATACTCCTGATTTTCATAATATTATTGTATGGGGGCACAGCTGGGAGATTGAAGAATATAGCTTATGGGAAAAATTAAAAGATCTTTTCCAGTTCATTAACACATTTTGCCCTGCCAGCATAAATAGTTATTCTGACCTGATATTAAAAAAGTGAAATAACCGCAATATACAGTGAAAAGTATATAATATGTCGGGGGAAAGACGGTTGTTATTTTTTGGAGAATTGCCACCTGATTCAATTCATGGTATAGCAATATCAAACCATTTAAATTTAGGATGGCTGAAATCTTCCTTTTCTGTAGAAACAATAAAAGAATATGACCTGCTCAGCGAGCATGACAAGATATCTATACATAAATTTGCAAAACGCCTGAAGAATCTCTTCCAGGTTTTTTCAAAATCTGTTTACAGGCACTATGATTACTTTTATTTGAATTATTCCCTCTCATTTTTGGGAGGTATAAAGACTTTACTATTAATACTAAGCTTTAGAATTTCAAACCGGGGGAAAGTGGTATTGCATATTCATAGAGGAGACTTCTTTAAAAAATATTACAAATTATTTTTTAACAGAATAATTTCATACATGATATTTAGTCTGACTCAAAAAATTATTGTTTTATCAAACAGCCAGAAAAGCGAATTTGAAACAATATATAAGAAAACTTTTTTTGTCCTGTATAATACCGTTGAATTTGAATTTAATAATCCAAATATATTAAGGGGGAATAATAAATTCATTTATGTATCCAATTATTTGATTGATAAAGGCATAATTGACCTTCTTGAAGTGTTTTCAAGGCTAATCAAAATGTTTCCCGGAACTAAACTTACCACGTATGGAGCATTTTCAGATACAGAACTCCAAGAAGATATATTAAAATTCAGTTCAGATAATATATGTATTAATGGTATGATTAAAGGTAGAGAAAAGTTCAATGAGATAGCAAATTCCGATTGTTTGATTCTTCCTTCCTGGAATGAAGGTCAGCCAACAGTTTTGCTTGAAGCGATGTCGGTCGGGACTCCTGTTATAGCCACACAAACTGGCTTAATTCCTGATATTTTAGGTGAAGATTATCCCTTTATTTCAATTCCTGGTGACAGATTCTCTCTTAAGTCGAAAATAATTGAGTTTATGCAACATGAAGATATATCGCATTTTTCCAATGTGTTATACGAACGCTATATTGAATCATATTCGCAAGATAAACATATTGAAATGTTAAAAAATATTTTTGAATGATTAGCACAACATTAAGGGATATTTAAATATTTTCGCTTTTGCAAAATTTACTATTCCAAAAACAACAATAAATGCGGAATAATACGAATATAAGGAGCTGGTTTAGAAGTATTCTGACACACGGTGAATTCACTTTTTATTCAGCTTTATTAGTTTTAGTTATTCTTCCGGTTCATGTCAAGTATCTGCCTCCTTTTATGATATTGTGGGTGATTGCATGGATTTTGGAAAACTATTCCCGGATTAATTTATTGATCAATACTAAAAGAGTTTTCAAACTGTTATTCCTGTCATTTATTTTATTTTATGCCTGGCAGGCTGTTGGGCTACTGTACACCAGTGATATAAAATTGGGACTCCTTAATTTGTTTGGCAGACTTTCTCTATTGGTTTTCCCGGTTGTTCTCCTGTCTCCGGGTGAAAAAATAAAACTAAAGTCAAAATTATTGTTAAGGATTTATGCACTCAGCAGCATGGTATTTATTTTATATTGTTTTGGGCATGCCCTTTATATGTCTGTTAAAATTAACGATGGGTTATACAGTTTTAATGTTCATCCATCAGATATTCCATGGCTTAGTTATTTTTACGGGGCGGACCTTACCAATCCACAACACCCGTCATATATTGCCATGTATATATTACTGGCAACTTTTATATGTTATGAGGCATGGTTTGACAGATCATTGAGACTTAAAAGAAGGATCTTATGGCTTGTTGCAGGTTTTGTGCTTTTAATCTCGCAATATTTTCTGTCCTCAAGGGCAGGAATATTGATAAGCCTGATCCTGATCCCATTTTATTTTATTTACAGGTTAAGCAAATTCAAAAAAACACGCTTCGCCTGGGTTGCTGTTATCATAATAATCCTGGAATTAATGCCATTGATAATAAAAAATCAAAGAGTTGATTATTTATTGGGTAAAATATTAAATAGACATGCAGATTATGAGAGGAAGGATGATCCCCGGATTTTAATCTGGAAATCTGCTTATAATGTAGTCAAAAACAATGTATTATTTGGGGTAGGCATTGGTGATGTAAGAACAGTTTTGACAGAGGAATATCTCAGAGTAGGTGAGGTAGAAATGGCAAAAGAAAGGTTAAATGCACACAACCAGTTTTTGGGAGTTCTGCTTGAGAGCGGAATAATCGGCTGTCTGATTTTTATATCAGTATTTATTATAATGTTTTATATTGCATTGTCTGAACGGAATCTGCTTCACCTTCTTTTTATTTTAATGATGCTTATGTTTTTTATTTTTGAATCAGTCCTCTACAGATTAGCAGGTGTTTCATTCTTTTCATTGTTTTCATTCCTTTTGATACATTGCAACAATAATGAAAAACCAGTTTTGGCAGAAGTTAAATCAAAAGAAGCATCTTAATCTCTTATTATTTTGATACAGAAGAGGGTGTCTCAAAAGGACACCTTCTTTTTTTATATTGTTCATTTCTTTTTGT
>CAYUQR010000113.1:0-6597 GCA_964446825.1 uncultured Rikenellaceae bacterium
AATTATTTTGCCGGTGTGATTGTGATATTTCTGTATTCTATTGGACCATGGTCACCCTGGAGCAATATTGGTCCTGGTTCACCTTCGTTACTGTCGATGGCACCACCTGTTATACCTGGTATTAATGCATCACATATGATGGTTTTCCCGTTAGCAACGATAGTTACACTCCTTCCAACCAGAGTTATGTCATATGAATTCCATTCTCCGGCAGGATTTGCGGCATCCTGGTTGGGAGTAAGAAAACCATAAACACCGCCAAAAAGAACAGAAGAGGGTTCCAGTCCTTTGCTGTCGATTATCTGGACCTCATATCTTCCTCTCAGATAGACACCACTGTTACTTTCAGCCGGATATTTAAACTCGATATGTAATTTAAAATCCTTAAATTTTTCAGTAGTCATGATATTTGAACCGGATTTCGGGCTTCTAAGAACGCCATTTTCTACAACCCATTGATTTAAAGGTTTCTGAGTAACCCAGCCATCAAGGTTTTTACCATTGAATATTTTTATAGGTTCTCCCCATTCCGGAGCTTTGTCTCTCTGTAATAAAGGAGCTCTGACTCCCGTAAAGGGATGGCTATTGCCATAGCTGTCAGTTATATTACCTGAGAGCTTGTCATTTTCAAGGGTTCCCTCAAAGACCATGTCTTTGCTTCCTGTTTCCCATTGCGGAGGAATGGTAAAAGTTATTTTCCCGTTTTCAAAATTTATTTTCGAAACAGGACGTGCACTTCCTGCATCACCAACAAAATGGCCAACAAGTGTTTTGAACCCCGATAGTTTAACCTCCAGCCATGACGGGGCTGTATTATTTCCCATATTCACCGTCAAATCCCAGTGGCCTATAATAGGAGAAGTACCCACCTGGGCCGTTGTGTTAAGGCTCCACGATGTTAAGAAAATCAGCAACACAAAGGAAAGTACTCTTTTATTGACCTTTCCTGATAAGAATGAATTGAATCGAATGGTTTTCATGATAAGTATTTTAATTTTAATCGGTGTTAAAATTACTTATTCCTGATGATAATTTGAATGACTGGTGACATATATCTGAAAATACCCTTGATATTTATTTTCCTATTTGAACACTATCCTTATTGTCACCACATCTTCGACCGGTTTGCCATTGTCCAATGCAGGTTTCCAGTCCGGACCAGACTTAATTAACCTTATTGCTTCATCTGAAAAGAGTATTCCCGGACTCTTTATTATTTTCAGGCTATCCAGACTTCCGTCAGTGTGAACTAAAAAGCTTATTACTACCACAACTCTTTGCCCGGTTGTTGCTGAATCAGGCCTGTGACTATTTTCCCTGATATATTTATTGAAAGCTGATCTTCCATTTATCGGTTGAGGCTGGATATATCCGTTTTGAATATCCCTTGACTTTGATATACCATAACCTGTAACAACCACTTCACTAAGCGAATTAATATCAGGCTGAAGTTTTACCTGTAACTGGGAATCAGTTTTTGCTTCGAACTCTTTTGATTGCATCCCGATGAAATTTGCCACAAGGATTTGTTTCCCTGTATCGGGCAGAGCAATACTGAAATTTCCTCCTGTATCAGTAACCACTCTTTGCCTCTTTCCTTTAACCGATATTATTGCACCGGCAACCGGCAGATTATCATCTGCTGAAATCACTTTTCCGCTGACGAATTTTTCAACGGCATTTTTCCCGGTTACTTTGATTGCCACTGGCGACGGTAATGCCACATTCGCAGCCTTTTTCTCAGCCCTTAAATTATCTTCACTGATTTCAGAAATTTTTTCCGCCTCAGCCATATTCAGAGCTTCATCCTTCGTGGAGGCATTAGTCTTTTCGGTTGCTGCTTTAGCCTGTACTGTTTTTCTGGATCTTTTTTCAGCAATTAACGGAAGTTTTTCAGGCGCCTCGTTTTTTGCAGCCTGTTTCCTTAAAGGTTTATTCAAAGGAATTTCCAGCGATTCGGATTCGGCCTGTGTTATTGAAAGCGGCTTAACTGACCTGTCTCTTTCAACAATAATAAATATTGAAGATATTATCATCAGCACAGCTACAGATGCTGCAATACGGTAAACCACATACCTGTTTCTCCTGCTACTCCTTGCCTTAATTCTTTTCAGGAGATCAGCCAGGTCATTTTTAATTTCTTCCGGTGTTACTGACTCAAATCCTTCAAATGCCTCTTCAGCAAAAGGATCTTTCTGCAGTTCTTTTTCAAAAGAATTTTTCGCTTCCCCGGTCATTTCATCCCGCAGGTAGCGGAGAAAATCGCGGGACTTCTTACTGGTATTTTTATTCTTCACCGACATGTTTTCCTTCAAGACAAAGTTTCAGATTTCTTTTAGCATTCTGAAGATGACTCTTCACCTTTTTTTCATCGAGACCCATACTTTTTGCGATCTCATTGTAGCATCTGTTATTGTAATAGAATAACCTGATGCATTCTTTCTGTTCCTTTTTTAGTCTTTCTATACAATCTTCCAGGGCCATCTCCATTTTACTCCCATCTTCATCAATAGGATGCAGGCTGACACTGGTTTCCATAAATTCTGTGCTATCATTTATCCATTCATGCAGCTTTTCGTCCTTTGATTTCTGTGATCTTAACTGCATCAGGCAATAATTTTTTGTGACAACATGGAGCCAGCTTCGGAAATTCTCAATTGTATGACGCGGTATTTCAATAATTAACTTCTCGAAAATCTGCATTACTGCATCCATCGATTCATCCCTGTTTTTCAGATATTTAAGGCAAACGCCATAGACCAGGAGCATATAACCGGAATAGAGCTCCCCAAGCACCTCAAGATCGCCGCCAGAGGCGAATTCCTTCAGAAGCTCCTCATCTGATCTCAGATCTTTTTTACTGCCTCGATTAATAAAAATCATATACCACTTTCATTTCTCTATAAAGTTATAATAATTGTAAAAATGAAATAATTTTTATGGAATTACTGAAACCACTGCATCATGAAATAAATGTTTAACCAAAAATTTATTGTCATGAAAAACAGTTTATCAATTTTTGCAATAGTGATTCTCGGGACCATAATAATGGCTTTCGTGGAATCCAGGTCAATCACGGGAAAGGTTACCGATGAAGCCGGGCAACCTTTACCGGGTGTATCAGTTACAGCGAGAGGCAGATCATCGGGAGCAGTTACAGACAAGTTCGGTAATTACAGGATTACAATCGATGACAAGGTAAATATTCTTGTCTTTTCTTTTATTGGATATTCAACCGTTGAAGAAAAAATTGGCGGCAGAACAATTATAAATGTTAAGATGTCACCAGAGGTTACAGCATTGCAAGAGGTTGTAACGACGGGGTATGGTGCAAAGAAAGATCGGGGCTCCCGATCCAAAGTCATGGCTGCTCCAGTATCAGTGATGTGTTATGATTCACAGCGGTCTTTCCAGCGTTACAATAATAATTTTAATACTGAAGGCTACGCACCGGTAAATGAAAATGGCTACAAGAGTGTAGAGAACAACCCGTTATCGACCTTTTCAATAGATGTTGACAATGCATCATATTCGAATATCCGGAGGTTCATAAATAATGGACAACTCCCGCCGGCAGATGCCGTAAGGATAGAGGAAATGATCAACTATTTTAAATATGATTATCCTGAGCCAAAGGGAGAACATCCGTTTTCAGTTTATACAGAACTGGCTGCATGCCCCTGGAATAAAAATCACCAGTTGCTTCAGGTGGGTTTGCGAGGCAAAAGTATAGATAAGTCAAGCCTTCCGGCATCAAACCTGGTTTTTCTTATTGATGTTTCCGGTTCAATGAATGCTCCGAACAAGTTACCGTTGCTAAAGTCAGCATTTGGGTTACTGGTTAACGAACTGAGAGCACAGGACCGGGTTGCCATTGTGGTATATGCAGGTGCAGCCGGACTGGTACTTGAGTCGACTCCCGGGAACAGGAAAGAATCAATAATGGCAGCTATTGACAATCTTGAGGCAGGCGGATCAACAGCGGGAGGAGCCGGTTTGAAGCTTGCTTATGCTCAGGCTGAAAAGAACTTCATTGAAGGAGGGAATAACAGGATCATACTTGCAACCGACGGTGATTTCAATGTCGGTGAATCGAGCAACGGAGGAATGGAAAGGCTTGTTGAAGAGAAGCGTGAACTGGGAGTTTTCATAACGGTACTGGGATTCGGAATGGGCAATGTGAAGGATGATAAAATGGAGTTGATAGCTGATAAAGGAAATGGCAACTATTCATATATTGACAATCTTCAGGAAGCGAGAAAAGTACTGGTCCGTGAATTTGGCGGTACCCTTTTTACGATTGCAAAAGATGTAAAATTCCAGATAGAATTTAATCCTGCCAGGGTTCAGTCGTACAGGCTTATAGGGTATGAGAACCGGTTACTTAATGACGAGGACTTCAACAATGATAAGAAGGATGCCGGAGATATGGGAGCAGGACATAACGTTACAGCTTTGTACGAACTTGTTCCCACAGGTTCTGATGAGAACATTCCTTCGGTTGATCCCCTGAGATACGAGGCAAAAGGCGTAAAAGATATTAAGGAAAACAATTTCTCCGACGAATACCTGATGGTGAAGCTCAGGTATAAAAAACCCGATGGGAAAACAAGCATGCTGCTTGAAAAACCAGTAAGAGGATATGTTAATGACCTTGAAGATACATCTGATAATCTGAGGTTTGCTGCTGCCGTTTCCGAGTTCGGAATGATACTCAGAAACTCTGAATTCAAAGGTAATTCCACACTTGAAGGTGCAGCTAAGCTTGCAAGATCAGCCAGAGGTGATGATGAAGATGGTTACAGGTCGGAGCTGATAAGACTTATTAATACGGTAAAGGATATGAGACTCATTTCCGATAAAGACTAAGAAACAGGATTCTCTGTGTTTCTCTATGTTTCTCTGTGTTTCCCTGTGTAACAATAAAGAACTTACACAGAGTGCCACACCGTGTACTCCGAAGCCTTGGCGAAGGAGTAGAGGAGCACAGAGTTTCACAGAGATACTGATTATATTCATCTATTTCAAATCCGGTATTGCCAAATATAATTAGCGGATTGTAAATTATCAGGTTGTCTTTAAAAATCTGTCTATCTGCCTGGCCACTTTTCTTCCTGAAGCAATAGCATTGACTACAAGACTCGCACCACTTATTGTATCTCCTGCTGCAAACACTTTTGGGATATTAGTAGTCATAGAGTTATTTACACTGACATTTTTACGGTAATCGAGTTCAACTCCAAGTTCTGTAAGCAATCCATCCAGTACGGGGTGAACAAATCCAAGCGCTAGAAGTACCATATCACACTCGATAACTCTTTTTGTGCCAGGCACAGGCTTCATAATAAATTTTCCGTTTTCAGATTCCCATATAACATCTTCAACTTCCGTTCCCCTGGTTATCTTGCCGTCGCCTACAAACCTTAAAGTTGAGATGTTCCAAAATCTTTCACAACCCTCTTCGTGCGAGGTGGTAGTTTTCAGGATCTTTCCCCAGTATGGCCATGGATTATCGGGTGTTCTTTTTTCAGGAGGTTTTGGTAGTATTTCTATCTGCGTTACACTTAAGGCTTTCTGGCGTATTGCTGTTCCGACGCAGTCTGAACCGGTGTCTCCACCGCCTATTACCAGAACTTTTTTGCCTCCGGCATTGATGTGATTGTCGGCAGCTGTTAACTGGCCGGCATTTACTTTGTTCTGCGCCGTAAGAAAATCCATTGCGAAATGTATTCCGTCGAATTCACTGCCTGCAACAGGCAGGCTTCGTGGATGACCGGCGCCTATAGTAATACAGATGGCATCAAACTGATTAAGAAGTTCTTTACCTGAAATATCTTTACCTGCTGTTATACCTGTTTTTATTAAAATTCCTTCTTCGGTCATCAGGTTAAGTCGACGATCAATGATTGCTTTACTTAGTTTAAAATCGGGAATACCGAACCTCAGCAGGCCCCCGGCTTTCTCATCCTTTTCAAATAGTGTCACCAGGTGACCGTTTTTGTTCAACAGGTCAGCTGCAGCCATTCCTGCCGGGCCGCTACCGATAACTGCAACTTTTTTGCCTGTACGGATCTCAGGAGGTTCAGGTTTGATATACCCTTCTGAAAATGCTTTTTCAACAATCGCTACTTCATTCTCCCTGATGGTTACAGGTTCCTGGTTTATATTCAGAACACATGCATGTTCGCATGGGGCAGGACAAATCCTGCCTGTGTATTCGGGGAAATTATTTGTGGCCGCAAGACGCAGATATGCTCCTCTCCAGTCACCTTTATAAAGAAGGTCATTCCATTCGGGAATGAGATTGTCAACCGGGCAACCCCAGTGGCAAAACGGAATTCCGCAATCCATGCATCTTGATGCCTGTAACATCCTGTCCTCACTGTTTAAAACCTGCTCAACTTCACTAAAGTCCTGAATCCTTTCATTCAGTGGCCTGTTGCCAGCTTCCTTCCTTTTTATCTTTAAGAATCCGTTTATGTCAGCCATAATATATTAAAATAAATAATATCCATTAAATTATGATATGTTGCTCGGTGCTAGTTGCTAGTTGCTAGTTGCTAGTTGCTAGTTGCTAGTTGCTAGTTGCTAGTTGCT
>CAYUQR010000114.1:0-6556 GCA_964446825.1 uncultured Rikenellaceae bacterium
TGGACGCTGGACGCTGGACGCTGGACGCTGGGGTTCAATCCTTTGCCAGGGCTTCGGACTTCGTCCGACAAAGTCGGCTGACAAAGTTGGGTCCTTGATTCCGTTTGCCGGATGTTGCGTGCCGAATGCCTAGTGTCCTGAGTCGAGAGTCGAGCGTCTTTATTTTTCATTAAGATAATCTTTCAGGTAATCGAATCCGGAAGTCAGCCTGCCCTCATTAAGGATCATGGCCCGGCTGATCATAGGGCTTTCTGTTGCGGTTAGTAAATCGTGCAATACATTGCTCATTAACTGCTTACCAAAATCAAGTGAAGCATCACGTGGCAATTCACCTGGCAGATTATCTATTGACATAACAGTAATATTTGACTGCCGAATAAATGCTGGCTCTTCAATTTCAAGATCAGGATTATAGCCATAAAAAGGGTCAGATATTGTTGTTGCTCTGATAGTTGAAGGTATAGGTCCATTAATATCACAACTGATATCCGCTATTAATGAAATCCTGAAGTCGGGTTTTTTAATATCTTCCTTTGTAAAAAAGACAGGAGACCGGGGGTCCCAGAAGTGACCTGCAATCAAAATATCTGTCACCTTTGCAAAGGTAAGAAATGATGATTCATACTCTGCAGGATTCAGGATAAAATGGCTGAAATCAAATTCATTACCTTCTTTATGCCTTGTGTAATATTTCGGACCTATCTGGCAAAAAACAGGTACATCAAACGCTCTTGTCAGATAGTCTTCAGGGGTTACCTGTTCAATATTTCCTATTCTAAGAGTTTCTATGGCGCCATGTGCCACTCGTCCTTCTCCGGTAACAAGAATTTTAAGTCCGGGATTAATTTCAATGAGCCTTAGGCCTGCCCACATCTCATCAAGGTCGTGACACTGACAGGCTGGCTTAAGCCTGAATCTGTTTGTTTTTATTCCCCTGGCCCGTAATCCGTTATATGCGCCCACAATACCGGCGAAACGTCCGAATGCCACAACTCTTTGTCCGCTATCAGTTGTAAGATATTCAAAATCTATCAGGGAGATTTTCTTTTCAGCCATGTCCCTGAACATATCACGGTTATACGGTTGCCTCTTAGCTACATGCGCAAAGAACAGGTAAGTCTTCCCCTTAAGAAATGTTCTTCTGTCAACCTCTTTGACGCCAAGCAATATGTCACAATCGCTAAGATCCTCTTTCAATGGTATATCGAGGTATTCATACTCCTCATTTGAATAGCACCTCAGGTCGCTTGGCTGGACAAAGAATTCCACATAAGGGTAAAGCTCTTCAAGCGCAATGATCTGTGGGGGAGTAAGGGGTACCCTTCTGTCGGGAGGGTTCTTGGTCTCACGGAGTATACCCACTTTCAGAGGCTTATTCATAAAAAATAATTATTTTCGAAGTCGTGAAGATAATAATAACGATAATTTTTAATTATTCAGGAAAGTTAAATAACATTAAAAAACAGAGCTATTTATTAAGCTCGTCCATAAATTCAAGCTGTTTCCTGTATGGAAGAGGTACCTTTTTAACCTCATCGCCTAATTCAATAACTTCAGGAGACTTTTTATCGAAAGCAGGCCATTCCGGAAGACCTAAGCCGTTAGGATCACCTGTTTTTGCAAAATTTACCCAATAAGACGACATTATCTCTGACAGGTCATAATCAGTCTTAGTAAAAGGTCTGCTCCAGAATTTAAGGGTTTTCAAAGCATATCCAAATTCAGCTGAATGAAATGCTCCATAATTTGGTTCGCCGGGAGGAACACGTCTGAAGTAATAAAGGTAAGCTTTTGCTTTTCCTGTTGTGCTTTGTGCTTTAGCCCAAAAATAGTTTTGCCAGCCAAAAGATAATTGTGAAAGGAGTTTTTGCGATTTCCCGGCCTCCTCATCGCTGTTTGCAGGGAACAGTATAAGAAACTCTCCGGCTTTTTTTCCATAGTTTTTCTCAGCATTACTCATGAATTTCTTTGCATTCGGTGGCTGGCCCATGGAAACTCCGTCATCAGCATTCCAGCCGGTAATCAGTGGCACGTCATTCTGTTTTCCATCAGCAAATGTCTTGGAAGCCGGCATAACAACAAAATTATCGACGGCTATTCCCCATCTTCCCGGTGCTTTCTGAAGCGTTTCTGCGGACACACTCCTGAGTTCATTTATAGAAGAAACTTTCAACTGCTGAACATATTTCGAACCCGCTGCTTCAGCGCTTTTAAGATCATTGACTATTCCAAAGCCACCTGTGAACATACCTCCGCTCTCGCCAATAGCCCTCTGGAAAAATCCCTTAGCCAGAGGAGAAATCATCAATGCATTCACACTGAAGGAACCAGCAGACTGTCCATCTATTGTTACATTATCAGGATCACCTCCAAAAGCTTTAATATTCTCTTTTACCCACCTGAGAGCGGCAATCTGGTCGAGAATGCCATAGTTGCCAGATACCTTATCGGGAGACTCGGCCGAGAGTTCGGGATGCGCAAGAAAACCAAACACTCCCAGACGGTAATTTATTGTTACAAAAACAACACCTTTCTTTGCCATTTCTTCACCGTTGTAAAGAGGTACTGTTCCTGAGCCACCGGTAAAAGCACCGCCATGTATCCATACGATAACAGGTCGCTTCTCATCCGTGCTTTTGGCGCATGTCCAAATATTGAGATAAAGGCAATCCTCACTGAGGGGTTCTTCGGGTGCCATGAATTCTTTCGACCACATCATAAATGGGGTCGGTTTGTTCTGGTAAGCGCTTGGCGGAGGAATGAGACATTCCTTTATACCATCCCACTTTTCTGCGGGTTGAGGGGCTTTCCAGCGAAGAGGACCGACAGGTGGAGCAGCAAATGGTACTCCCATGAAAACAGATACTTCACCACTGGCATCGGTCTTCCCCTTCACGAATCCGTATTCGGTGGGGACTTTTGAGATATTTATATTTTTTTTACCAGGATTTTCTGGCATGGATCCACCCGTTAGCAGTATTATAACTGCAAGTAAAACAAAAGGTTTTAACATATATGACAATTTATTGCAGGTGATTAATATAATAATTAATTACTTAAAGAGCATTGGAGCAAATTCTGAAAGATAGATCCTCCAGTTTGCCCATGTATGACCGCCTGTGCTTTCGCGGTAAATATATTTAAAGCTATGTTTATCGAGAGTACTGCGAAGGCTTACGACACTCTGGTAAACAAAATCGTCTTTCCCAACACCGATCCAGTAAAGTTTATATCCGCTGCTTTTTAATGCTTCTATTTTTGCATCTCTTTCCTTTTCAATCTTAGCAGCCTCATCAGCAGACTGCTGCCTCATATTCATAATTCCCATGCTGAATACGCCTATATAACTGAACATTCCCGGGTTATCATTTGTAATAGTCTGGGTATGAGCGCCTCCCATTGATAAGCCTGCTATTGCGCGATTGTCTTTCCCTGTCTGGGTCCGGAAATTCTTTTCAATAAAAGGAACCAGGTCTTTAACCAGATGAGCTTCAAATTTACCAGCCAGGCGCTGGTACATTGCCATACCCTGCTCGCCCTGACCCGGAACAGGGGGCACTTCATTCTGCGCACCTGCCTGGTTTGCATTACCGTTGGGCATTACCACAATCATCGGCTTTGCTTTTCCCTGGGCTATAAGGTTGTCCATTATTTGGGCCTCCCGTCCCATGTTAGTCCATGCATCCTCATCACCTCCGGCACCATGAAGCAGGTAAAATACCGGGTACTTTCCGGTACTTCCTTCATATCCCGGAGGAGTGTATATATATACTCTCCGGTCCATATCAAGCACAGCTGATCTGTACCACACCTTACTGATTGTACCGTGAGGAACTTCATTCTTCTGTAAATACAAATCTGATTCCGGACCCGGGATAATAAAGAAGCTCTGGTAGCGTGTACCATCACGGCGTACCTGCACATTATCGGGGTCGATCATGCCAACACCATCAACTGTGAAGGTATAACCGTAAAGCTCTGGTTCCAGAGGGCCTACAGTAAGCGAGAACATGCCGGTGTCGTTCCTGACGAGCGCTTCGCTTGCTCCAAATCCGGGTAACCATTCACCTGATACCGTAACCTTTTCAGCTTCTTTCGAATAGACCCTGAATGTCACTTTTTTATCAGGAAGAATCTCCGGGGATATTATACGTGGAGGCATTCTGAAAACAGGCCTGGGTCGTGGCTGAGGCCTGACAGTATCCTGTGCTGACAGAGGGCGTACCAGAATAAGCAACATTATTACAGCTATTCCCTTCAGCAAAATGAACATGTAACTTTTTTTCATGATTGTGTTTATTTTAGTTTTTATATTAAGTTGTATGCATTCACCATAGTGATATTTATACCTGTGAAGGTAGTGATTTTCGTGCTTCCCGGTCAGGATCATTTCTTACTTCACTGATGTCATCAAGAACCATTGTTTCTCCATTTTCTGTAGTATACCTTGGCCAATGAGGAAGATCTCCTCCGTCAGGTTTACCTGTTTTCATAAATTGCAAGAGAGCCATGTTCATCTTTTCAGATAATTTTCTGGGTCTTTCACCTCCTCCGGTATGAGTAAGCATAAGATCGGTATTATAGAACCAAAAGCATATATCGGAACAATGGAAAGCCCTCATCCTGCCATCAAAAAGGGGTGGCTGCCAGCAAAACCATGCAATATAAACAGGAGCTGACTGTTTGACCTTGGAATCTGCAAGAGTGATCACGCCTTGCCTGTTACCCATTATCATAGACCATATCTCAACAGGTTTTTTGTCGGGGAACGCTTTTGCATAGGCATCAACCACCTCACCTGCCTTATCCCCTAAACCACCGGTGAACCCGGCCCTCTCTTTAACAGATTCCTTTACCTTATCGAAAGTAATATTTTCCAGTTCAGCGTTATTCCGGCTTGGAGATATCTCATTCATGGTAGAGCAGATAATCATAGGTATATCTTCAGCAAGGGGTGTAGCCTCAGGATAATAGGGATGCTGCGGCAAAACAACACCATCTGCGATGGGATTGAAACCCCGACGGAGACCTCCCCCCGATGATCCCTCTTCTTTTGAAAGAGTTGCTGCTGCACGATTTGCTATCGCATAGTATTCCATCCAGGGAAGTTCCTGGAGCTTATCAACCTGGTTTTTGCTCAATCCGGCTTCTTTTAGTATATAAAGTCCCAGCTTTTCGGAATACTCTTTATCACCCGACTTCACTCCTGCTCCGCTAAGTACCACTGCTTTATGGAACAGTCCCTTAGCTGACGGCATTGCTGTAAGTGTGGTAACCTTTGCACCACCTCCGGATTGTCCGATTATAGTTACATTTCCCGGATCTCCGCCAAAATTGGATATATTATCCCTCACCCATTCAAGAGCGGCCACCAGATCGAGCATTCCGACATTTCCGGAGGAAGCATATTTTTCTTCTCCCGCTGCAGCCAGGTTAGAAAATCCAAGAGGTCCCAGCCTGTGATTAGGAGAAACAAAAACGATATCTCCTTTCCGGGCAAAATTCTCACCATTGTAACCATCCTGCTCAATCCCGTTGCCATTGGTGAAGCCACCTCCATGCAGCCATACAAGAACGGGTCTCATTTTCCCATCGTTGACAGCAGGGGTAAAAACATTCAGACGAAGACAGTCTTCGCTTACATCATCATAGTTCCAGTGATCGGAGAATGACTGGTAAAGATTGGCATATCTTTTATCCATATTCTGAGGTGCCGAGTTGCCCCACCATACTGCAGGAAAAACATCTTGCCATGGCGCCGGACTCTGTGGAGGCATAAACCTGTTTTGACCGGATGTATCCGCTCCGTAAGGGATTCCGAGGAAATAATTTATCCCCCGGAGAATATATCCTTTTACTTTTCCGTACTGAGTGTCGGCCAGTGCTATGTTATCCCCTATAAACAGGATCTGTTCATCACCCTGTTTCTTTCCCATGCCGGAAGAAGTGCATGATGCCAGGTTAACGGAAGCTGAACCCAGAGCTAATCCTGTAGCTCCGGTTCCCACAGTCTTAATGAAATTTCGTCTGTTGGATTTCATGATTAATAGGTTTAATATTCTTTAAATTTATTTTCTGAATATTTAAATTCAGTAATTATAGCAGGCATAAAAAACATAAGTTATATCAAAAATAACATTTTATAGTAAGAGTTTTGCATAATGAATGGTGATACTTCCTGAAGTTTTTTATGGCATATAAATTTATTGGTCTGAATTTTGCGATATATTTCCTTGATAATTTACAATATAGTATCTTTGTATTCCACTTATACCGGGGCTGACCTGGTTTTGACAGCATGAGTGGTGTTATGTAAGCATGCAGTGTGTGGTGACGCGTCACTTATACAGAGTCACAAAACAATAAAAGGCGAATCTAATTTTGCTCTCGCTGCTTAAGCGAATAAAGTAACTTAAGCTTTATCGCGGCACATGTGTCGCGACGGGACGTCTCCCGGGCGGTAAGGCCCTGTTCCAACCCGATAAGGAGGCGCACGCAATCCGGGGCTAGTCTGAAGGTTGTTCCGACCCGATGGCGAAACAAACAGGAAATAAGG
>CAYUQR010000115.1:0-6514 GCA_964446825.1 uncultured Rikenellaceae bacterium
TCTATCAGTTCATGCTTTATCGCATAAATCGTCAGTTCAGCATTCTTCTTCAAACCCATCTTTTCAAGGATACGGGTACGATATGTGCTGACTGTTTTATCGGAAATAAAAATTTCTTTTGAGATTTCTGTGACAGATTTCCCTCTTGCCAGCATTATCATTACCTGGAATTCCCTGGCTGACAGTTTTTCATGAGGTAACTTTTCACCAGGTTCAATTCCGTTAAAAGCCAGCTTTTCTGCAAAAGCTGATGCTATATACCTGCCTCCGGCTGTAATTTTTTTGATGGCAAGAGTTAATTCTTCGGAGGCACTATCCTTTGTAATATATCCTGAAGCGCCCAATTTAAATGCATGAAAAGCATACTGTTCCTGAGGGTGAACGCTCAATATCAGAACCCGGGTTGGCATATTCCTCTCTTTAATTTTCTGCAATACGTCCAATCCACTCATCCCGGGCATTGAAACATCGAGAATTACAAGATCATATTCTCCATCTTTGATCTTTGTCCAGGCTTCATTTCCTTCAGCAGCTTCATCAATCAATTTAACTTCATCCAGAGTTTTTACATACTGTTTAAGTCCTTCACGAACTATTGTATGATCGTCGGCAATAAGTATCTTCATAATGAGTTCCTCCCTATTTGGGAATAAAAAAAGTCAGTTTTGTTCCTTTACCTTCTTTTGATGAAACTACGAACTTTCCGTCAAACTGGCGTACCCTTTCGCGCATACTGATTAAACCCAGGGACTTGTATGATTCAATCTTTTCCTCGGGTATACCAATTCCATTATCCTTAATGGTCATGGTTATACCTTGTTTGGATTGATTGAGCATGATACTGACACTTGAAGCATTTGCATGCCGGATTACATTTGTCAGAGCTTCCTGAAGGATACGGAAAAATACCAGGTTCTTCTGCGAATCACCAAAAATTGAATCATCAATCCTTACGCGGCATTTGATTCCGGTTCTATTCTCAAATTCTTCAGAATACCATTCGATTGCAGCTGCTAATCCGAGATCATCAAGAATTTCCGGACGCAGGTCAGATGAGATACGCTGCACATTCTTAATAGTGTCTGAAACGAGTTCAACCATGTTACTGAGGCGTATCTGAGCCTCCTTGTCAACCTTCACATATTTATACATATGGTATAAATCCAGTTTTAATGCAGTTAATGATTGACCAAGCTCGTCGTGAATTTCTCTCGAGATTAATGCTCTTTCCTCCTCCCTTATTTCATTAAGGTGTTGATTAAGCTTTTCAAGCATTCCCTTCGACTTCCAAAGCTCCTCTTCTATTTTTTTACTTGCTGTAATATCGGTTGCCACACCAATAAATCCGATAACCTTATCATTTGTGTCAAAGAAGGGGACGAATTGATTATCGAAGTGCATTCCGTTTAATTCTGTAATTCCTGAAATGACCTTTCCTTTAAAAACCCGGTTTAACACTGATTTCCCATTTGTAACTTTACCATTGCGTTCAACAACTCTTAGTTCATTGAATAAGTCAAAAGCTGAAACTCCAACATTTTCTCCAGGCTTCATTCCAATTTTTTCCAATATTTTTCCTTCATGTAAAATGATAATACCTTTATCATCTGTCACAAATATTGAAATTGGTGCATTGGACAAAACTATTTTAAACAACTCCTCTCTTTCATGCATAGCTTTCTCGGCCTGCTTGCGTTCAGAGATATCGCGAACGATCATGCTGGTCTTTTCATTTCCTGAACTATCTCTGAAGAGAATGCTGGTAACTTCTGCCGGAAATATTGTTCCATCTTTTCTAATCTGATTTAACTCACCTTTGAATTTTCCTGTTTTTTTTCTTTCACTCAGTGCAGGTTCAAGGCGTGGATCATTTAAATCAGTTGTACCGTTTCTTCCCAATTCACAAATTTCCTGCTCACTCCTGCCATAAATTCTGCAGGCCTCAGGATTAGCAGAATATATTGAGCCATCCTGATTAGTTAGAAGAATTGCATCACCGCTGTTCTCAAAAAGTAACCGGTATTTTTCTTCACTTTTTTGCAAAGTTTTCTCAATTAGCTTGTATTCAGAGATGTCTTTTTCGTAAGATGTTTTTAATGAATCGTACTCTTGCTGTAATTTCTGCAGTTCTTTTATGAGTTCGTCGTTGCTCTTATCCCTGTAATTCATCATAATATATTTTCTTTTAATAATATGATGGGACTAGTACGTTATTGATTATATTACTCAAGTGTTTGAGTTTGTAAAATATGCCCGTTTTACAATTTTTATATTTTCAAATCAATTATTTTCAAAACATAAAATTATGACATTATGTCCACTTTATCTACTTTCTTAATATTATATCATTAATCTCATCCTCTACACTCTTTATATTCCACCCATCCACCTTCAGAACAGGCTCTTCACCTCCCAGGTTTTTAGAATCGAACTCAACATTTAGTGTCCGTTTTTCCCCGGGAAGAAGAGAAATATAGTTATCATTCCAGAATACAGGCAGTACCGGTTCCATAGAAGTCTTCTTCAGAATCTTCGGATTTACTGAAAAGGCCAGATCTTTGCCAGGGTTTTCAATGGTAACAGACAACATGTAATTACTGCCCTCTTTCTTTATTGCTGAGGCTGAAACATTAACTTCAGTCTTAGGCAGTTTATCGAGATCGGTAAAATCAGCCTTTTCGTCTCCATTGGCACTCAACCAGTAAAAATTAGAAGATACTTCTTTACCGGATTCATCTGCCAGATCAAGTTTGAGGAAGTAGACCTTTGAAATATCGTCAGGCACCTCCACAGTCATTATTTTTTTACTGTCATCGGAAACAACATCGGTCTCTGCCTGTTTGGACCATACTTCCTTCATGTTGAAATCATACATTTTTGCTGATGCCTTCAGTCCTTTGAAATCCCTGTAATAACTATTCACTATTTTAATTGAATTGTCATTGTAACAATACTGGACATGCAGCGGTTCGCAGGCATTCCTTGCCGCGTAAAAAGATCCGTTTGGCATGAAAAAGTAGTCATAAAACTGCCAGTACATTTTAGGCCATGCTGAATTATACATCCAGTAAATAATTCCGCTGGAACGATATTTATTTCCGGCGTAAGCCTCAAACATTGCTTTCACTGCTTCATTCTGGAACACCTGCGATTTCACACAATATTCTTCCACACTTGCAGGCTTTCCATAACGAGATTCAAGGGCTTTCCGTGCAATGGGATAAAATGCTTTATGAAGACGTATTTCCCACGAATCACTGATTGGCCACAGGTCTTTTTCCGGCATCATCATTTTCATTGTCTCGATTGGAGGAAGCTGTTCTCCTCCCGGGCCAGCTTCCGTATTAAATTCAAGTTTTGTATACCAGTACGAAGGGGGGAAATAGGCATACACGGTTGGATAGGGTCCCATCCAGACTCCGGTACGACCTGCAATGGCACTTGAATCCCTGGTAGCTGATGATTCATAAGGCCTTGTATTGTCATATTCATCCAGTACTTTAATATATCTCTTTTCAACATCAGCAGGAGGGAAATTATCACTCCCGTAAAGCCAGGTAAAAACAGATGGGTGATTCCGCAGATGTATAATAAGGTCTTTCCAGCTCATCTCTGCTACATCACCTGTATGCGGAGTCCAGTTTTTCCAGCGTTCCCAGGAACTGCAACAGCACCATCCTACCATAAGCAAAATGCCTTCTTCATCACATCTTTGGAAAAGGTAGTCTGAACCTCGCGGTGCTTCCATCCTTAAAGTATTGAAGTTCATGTGCTTTGCATAAGCAATATCAGCATCAATTCTTTCATTCGAAGGCCTTAGCATCATATCCTGAACATAGCCTCCTCCTCTTATCACTATGTTTTTGCCATTTATCTGGAATACTTTTGTATGAAACTTATCAAAATTATTCATCCAGGCAGTTATTTCGCGAACTCCAAAACGTATTTTCTTAGTGTCGGTGACTTTGCCGGAAGCCTCAAAAATCAGATTCAGATCATAAAGGTTCTGGGCTCCCACATTATGTGGCCACCACAAACGAGGATCAGTCATTACCAGCTGTGGATATTTCTCAGGTATGAAGCTCACCAGTTTTGTCTCTCCTGCTGCCAGTGCGACATCCTGTGAGAAACTTATATTTTCTATTGTTCCCTTAAGCTTACCTTTTACCGGCTTATCAGATGCATTATGAACTTCTGCAGATATTGTAAGTTTAGCCTGGTCAGTTTTTGGCAGATTTAGCTTTGTCACTACATGAGGATCCTCAATAGCCACCGGGCCTGTTGTCCTTATTGATACGTCGTACCATATTCCCATACCTCTGTCGGGAGGGGTAGGATTCCAGTCGACCCATGTTATTGTAAGATCCATTCCCTTTGGAGGGAATATCTCAAGTGCCAGACAGTTATTATTGCCGGGCAGGGCTGCCTTTGAAATATCCAGGTTAAAGAGACGGTAAGCTCCTTCAATAGTAGTAGTGTCGGCAATAAGTTTACCGTTTAACCATACATTTGCTTTGTAATTGATACTGTGAAACTGCAGCCATGTGTGCTTACCCTTATAATCAGCAGGCAGTTTGAATTCTGTCCTGTACCACCATGCCACTTTAAACGGACTGTCTTCCGGCATAGCCCGGTTCCTTCCCGTAATTGCACCCGGAAGGTTATTAATATTGGTCCCGTAATATGGATCGGGGTAGACCTTATTGGCAACCAGGGCAGCCAGTACAGTTGTAGGAACTGATGCAGGATACCACAGGTCTGTTTTGAAACCTGTTGATGAAATGGCTTTGCCTTCAGAAACGACTACCTTGGATGACTGAATAGCCCAGTTATCCCTGAGGAATATTTTTTCGTTCGAAAATTTTTGTGCAAGACTATTTGATGACAAAAAGGTCATTACAATAAAAGTTAAAAAAATAATTTTTTTCATGTTGACTATTTTTTTTAATTGAACTAATCCATATTGAGAAAATTAAAGTTACAAAAATTATTTAACTCAAAATTTATCTAGATTTTTCAGGTTATTGATTTAATATTATCTTTAATCCACTATCCAAATCTATATTTATCATGAGCGTAGCCAATACTCCATCTGCCTCCGGTCCTGGTTTAAAACGGGTACTTGGGCTTTCATCACTTGTCCTCTATGGAATAATACTTATTCAGCCTACTGCTCCGATGCCATTATTCGGTGCTGCTGCAACCCTTGCCAAGGGGCATGTGGTCACAACAATTCTTATAGGCATGGTTGCCATGATATTTACTGCCATCAGTTATGGCCGTATGGCAAATGCTTATCCAAGTGCAGGGTCGGCATATACCTACGTTAGCAGGGAAATTCATCCGGCATTGGGTTACTTCGTTGGCTGGGGAATGCTTTTTGACTATGTCATGAACCCTATTATATGTGTGATCTGGATAAGCAAGGCTGCCATGAATTTGATTCCTGAAATACCTTTTGCAGTTTATGCGGTAGCATTTGCACTTCTTTTCACGGGTATGAACCTTCGAGGTATTGAGTCCAGCTCGCGTACAAATTCTGTAATTGCCGCCGGTCTGGGTGTAGTAATTATACTTTTCCTGGGTGCAGCTGTAAGATATCTGTTTTTAAACCCTCCCGCCAGTGCAGCTGAATGGACCAGGCCATTCTATGATCCGAAAACATTTTCATTTTCATCTGTTTCAGCTGGCGCATCTTTAGCAGTCCTTACATATATAGGTTTCGATGGTATTTCAACTCTATCGGAAGAAGTTCATAATCCACGTCGAAATATTCTGCTGGCAACTGTTCTTGTTTGCCTTATTACAGGGGTACTGGCATCAATCCAGGTCTATTTTGCGCAGATGGTCTGGCCAGGTACCAAGTTTCCCGATCAGGATACCGCTTTCTGTTATGTTGCAGGCAAGGCAGGTGGTCAGTGGCTTTTTCAGGTTGTTAATTTTTCTCTGCTTGTTGCTACAATTGGATCAGGAGCAGGAGCACACTTAGGAGCAAGTCGTCTTCTATATGGTATGGGGAGAGATAGTGCTATTCCTAAGAAATTTTTTGCATTCATTCACCCGCGTACGCACGTTCCCTCTAATAATATAATACTGGTTGGAGTAATAGTACTTGCCGGGGCATTTTTACTTACCTATCCATTAGGGGCTCAGCTACTTAACTTCGGAGCACTTATAGCTTTCATGGGAGTGAATGCCTCATCATTTGCACTCTATTTCCTGCGGAATGAGAAGAAGACCTTTACCAACTTCATTGTGCCGGTATTGGGATTCAGTGTTTGTCTCTATCTCTTTCTCAGCCTGGGTATTAAAGCCAAGATAGCAGGATTGAGCTGGCTGACGGTAGGGGTTATGTATGGTGCTTACCGTACAAACTGGTTCAGGAAGCCGCTTCAGTTTGTTAAATTTGAGAATAACGATGAAGAGAAGGAATCCTAAATGATCAGAAGCACTTTATATATTATTTAGTATCCAACATTATAGGAAGACCTTTTCCGTTGGTCATAAGGATCAG
>CAYUQR010000116.1:0-6496 GCA_964446825.1 uncultured Rikenellaceae bacterium
CATCAAATTGCATCTTCAGAGGTTCCCCAAGGGCCATGTTACCTGTAAGGAACTGATCCCCGGTTATTCTGATCAGATCATTTGGTGTCTCGGTACTTATTTCATTCTTATTATTATTATGACTGCAAGATACCAGGCTCAGGCATGCAGCAAGAATGGATAATATAAATTTGTTGTTCATGACCATGATATGTTAATTTGATAAATACATCTGTTCCAGAATATTAGTGTTGTATTGCAGTACGTTGTCAAGGTAGTTAAGTCTGATTTGTACGGCATTTTCATAACTACCGGTAAATTTAAAGAGGTCAATCTCACCACTTTCAAGACTTTTTATTGCAGCATGCAGGATCTCGTTATACAGTGATCTGCCGCTAGCATTGTAGTATTCAATGGCTTCACGAAGTTTTAGTTCCTCTCTTTTATATCCGTCAATTTTATTCTTCAGCGATGTCATTTTATAATCCGCCATGAGCTGTTGGGCATCGAAAGAGATCCTGGATGATTTGATCCTGGCTTTCTGGTCCCCGAAAAACAAAGGCACAGCAAGTCCAACCTGGAAACCGTTGTAATATTTTGAGTTTTCATAAGCATTGGTTCCTGTGAAGACGTGTGCTGAAATATCGGGGAGTATTTTGTTCTTTTCGATTTTCATCACAGCCCCGGCATAGTCATTCTCAAGCTTCATCAACTGCACATCAGGGTATGCCATAATATCTTTTTCCTCCGGATTTAGTATCTCAATAGTGTCAGGAACGAAAAAATCCTCATCGAAGTTCATCAGGGTCTTAAGTGTCTGAAGGATATTCTCAATATTGTAAGAGGTTCCTTTAAGATTTAGTTTAGCCTGCTGTTGCCTGGCCTGTATGTTGAGAAGGTCGAGATTGCTGAAATCGCCCTTGCTGTAACGAGCTCTGGCGTTCCTGAGCAGGTCGTTATATAAGCTGTCAACACTTTTATAAAGCTCAAACCGGGCCTGAAGGCTCTGTAGTTCATAATATCTTAATGAGATCTCCTTTATAAGTTTTTGTTTCTGCGATTCCAGGGTGACTTCGGCTTTCGTCACTTCTATTAACCTGGCCTGTTTCTCGGCAAGATATAGTGTGGGGAAGCTGATATCCTGGGCTATTCCCCATACTTTCAGCGGGTAACCGTTCGGAGCAATATTATTCTGGTCGTACCCGTAGTATAGTGTTGTCTTCGAAGGATAAAAGGCAGTGGGTTTAAGAGCAATGCTTTCTTTCACCTTTAATGAATAGGCATTTATCTCTTTATTATTAGTTATGGCTATGCCGATTATATCCTTCAGCTGCAATTCCTTCTGCTGTCCGAATGATGAAAGTCCGGGTAAAAGTATCAGGGCCACGATCATAAGAGTTTTAGCCCTTATCACCCTGAAAGGGAAAAACCTGATTGATTTCACATTATTGAATATCTCGTAAAGTAAAGGAAGAGCTATCATGGTAAGCAGTGTCGAAGTGAATAATCCGCCTATCACAACTGTTGCCAGGGGACGCTGAACTTCTGCCCCGGCACCAGTTGAAACAGCCATGGGGAGAAAACCCATTGCTGCAGCGCCGGCTGTAAGTAGAACAGGACGAAGCCTGTCTTTAGTTCCTCTCAGGATAACCTCCCGCATATCGCTTATTCCGCTGTGCTGCAGCTCCTTGAGGTGTTCGATAAGAACAATGCCGTTAAGAACTGCTATACCGAAGAGTGCAATAAAGCCTACTCCGGCCGAGACACTGAAAGGCATACCTCTTATCCATAATAATATTACTCCTCCCACTGTAGCGAGGGGTATGGCAGTAAAGATCATGATGGCATCCTTGAAAGATTTAAATGCAAAATGGAGAAAAATGAATATCAGAAGCAATGCCACAGGTACGGCAATCATTAGTCGCCGTACGGCATTCTGCAGGTTTTCAAATTGTCCGCCGTAGGCTATATAGGTACCGGATTGCAGTTTAATGTTTTTATTAATCGTTGACTGGATATCCCTGACAACTGACTGCAGGTCGCGGTTGCGCACATTAACACTCACGACGACCCTCCTGTGGGTATTTTCCCTCGAGATCTTGGCAGGGCCTTCGGCATATTGTATATCTGCCAGTTCTTCAAGGGGTAGCTGTTTGCCATTGGTGAGGGGAACTGATAACTGTCTTATATCATCAATGTCGGTCCTGCTTTCTTGCCGGAGCCTGGCCACCAGGTCAAAACGTTTTTCTCCCTCGAAGACAGTTCCGGCCACCTGTCCGCCGAACGCTGTCGACACATAGCCATTCAGTGTCTTGATATCGAGTCCATAATATGCTATCTTTTTGCGATCATATCTTATCCATACCTGGGGAAGTCCTACAGTCTTTTCAAGTATCACATCGCCGGCGCCGGGGATACCGGATATAAGATTTTTTATTTCAATGGCTTTTTGGTTTATATAATTGAGATCCTCGCCAAATATCTTGATGGCAATATCCGATCTGACACCGGTTATCAGTTCATTGAAGCGCATCTCGATAGGTTGCGTAAACTCATTATCAATGCCGGGAAGCACTGAAAGGGCTTCCTTAAATTTCTCCGCCAGTTCCTCTTTACTCTTAGCGCTGACCCATTCATTCTTCGGTTTCAGCTTGATGATCATATCGATTTCTTCCATCGACATTGGGTCGGTGGGTACTTCTGCCGCTCCTATACGACTTACTATCTGATCGACTTCGGGGAAATGAGAAATCAGGATATTCTCCATCTTTGTTGTGGTCTCAATGGTCTTAGTCAGGGATGTACCTGTTTTCAGCACAGGCTGGATGACAAAATCACCCTCATCAAGTGTAGGAACAAATTCACCACCTATCCTTGTAAAAAGAAATACAGTGAGTATCAGAGAAAGGACAGAGGCCCCAAGAACGGCTCTTTTATGTCCGCATGACCATCTTATAACCGGTTCATAAGTATTATGGACAAATCCCATTATCCATCCTGATACATCATATTTCGGTTTTTTACCTGGCTTCAGGAATAATGAGGCAGCTACCGGAAGCCATGTCAGGCCGAAGATCATTGCCCCGATTATTGCAAATGAAAAGGCCAAAGCCATGGGGTGGAACATCTTCCCTTCAACACCGCTGAGTGAAAGTATGGGGATGAACACTATCAGTATGATCACCTGGCCGAAAATGGCTGAGTTCATCATCTTCGAGGAACCGTCAAATGCGATACTATTTAGGAGAGCCTGTTTATCCTCACCGGTAATCCCGGTTATTTCATCCTTTTTGAGTGTGATCTGCAACGCAATATATTCAACGATGATCACAGCACCATCGATTATGATACCGAAGTCGAGAGCACCGAGACTCATAAGGTTGGCATCGATTCCGAAAATATACATCATCGATATTGTGAATAACAGGGCCAGAGGTATCATTGAGGCAATTACGATAGCAGAACGCATGTTGCCAAGGATAAGAAGCACTACAAAGAAAACTATCAATGCTCCGAGTATGAGGTTTTCAGCGACTGTGGTTGAGGTTTTTTGAATAAGTTCGCTGCGCTCCAGTATTGGATTTATAAAGACCCCTTCCGGCAGGTTCTGTTGAATTTCAGCTACACGTTTCTTAACCTCATTTATTACTTCCTTCGAATTGGCATTCTTCAGCATCATTATCTGTCCCAGTACAGTCTCCCCCTTTCCGTTTGCAGTTATGGCTCCGAAGCGGTTTGCATAGCCATAGTGCACATCGCCGATATCCTTTATCAGAACAGGTATGCCATTATTATTTGCGAGAACAATATCTTCAATATCGGCCAGCGAGCGTACCTGTCCGTCGCCTCTTATGAAATAGCTCTGGTGGGTCTTTTCGATATATGCGCCACCCGATATGCTGTTATTGGATGATACACCGTTGAAGACATCCATGAGAGTGAGGCCGACACCTTTCAGCCTGGAAGGATCAATTGCTATCTCGTACTGTTTCAGGAAACCTCCCCAGCTGTTAATTTCAACAACACCATTTATTCCCGACAGGCGTCGTCGTACTATCCAGTCCTGTATGGTCCTGAGGTCCATAGGGGTATACCTGTTTTTATATTCTGGTTTGACATCGATGATATACTGGTATATCTCACCTAATCCGGTTGTGATTGGACCCATGTTAGGTGTCCCGAATCCCTCGGGAATATTATCAGAGGCACTTTTGATCTTTTCTGCGATAAGCTGACGGGGGAGGTAAGTGCCCATATTTTCATCGAAGACGATAGTTACGACAGAGAGGCCAAACTTAGAAATCGATCTGATCTCTTTCACTCCCGGCAGGTTGGCCATTTCCATCTCCACAGGTGCAGTGATGAACTGCTCAATCTCCTGTGTTGGCAGGTTACCTGAAGTGGTAATGACCTGTACCTGGTTATTGGTGATATCGGGAACTGCACCGACAGGTATTTTAAAAACAGCAAATAGTCCGAAGGCAGCAATTGTGATAGTAAACAGGACAACTATCAGCTTATTTTTAAGACTAAAGGCAAGGATCTTATTAAGCATATCAGGCGGTTAGGTTAGTCATTGATCGGCTTCAATTTAATAAAAAAAAAAGAATTGTGAAAAAGTTAAAAGAAGAATAAGGGTAGTGGTGGAAAGTGTAAGCAACCTTAATTTTATTAAGGTTCAATTATTTCTTTAATATCATATACAAGGGAAGTAAGTCATATGAAATATTCAAATAAATCTCTGGTTTAGAACTGATTTTCTATTTATAACAATGCTTATTGATTAACTTTTTTAATAAGGTATGATTAATTGGCTTTGTAATATAGTCATTGCATCCCGCTTCTATTACCTTTTCTCTGTTACCTGAAAATGCATAGGCTGTTTGTGCGATGATAATTGCATCTTTGTTAAATTGACGGATTTGACGAGTGGCTTCATACCCATCCATATCAGGCATTTTAATGTCCATTAAGACCAAATCAATATCAGGATTACTGTGACAAATCTCAATGGCTTCAACTCCAGTTTTTGCATTTAAAATTTCTCTGCTGAAATTTTTGATTCTTAGATTAAGCAGATACGTCGATGTTTCATCGTCATCGGCAACTAATATTTTAAGATTTCTTATTTGGACCTCAGTATCCTTATCAATAACAGCATTTTTGATTGCGTTTTCTTCTTCATATACAGCATTATAGGGAATTGTAAAATAAAATATTGAACCTTTTCCTTCTTTGCTTTCCACCCAAATCTTTCCATTTAGAATTTCAACATAAGATTTAGATATTGATAATCCCAAATCTGTTATCTGTAATGCTCTTGTGTCCCCGATATCAACCTGAATAGAAGGTTCGAATATAGCATCATGCTTGTCTATAGGAATCCCAATGCCAGAGTCTTTTACAAAAAATTCAAGGTATTTCCCCATTTTTTCATAACCAAATTCAATTGAACCTTTATCACTGTATCTGATGGCATTTTTAACAAGGTTAATCAGAATTGAATATATTTTTTCAAAGTCTGTTTTAATGATTGCTTCATTTGATGGCAAACCGTTTTTAAAGGAAATCTGCATCCCTTTACTTTCAACCTCCGGTTTGAAGAAGTTATAAACGAATTCGATTTGCTCGTTTATATTCGAATCCTTTTTATTAACTTCCATCAGTCCGGATTTTATTTTCGAAAAATCATCGATATTGTTAATGGTATTGAGCATGCGTGCGCCACTTATCCCGATGGTTTTTATAAAATTTTGTTGCTCCTCACCTGTTAAGTTCGGTTCTTTCAATAGATCGGCAAAGCCAAGAATTCCGTTCATGGGTGTCCGCATCACATGGCTTATGTTTGTGAGGAATGTGGATTTGAGTTTGTCGCTTTCTTCGGCTTTTTCTTTGGCTTTAATTAATTCTATTTCAAACTGTTTGCGTTCGGTGATATTTCTGGCTAAACCAGTTACCCCAATAATCTCATTCTTATCATTTGGGATAGGATTAAAAAAGCTTTCATAAAAGGCACGATTTACATCTCCGCAGATCCTTACATCCGAATGGGATTCACCCCTTAACGCAAGGTCATAATTATCCTTAGCCAATAATTTGTCATCATCCGAAGTGATACAATCCAGAATATTCATCCCTGTTTTAATATCCTTATTATAGGCATACTTCATGAAATCCAAATGAGCTTTATTAAAATACAGATACTGATAATTTTTGTCAATGGAAAAAATTATCGTGTCTTTCTGGTTCTCTATGCTTGAGGTTAAAAGCAATTTGGATTCTTTAAGTGCTTCTTCTGCCCGTATTCGCTCTGTAATATCATTAATGCTGGATATAACGCAGAATTTGTTATTGAGTTTAATAATTTTGGCGGAAAATAAACCCGTTATGATTTCCCCATTCTTTTTTTTGAACAAGAATTCCT
The DNA here is from genome assembly GCA_964446825.1 of uncultured Rikenellaceae bacterium. Lineage (GTDB taxonomy): Bacteria > Bacteroidota > Bacteroidia > Bacteroidales > VadinHA17 > LD21. The sequence goes on from CAYUQR010000116.1 coordinate 6,404, forward strand.
TACCTGTCACATCCTCGCCATCAAGTAGAGTAGCTGTTACCCACTTTCTCTCTTCAATATCTACCCAAATGTTAAATCCAATTTCGGAATTGA
>CAYUQR010000117.1:0-6009 GCA_964446825.1 uncultured Rikenellaceae bacterium
CCTCCGTTAAACACAATAATCAATTCTTCTTCCGGGAAAATGAACATATATTGATCTCCCCAGCCAGCGGCAAAATATGAATTATATGTATGATTGTTCGTCTGAAAATCTTCGAGCCACCACTGTCATCCGTAACCATAGGCCAGGGGAAGCGTTCTTCCCTGTGTTTCAATGTGTTCCTGAACAGATTCAGTAATCCAGTCAGGATTGATTATCTGGTCATTACCCCAGTAGCCATTGTTGAGAAAGATATAACCAATCTTAGCCAGTTCTCTTGGACTGAGAGACAGCCCACTTGAAGCAAAATAATAATCCGATGGCATGCGCTTCCATTCCACTTCCTCAATATTCAGTGGATCGAACAAGTATTTATTCCCGAATTCCAGAAGACTCATACCAGTATATTTCTCTATAACTGCGCCTAGTACATTAGTGCCTCCGCTGTTGTAAAGGAATTGTGTCCCTGGTTGATACAATAGGGGGCGCGACAGGACATAAGCAAGAGGGTCATCAGAATAAAACATAGCATTCAAATCATTGGCAGGATCTTCGTATGAAGTTGAACTTTCATCCCAGGCCAGGCCTGATGACATTGTCAGAAGTTGTTTTAATGTTATTTCAGCTTTAGCATCTGTCAATATATCTTTATATTCCGGAAAAATATCAACGACCTTTTCATCAAGATTATCTATAAACCCCTCCTTTACGGCCAATCCGAAAAGGACCGAAGTAATAGTTTTGCTGGCAGAAGCAAGGAAGTGGTCGGTATCCTTGTCATACTGTATATATTCACCATTAGATCCAGGTGGATCCCATGAGTAGAGGTAGCCCTCAAAATACTCTTCAAATACGAGCTTTTCATTTTTTGAGACAAGGATACTATGAATATTATAGCCGGAAATTGCATTAATATGGTTCATCATTTTGGAAAGGGTAACGGAACTTATTCCAACATTATCGGAAGAATCGACCTCCCACCCATCACCCGAAACTTCAGGAATATGATACTTATATTCACTAATTCTCTCTTTTTTGCAGCCTGATGATAGTAATACCAGGGAGAATAAAAGAAAAGCAATTTTTATGTTCTTCATAATTTTATTAGTAATCCATGCAAATTTAATAAACGTGAGCCTTAAAATATATTGTATATATAAATTGTGATTTAATCATATTTGCAAGTTCCGAATAGGTAAAGAAAATTGTTTTCAGTGAGGGGCCAGGCTTCACCCATGCAGGCGGGATCACTTCCCGATAGCTCTCAGGAGACGAAACAGTCGAGGTGCCACAGAATTTAATAAATGGGTGAAAGTTCAATCTCATAGACTTTGGATGCTAATTACAAAGCAGTCAGGGCTGCGGAAGTCAATTAATTAAACCGCTCGGGTTATAAACCGTTGTTATTTAATTATTTACGGAAAGAATCAGAAATATACTTCATGAATTCAGGTAATGCACTACGCCAGGATGACCAGTAATGTGCTCCATTATAGATTCTGAATTTGTGAGCGGTACCCTGAACTTGTGCTTGCAAGGTGATTGACAAAACCTATTCTCTTGAACAAATTGCCAGGGCTCATGTTCTTTTAAAAGAAGGATATAAAAAAGGTAATCTGATCGTTAGCCTTATTAAAATAAAAAATGAAATGGTATGAAAAAAATGAAAGCAATTGTATGCACAAAATATGGACCACCGGAGGTTCTTCATCTAAAAGAAGTGGAAAAACCCACTCCTGGGGATAAAGAGATTTGCATAAAGATCCACGCTACAACTGTTACATCAAGTGACTGCATAATCAGGAGTTTCAACCTGCCGATATGGCACCCGATGGGATTGATGATGGGAATTGCGATGGGCTTTGGGAAACCGAGGAACCCCATTCTTGGAATGGTGGCAGCTGGAGAGGTTGAGTCTATTGGAAGCGATGTGAAACGGTTCAAGATAGATGATCAGGTCCTTGCATATACCGTTTTGTCACCCACCAAGACCCGATTAGGAACATATGCCCAGTACATATGCATTCCGGAAGACTGGATAGTGTTGCCAAAACCGTTCAATACGACCTACGAGGAGGCTGCTGCGATTCCCTACCCGGGAGAGCTGGCTATGTTCTTCCTGAAGAAGGGGAACATCCAAAGAAGGAAGAATGTTCTCATAGTTGGAGCCTCTGGATCGATTGGTACAACTGCCGTACAAATTGCCAGGCATTATGGGGCCAAAGTGACAGGGGTTTGCAGTACTGCGAACCTGGAATTGGTAAGGTCCCTTGGAGCCGAAACGGTAATTGACTATACAAAAGAGGACTATTCGAAACGTGGTGAACGTTATGATTTGATACTGGATGCCGTTCCGCAGCAGGTGGCGGATAGGAAGAGCTTGAAATCACAAGCCAGGAAATCCCTCACTACTGATGGGAAGTATATCTCAATAGCTGATGGATTAGCCAAGGTAAGCTATGATGATCTTGTTTTATTATTGGACCTTACAAAGGCTGGTAAGTTCAAACCGGTAATCGACAGAATCTATCCGTTGGAGCAAATGGTCGAGGCCCACAGATATGTCGAGGCGGGACATAAAAAGGGGAATGTGGTAATAACTATATGATTGTCTATCTTGATGAGGCTGGCAAACCATCAGCATTTTATACAGCTTGGTGGAAAAACAGGGAGAACCAACATATATTGTCTTCACAAGCAGGCAGCAATAATATCCGGCAACCTCGAAGTCGTTAAACAACATATAGAAGCAGGAACCGATATCAATATGAAAGATCAAATGAGTGGCTCAACACCTTTAATCACAGCTGCGACCTTTGGAAAAACAGCTATTGTTAAAGCATTAATTGATGCCTATGCAGATCTGGACATTAAAAATAGCGAAGGATCGACCGCCTTACATGCTGCTGCATTCTTTGGCCGTATTGAGATTGTGCAAATGTTAATTGATGCCGGCGCTGACAAAACCATAAAAAACGACCATGCAGCAACTCCCAGAGAATCTGTTATTGTGTCGTTTACTGAAATGAAGCCCGTCTACGAAATGATCCAGCAGCAATTAGGACCACTTGGTTTAAAACTTGATTTAAAGGAATTGGAAAAGATCCGCCCTGTAATTGCTATGATGCTGCAGTAATCGTTTAAGACCTTTGTTTGGACTAAAATGGAAATTCAACAAAGTTGATTAGTGGATGTTATAAATATATAATGAAAGTACATCGTCCTGAAAAAATATGACATTATGACGAAGAAAAAAATAAAACGAATACTCAGAATAGTATTTATTATTGCAAGCATAAGCTCCTTGTTCTTTGTACCATGGATTTTGGTAAGAGCGTGGTTGGCGCCACTACCTGATACGGTTCAGGAACAAGCGAATGAAGCAATTGGTTATGGATTTGATGGAATAATTGTATATGTAGATCAAGGTGGAAAGGAACCAGCCTTCTACGCTGCTGGTTGGGAAAACAGGGAGAAAAAGATACCCGCCGATCCTCATTCATTGTTCAAAATTGGCAGTATTAGCAAGTTATATGTTGCTGTTGCTGTTGCTAAATTGGTAAATGACAAACATTTGTCTTTGGATAAAACGCTCGCTGATTACCTTCCGGAACTTGTGGGAAGAATTGAAAATGCTGATAAAATTACCCTGAGAATGATGGTGCAGCATAGAAGTGGCATTCCCAATTTTACCGACACCCCTGGCTATTGGGAAGGCCCACCGAAAGACAATAGAGAATCACTTGAGTTGGTACTGGATAAGCCTGCTGACTTTGAACCTGATAAAAAATATAGTTATTCAAATACGAATTATTTGTTGATAGGCGAAATCCTTGATAAAACATTGGGATATAGTCATCACCAATATATCAAGAGGGAAATTTTGATACCGCTTGAGCTGAACAATACTTACAGTTTGCTTAGTGAAGTGGATATAGACGATGTTATGAGTGGGTATTACGTAGGTTATGATGGTGATTTAAAGTATAATGATTTTATAAACCCCAGCGGCTCAATGGTAGCTACAGCAGAGGATGTGGGCATATTCCTGAGGGCATTGAACGATGGCTCTTTACTAAATGATAATGAACAAGCTATTTATTCATCTATTTATAAATATGAACATACGGGATTATTGCCAGGATACTCCAGTATTGCCAGGTATCACAAAGATATTGATGCGGTCGTTATTCAGTTTGTAAATACAAGTGGTGGATATACCTGGAATTTATCGACAATCATATATAATCGTATTGTAAAAATACTGAGAAGGAAAAAAACTGATAACAATGCATAAAAATAATAGGTGATAAGATACCCTGGCACAATCACGAAAATGAGGATGAACTTTTTTATGTAATTGAAGAAAGCCTTCTTTTTGAAATTGAAGGGAAAGATAGCTTTAGTTTCCTTTTTTTCAATTGGTTTTATAAGTTTCTCTTTTCATAATGCAACAAAATTTCTTTGTCAAAGAGTTTTGAATAATCAAATATAAAAGCTACTTGCTTATTTTAGTGATGCGTAACGCAGTAAACGGTTTTTGCGGAAGTTGAATTAAACTTGTACCACTAAATTCACCTTCAGCAGGTGTAATTGTCATATCCCATCCATTGATAATTTCAACTTTGTATTTTGATTTTTCCGGCAAATTTACAATTTGACTACGTGGCTGATCCATGTTGTAATAATTCAGGAAATATTCATCCTTGTAGGCAACTGCAGAATAGGGCATCCAAAATGCAAAATTAACTACAGGTATTAAGTAGCCAGGTGCACTCTCTATTATTTCTCTTAAAAATTTAATTCTTTCCTGACTTTGTCCTCTGAGAATTCCACCTTTCGACCACCATAAAACATCTTTTGATTCACGTCCCCATTTAACTGGATTTTTGGTAACATAGGTTTCACCATGACCCACATAGCCACCACTTGTAACTCCACGCCAAAATTTGTTTACCATCTCTTCTGCCGTCAAATCTCCCCACGACCAATTAATATTCCCTTCGTAACGGCACTCATCATAAACAATTGGTTTTTTATATTTAAGTCTTAATTCCTTTGCTTTATATGTGTCTTCATTCTGTATGCTGACATGTGTGATAAGAGGGTTGGTATGATCATACATTTTTGACCCATTGTGAATACTACGAAGATGATTGTAAGGATCTTTTTCAGCAAACAACTGAATATAATGGTCCCAGTCTTCCATTTTCTTAGCTCTCATGAAATCATATTCATTAGCCATGCTCCACCATACATTTTTATAGGCAGCAAAGCGTGCAATAATATAATTGATATACAAATCATCGGTCTTTCTGTCCATTTTTTGAAATCCCCAACGGTCGTATGGATGAAAAACAATTAAATCGGCTTCAATGCCAAGTGAGTCCAATTGAGATATCCTTTTCTCAATATTCTGAAAGAAGGCAGGGTTAAGTCTTGTGTAATCCCAATCAGTTAATGGTTTTCCTTCAAAAGGATATAAAAGCGGTTCGTTCTTATTCCAATCATAGTCTTTAGGAAAAATACACATACGCATTTTATTGAAATATCCCTTTGCCAGGGTTTTGAAAGTCAAATTGGCAAGACTGTCTCCCTGATGTACCCAAGCATAACAGGTTGTACCAAAGGGATAATAGGGTTTGTTGTCAGAATATGCAAAATTAAAAGTATCTTTCACTACTACCGGTCCGTGATTGCTATCTGTGTTTGAAAAACATTCAAATTTGCCTTTTTTATTATGAAGTGATTTTAAATTGCTTGATGTGATATAAGTCCAGGAACCAGTCTCTTGAGGCATAAAGCGGATTTTATATATTCCATTGCCGTCGTAAAAGCCTGATACAATTTTTATATTCTCACCATGTGTAAATTTAGCACTTAGTTGTACATCAGTGAAAGGATTGCCCTTTGAGACTCCATTAAGAACAATTTCATAAATACGCCATCTTTCAACTTTGTTTTGAGCTGAAATACTCAAAAATGATAAAAGAACTGTCAATAATAGTATTA
>CAYUQR010000118.1:0-5928 GCA_964446825.1 uncultured Rikenellaceae bacterium
TTTTAATCGGATAATACTATTAAATTTACTTTAATTAATTTTCGATTAGGGACCGATTAAAAAAAAATGCAATTTATAATTAAAATATTTTACATTTCGATCTTTGCCTTTGCCGCAATCAGTATAAACAATAAACAGATTACAGAAGATGAAAACATTCATCAGCTATGGATCGATTGTGGTTTGGAAAAAGTAATATCCATTGATGTATTTAACGATGCTATTCTGGGGTACCGTCAGATAGATAATATTAAGAAGGAAAACATTATTACGATAATTGATTTCTCAAAACCATCCACAGAAAAGCGATTTTTTGTAATTGATCTTCAAAATAAAAAACTTTTATACAGATGTTTTGTGGCACATGGAAAAAACTCGGGCGGGAATTATGCCAAAAGTTTTTCTAATCAGCAGTCATCCCTGGAAAGTTGTCTGGGATTTTTTTTAACAGCAGAAACTTATAACGGGAAGCATGGATACTCGCTGAAGCTTGACGGACTTGAAAAAGACATCAACGACAATTCCAGAGCCAGGGAAATTGTAATTCATGGTGCTGATTATGTAAGTCAGGAATTTATTGATAAGTATGGCAGACTGGGAAGAAGCTGGGGATGTCCCGCCCTGCCACCGGAAATATCAAAAGAAGTTATAGATAAGATCTCGAACGGGAGCTGCCTGTTTATTTATGGCGATGATAAATATTATAGGGAAAATTCAAAATTGATAAATAAGAATTAATAACTGCCATCAATTTCACTTTATCTCATGATCAGAAAAGCGAAGTTTTTAAAAAAATAAGTAACTTTATTAAAACTGAAAATGAGTGAAAAAATCAAAAATGATGCAGATCTTATTATTTTGTTTGATACCGGTTGGGTTAATAATACTGGCATTTTCTATAAAGTTGGTAAAGAAAACATTTTCGGGGAAAATTATTCTTGAGATACCGTATTCTCAAAAATCTGCGGAATTTATATTACCTGACTCCGGCAACTTTTCAATCTGGCACAGGGGGCAATTTTTCCGCAAAGCACCTCTTGATGAATTTATACCTGAAATAACAAGCCAGTCTGCCGGATCAAAAATAAAACTTTCCTCATTGCTGTTAAGACCGAACCAAAACAATGGTAAAAATGCAAAAATGGAATTATTCCGGTTTACTGCTCCGGCTGGCAAATATACGCTGAAACTTATCCCGGGGTCCAGTATCTCAACAGTTGAGAATAGTATTGTTAACCTTTTACCTGCCAAAATGGTGGACTATGATAAATACTTCATTCAGGTGAGAAAAAGCCAGCCGACTTTTCTTGTTTTCATTGCAATTGCATTAATTGTATTGGCCGGATTATGCATAATTGGCGGGCTTGTCCTGGGGCTTCTTGCAGACCAGATATTTACTAATTAAAATATGGCAAAGTTAAATGAAACAAATCCTGTCTGAAACCGATCGATCCCAGCTTGACAAGAAAATTGCCGAAGCTGAGGCGAAGACCAGCGCACAGATAGTGCTGGCTACTGTTAAACGAAGCGACAGCTATGCAGAAATACCGTGGAAGGCTTTTGCATTCGGAATATCTGTTGCCGGATTAACAGTTTTCTTATTTAATATGCTCAGGCTGCAATGGGTAACAAATACAATGATCCTGGTATCAGTCGCAGCAATTCTTGCAGCAGGGGTCATCATGGTGTTCCTGACACTTTTATTTCCGGGGTTTGCCAGGTTGTTCCTCTCAGGACACCGTAAGGAAACAGAGACCTTACAATATGCTGAATCTCTTTTCCTGTCACATGAGCTTTTTGCCACCGAGGGTCGAAGAGGCGTTTTGCTGCTGGTGAGCTATTTTGAAAAGAAGGTGGTTATACTGCCTGACAAAGGAGTCAGAAACCGATTAAGAGCTGACATCATGAATAATATTATTTCAAAAATGACACAGGATCTTCGGAGAAATAATGTAAGAGATGCCATGGAAACCGGCCTGGAAGAACTTACCGCAGCACTCTGCTACTCAGCACAAGCTGTATCGGATAAAAATGAATTGTCGAACGAAATTATTGAGGAGGACGGACAATGATAAAGAGAGCCATTACTTTTATAATCAGTACTTTGTTTCTGGCAGTCTCATTTGCTGACACCACCGAAATACCCTATTTGACAGGCCGGGTAAACGACAATGCACAAATACTATCAGAAAATGCACGTAAATCCCTTAGTGAAACACTTAAAGAACAGGAAAACCTTACAACAGATCAGATAGTTATTCTCACCATCACTTCACTGGAAGGAGAAAGCATAGAGGATTATGCCAACAGGGTCTTTAATGAATGGAAAATCGGACAGAAAGACAAAGACAATGGCATTCTGATGGTTATTGTACCGGATGAACGAAAAATGAGGATCGAAGTGGGTTATGGTCTGGAAAGTGTAATGCCTGATGTACTGGCGGGCCGCATCATACGTAACATAATGGCGCCAAGTTTCAGGGAAGGAGATTATGACGGTGGGGTTACCTTAGGTACTCAGGCTATAATTGATGTTCTTAATGGCAAAAATCTGCCGGAAATGCAAGAAGCAGATGAAAAAGATAATTCATCGGAAAATTCCGGTCTGTCTGATTTTGAAAGTCCGGATATGTCAATTACCGCACGAATTCTTATAGGAGCATTTATTTTCGGGATTTTAGGACTGTTTACCATCCTGGGTATTATGACGCCTGGTTTCGGTTGGTTCCTTTATTTGTTTTTGATCCCTTTCTGGGCCATGTTCCCGATTGTGGTACTAGGTGCAAAAGGAGCCCTGGTATGCTTTATTATTTATATGGTAATTTACCCTGGAGCAAAGCTGTACCTGCTACATACCGACTGGTATAAGAAAGCTAAGAAAGATCTGCGTAGCAAGGGAAAAGCTTCAATCGGAGGATTCTCGTTCACATCAGGAGGCTCAGGCGGATCGTGGAGTTCGGGGAGCGGTGGTTCATCTGGCGGTTTTTCAGGTGGCGGAGGATCATCAGGTGGTGGCGGAGCTTCCGGGGGATGGTAAGACTTGAAAATGGTACAAAGGAATCTGAAGTGATTGCTAAATTGAAATTAATCATATAATTATTAAAATGCATCAACCTTCATCTCTTTCGGAATTAGAGGATTTTGCAAAGGAATGTATTAACAGCCAGGCATATCCTGACGACGATCACAATTTCAGTTTATTTGCATGCGATTCCTGCAAATCATCAGCTTTCAGGTTAACCATTGAACATCATACAGGATCCGTTGAGTCGAATTTCAGGGGGATTATATGGGGAGAATGCTGCGAATGCGGATATCTGATGCGGCTTTTTACATTTACCGGTACACAAAGGAAATTACTCAGGGAAGAAAAACCCGCATGCGAATGCGGGAGTAAAACTTTTACAGTGGGGATGTGTGAGCGTATAGAAGGCGGGCAGGGAATACCAGGATTTTTTGATGAGGGAGTGGTTGTGGGAAAATGCACAGAGTGTAACCTGAACAGGGTTATTGTTTACACTGATTAATAGCCCATTCAGCAAGTGGCTCCATGACCTTATACCCGGCAAGGTTCGGATGTACTCCATCAAACGTAAGCTCCTTTTTCAATCCATTACGCTCATCTGCCATTGGAGTGAAATAATCCAGGTAGACACAGCCATTTTTTTCTGCATAATTTTTGATCCAGACATTCAGCTGTACCACTTTTTCTGCCGGTTGCATGCCGGGCCTCCAGGGAAAATCAAATGCCGGAAGAACAGAAGACAATACTACAGATATTCCATTAGATTTTGCCAGTTCGCACATGGAAGCAAGATTGTCTTCAATCATCTCCAGTGTGCTGGGTCCTGTATTGCCTGCAATATCATTGATCCCTGCCAGTATAACTACAACTGATGGCTTGAGGTTTATTACATCAGGCCTGAACCTGATCAGCATCTGCGGTGTGGTCTGACCGCTGATACCACGGTTCACATAAGGTTTGCCTGAAAAGAAACCAGGATCCACTCTGCTCCATCCTTCGGTAATGGAATTTCCCATGAAAACAACACGTTTTTCACCTGCGGCTGTTAAGCCGATTTTTATGTTGTCATCGCGAAAGCGGGCAAGATTCGCCCAGTCGTTATGGAAACGCTCCTCCTCTGCTTTTTTCCAGGCATCCTGCTGCTCTTGGGTGGGTTTGGGTTGGTTATTCTGAGCTGTCACTCCTATGCAGCCTGTTATCATCAGGGTGATTATAACGAATACTAATTTTAAGTTTTTCATAAGATTATAATTTATAGAGAAAGTAAAGATATAAAAAATTGCTCCCAAATTCAGACTGTTTGTTCTGGCTTTTCAGTGATACCGAAAAACAAAATAATAAGAAAAATTCAAGCAGGATTATAAAATTATTTTTTGATTTCATCCCGGAATATGTTTAATTTTAATTCGAATGCAATTATTAAAAATTGGTCATATGCAACATTCTTATCAGGCAGATTTTACAGATAAAGTAGCTTTGATAACCGGAGCTGCAAGAGGAATCGGACGGGAGTGTGCACTGGCATTTGCCGAGGCAGGAGCCGATATTGTCCTTGGTTTACGGGATATTCATTCTGATGAAGGTATCGTAAGTGAGATAAAAGCATTGGGCAGAAAAGTATTGCCCCTGCAAATGAATGTTAGTAAAATCAGTGAAATTAAAGTTGCTTTCGAAATTTTAGAAAAAGAGTTTGGGAAATTGGATATCCTGGTAAATAATGCCGGAATAGGGCCTGAAAATGCAATTGAAGACGTAACGGAAGAAGACTTTAATTATACCGTTGATGTGAATTTGAAAGGCACTTTTTTTGTGAGCCAGTATGCCGGAAAACTTATGAAAAAACAGAAATACGGACGTATTGTTAATTTAAGTTCACAGGCAGGCTTCATCGCCTTGCCAACTGAATCTGTTTATTGTATGACTAAAGCCGGAATTGCTCACCTGACCAAATGTTTTGCAGTTGAGTGGGGAAAATACAATATTACTGTCAATGCGGTGGCTCCAACGTTTATTAAAACTCCCGGTACTGAAAAGTGGCTCTTGAATGAAGAGTTCAAAAATTCAATCCTGTCAAAAATTGTATTGGGCAGGGTCGGTGTTCCAAAGGATGTCACAAGTGCTGTCTTGTTTTTATCCTCAGAGGCTTCATCACTTATAACCGGTACAACACTAATGATAGATGGAGGCTGGACAGCCCAGTAATTTTATTTTAATTCAATTCCGACAGGACAATGATCTGAACCTGTTATCTCTTCCATAATAAAAGCATTTTTTAACGATGGAAGGAGAGACTCGCTGACAAGAAAATAATCGATTCTCCAGCCTATGTTCTTTGATCTTGCGCCGGCTCTGTAGCTCCACCAGGAGTATCTCTCAGTCTCGTCAGGGTGCAGGCGGCGAAATGTATCTGCCAGACCTCCTCCGGTAAACATGTTCATTCCATCTATCTCCTCCTGCATATAGCCGGCCGTTTTGTTGTAGTTTTCTTTAGGGCGTGCGATATCAATTGCTTTATGAGCTACATTAAAGTCACCACAAACAACGACAGGCTTTGCTTTTTCAAGCTCTTTCAGATAACCAAAAAAAGATTTGTCCCACTCCTGCCTGTAGCCCAGCCTTTTTAACTCACTGCCTGAATTTGGTACATAAACATTTACCAGAAAATAAGTATCGAACTCCAGACATAATACCCTGCCTTCGGCATCATGCTCCTTTTTATTAATACCTTTTATAATGTTCAGGGGTTTGATTTTGGAGATAACAGCTGTTCCTGAGTAGCCCGGCCTTTCCGCAGAATTTGAATAAATATGATAGCCACTCAGCACCTCCAGGGTTTCAGCAACCTGGTGGTCCTGTGCCTTGGTTTCCTGGAGACATATTATATCTGAGTTTAAACTGGCGAT
>CAYUQR010000119.1:0-1939 GCA_964446825.1 uncultured Rikenellaceae bacterium
ATTTTATTAATAAGAAATTCCGAAAGATCATTCTGAACCTGTGGTTCTTTCTGAAAGCCACCACCAAGATGCTGCCAGTAAACTTCAGCATATTCCACTCCTGCCATTTTACCATAGTTGCGATTCCCTTCCAGCACATATCCGAAAAAATCATCTATCTTATGCATATGTCTCATAAGTTCAATCTGGGAAATATGATACTCCAGCATTTTTTTCTTGGTCGCAATTACTGATGTGACATTCACATAAAAATGAGGAGGGACAATCTGTGATCCAAGAGGGTCAGACAGCGTCAGAGGTGAAGAGTGATATAGCAAAGGAGTTATCTCAAGCGGTTTTTCCTTTACCGGAACAGTATCGAGAGAAGCGATCATGGCAGAAGCCTCAACAATGTTGGCTGTTGTACGGTGATCGGAATGATAATCTGTGGCCAGATGCGTAAAAACGACACCAGCCCTTACTTGTCTCATAAGTGATATTGTTTTTAAGCGAAGTTCCTTTGTATCGAACAGGAACCCGTCTGTTCCTCCCAGCATATAATATTCAGCATCGAGGACCGAAGCAGCCTTCTTTGCCTCCTCAACACGCATTTTAGCGGTCTCTTCCATTGTCATGTCGCATCCCCCAAGATCGCCGGATGTCATTGTTGCTATGACGATTTTATAGCCTTTGTCTTTTAATAATTTAAGAGCTCCGGCATTCCATGCTTCGGCATCGTCGGGATGAGCATTTATTGACAGCGCAACTTTGTTAAATTGTTTATTCATGATTAATTTAATTATTTTCTTTTTGCAAATATTTTTTCAAGACGCACAAATTCCGGAAGTTCTCCCGCCAGGGGTTTCATATATTCAATAAATTCCGGGGATACATTATTTCCTTCGGAATTAAAATATTTTAAAGGCATTGGTTTAGCCGAAACGGCTACCTCTTTCAATGGTACTTTACCAAATTCAATAAGATAAGGATTATTTGAAATCCTTTTAATACTTATCATCACCCCTGATTCTCCTTTTTCTGCCAGCTTTATGGCTTCTTCTCCACACCGGTAAGCCTCATCGGAATCCACGGCTGAAGCTCTGACAAAGTCGCACATTATAAGTGATTCGGTAACCTGAAACTCGCCACGATATCCAAAGGCGTCTGATATCTTTTTGTGAAGGCTAAATCCTACGCTGGCTCCGCCCATGGCTCCAAATTCAATGTTATTGAACTTGTCCTTTTTTGTTGCTGCGCTTACCGGAGAACCGTCAGCATATTTCAATCCTTCGCCGCAAACAACAGATACCCATCCGTATGCTTTAATGCACCTGTCAACTTCATTCAAAAACTTATCATCGTCAAAATCAAATTCCGGGGCATAAATAAGATGAGGCGCATCGTCCTCGCTTTTTCTTGCCATTGCCGTAGCTGCAGCCAGCCATCCCGCATCTCTTCCAATGGTTTGATAAATGACGAACCTGTCTACTTTCTGCATGTCGCGCGCAAGTATTCCTGCCTGCATTACATTTAAGATGTTCGATCGTGCTGCTGAAGCAAATCCCGGAGTATGATCTGTTCCGAAAAGATCATTATCAACTGTCTTGGGAATTCCGATACCTGCCAGTTGATAATTCTTAAGCCTGCAATATTCCTCAACCCGGTGAATAGTGTCCATTGTATCATTACCACCAATAAGGAACAGATATCTTATGTCGTATTTCTTCAGAATATCAAGTATTACAGGAAGATCTTTCTCCTGAACCTTATGCCTCGATGAACCAAGCGCGGAAGAGGGTGTATGCTTCAATCCTTCAATAATTTTCCGGGGTTGTTTCCCCAGGTCGAACAGCCATTCCTGCATTAATCCTTCAATTCCAAAATGCATCCCGTAAATTTCTCCGGTAAAAGATGATGACAGGGCTGTTTCGATTACTCCTGCCAGGCTTGCATTAATGAC
>CAYUQR010000119.1:2039-5651 GCA_964446825.1 uncultured Rikenellaceae bacterium
AAATATGCGGGTTGATGGTAATCGGGTTTGTCTGTTCCCACAGGGTTCCATGTTACATAATGCGGTATTGTCAACATGTCGCCGCATTTGTAAAAATTCGCCCTGAATGTTTTTCCTTTAAGGTCTTTTACCTTATGCCGGAAAAAGACCCCGAACGGAATGGCAACGGTCAATGTCCAGGAATACTTTCCTTTTCTCTCTCTTACAAGCTCTTTGCCGGCAGAAGTCAATCGTCGTATTTTTGAAATGAGTTCCGGGTTGGCTCTTGTGCTGTTTTCCCGGCCGGTTCCTGTTCCCAGGAGACAGGTACCGATTGCATTAAATTCGAAGTTGTAATAAATCCCGTCATCTTCGGGAGAAACAAAAAATTCAACACACGAATCTTCGCAAACCATTTCATTTGTTTCAGTTTTCTCCGCTTTAAAATAATCCTCTGTAATATAATATTTCAGGAATATTTCATGATTACCGTATGCCATTGACAAAGCGACATCGGGTTTATAATCATACCCTTTCCAGTTAATTGTATCGATTTTTAAACGCATTTTCTGTTCATCCATTTGTGCAGAAACTTTTTCAAGATCAGGCTTATCCTGTTCAAGTTCAAGTTTTCTTACTTCTGCTGTTTTCATTTTCATACTGCCAGTTACTTCGGAACTTACAGAACCAAAAATACAAAAATATTACCACTATTCCTAAAAATAAACACTACTTCAGCTCATTCCAGGCAAGTGCCGAATATGTTTAATTATTTTACTTATTGCTTCTTTTCGCTTTGTTTCGCAACTTCTGTTCCTTAAAATGCCTGGTACCGAGATTCCAGTCCTGTACAAGATCCCATCCTATTTTCAATTCTATCTGTGCCGGATAATATGAAACAGGTTCCGCTTGTCTGTCTGTCTGAAAATCGCCTGTTGTCCATCTGCCATCGCCATTAAGATCGTAGATAGCCCGTAGCCTGTAGGTACCCGGATCGAGAAGAGGAAATACAATTTTCCCGTCCTTATTGATAAAAAGCTGGCCCATTAGTTTTTCTGTTTTGTCAAGCAGCTGAATTATACAATCTGATTCACAGTTTTGTATGTTCAGTGTAAGTTTGCTATATGACTCGGTGGTTCTTACAGAAAATTTGAATACGGTGGAATCAATATTTTCGTTGTATATGTTGCCAAACGAAGCTGAATCAGCAATCAGAATATATTGTTTCCCCTCTGCCAGCTTGGCATGTAAAGTGTATTCCTCCAGATTGGTGCTGTCTTTTATTAACTCATACGGGATGCTTTCCTTTTTCGTTTCCATTATTTCGTAAAGCATTATCAGGGAAGTGTCAGGCGGACTGAACGGAGCCTGTGTTGTAAAAACAATTGATTGTCCGGGTTTTAAAGTACCTCCCTTAATGTTATTCTCCATCTTCATGAAGGTCTTTTTGATCCTTACCGACCTTGTAGCCCGTGGCATCAGAAATCTCATCTGAATTGTATCAGTTTTATATCGTGTAATGCCAAGAGTATCGGTAAAAGGATATTTGACAACTGAAGCAATCTGAGGCTGGGAATAGAGAGTGCTGTCGGTGAGCCAGACATGCATTGTATCCCTTAGTTTATTCTCTTCTATTATATATTTATTTTCTGCAACCCCGGGTATTGAAAACTGAAATTTCATGCTGTCGGGCGGCAGAGAAAGCATATAGTTAAGCCTGTACTTAAGATCCCTGGAAGAATTTGTAAGATAGAAGGCTTTCTTTTGAGCTAAAAAACTATAAAGCTGATATTCGCCTGTAAGAACAGGAGGCTCAGGTATTTTCTTTGCCGCCTTCTTCTGGCTGGAAGACTCATGAAATTTAATGGCAGCTTTCTTTACTTTTGAAGTATCTTTGACAACGGGGATATAGTTTTTTTGCGGAGTGATGGTTAACAGGCTATCCATAAAAGCAAATTCCTCCTCGACCCTGTTATAGGTCTTGCTGTTATCCTCATCATTTAAAGCATATAACCTGTATTTACCAGGACTTACGTTGTTAATTCTGAAATATCCGTTCACATCGGCTCTTGAGATATAATCGGGAAGTGTCTTAACCACAGCGGAATCGTTAATATTTCTGTACAACTGGACCTGCATTTTTTCAGGAGGGTCGAGAGTAAATGAATTATAAACATTCCCGGTTACCGAAAGTGAATCCAGGACCGGCCCGGTAGAAAAGACAAACTCGTAATTATCGAGTATATTCCCCTCATTCAGGTCCTTTATGGCATCCATAAAATAGAATGTATAAGTTGTACTGTCTTTCAGTTTGCCATCATACTCAACAACAACACTTTTATTTTTTATTAAAACACTGGGCTTTTTTTCCAGGGGTGGTGAAACCATGAATTTTTCAGCTATTTTATCAAGAACCACATATTCATTAAAAAATATTTCGACTTTCTGACCCTTAAAATTTTTTGAGCCATTAGCCGGAATACTTTTCACCACTACCGGTGGGAGCATGTCCCTCGGACCACCTGTCGGAGTATTTATCTTTGCACAGGCGCTGATAATTATAAAGACCGACAGCAGGAATAAATGGGAGAGAATACTCTTCTTCATAAAATCACCCGATTGTTAAAGATCTGCAAACTTACTCATTTTTTTCTACCTTTGACGGCAATGTAAACCTGTTTATTATGCATTTACTTATCATTCCATGGGATGTTAATCCTGAAATATTCCGTATCGGATCGTTTGCGGTCAGATGGTACGGGTTATTGTTTGCCTCAGCATTTCTGTTCAGTTATATAGTAATGCACAGGATCTTTAAAAATGAAAACCTTGGCGAAGAGGTTCTCGATCGTCTGACAATCTATATGGCTGTTGGAGTCATCGTGGGAGCAAGGCTGGGTCATTGTCTTTTTTATGAGCCCGGTTATTATCTTCAGCATCCCCTGGAGATCTTAATGATATGGCATGGAGGTCTGGCAAGTCATGGAGCTGCTATCGGTATACTTATTGTGCTGTGGTTATTCTCCCGTAAAGAGAAAAAGGATTATATCTGGATACTCGACCGTATTGCGATTGTTGTTGCTCTTTCCGGCTTTTTTATAAGGATGGGCAACCTGATGAACTCTGAGATTTATGGAGTGGAAACAACCCTTCCGTGGGGATTTGTATTTCTAAGAAATCACGAAGTGGCACCGAAACATCCCACACAGATATATGAAGCATTGGCCTACCTTGCCATTTTTGTACTTCTTTACAGGATATACTGGTCGAAAAAAGGTGAGCATATCCAGGGATTGCTTATCAGCTTACTGTGCATACTCGTTTTTACTGCCCGGTTTTTTATAGAGTTCGTCAAAGAACCTCAGGTTGCATTTGAAACTACTATGAAGCTCAATATGGGACAATTGCTCAGTATTCCATTTATATTAATGGGAGTAGCGGGATTGATCTGGAGTTTAAAAAGGAATAAACGGGCTGCGATAAAAAGGTAATCAGGCTTTACCTCTTTTTTACCCCCCATCCCCCCATTTGGGGGGCTTATTTTTTCGAATCCCCTCCTGGAGGGTTTAGGTTTTTGTGCTTTGCCCAAAGAGCATGTTACTTTCTTTGTCTTGAAATCTTTCTTGTTCATTT
>CAYUQR010000120.1:0-3900 GCA_964446825.1 uncultured Rikenellaceae bacterium
ATTTCTTATCTTAGACATCATCAATTCTTTAAAAAATGAAAAGATATCTACCTTTTTTAATTATCGCTTTTGTCCTGATTGCCTGGTCAACACAGGACGGGAAGTGGCGTCAGCTCTTCAATGGGAAGGATTTATCAGGCTGGGAACAGGTTGGTCCGGGTAAATTCGTGGTTGAAGACGGCTTGCTTAAAACTGTTGGCGGAATGGGTATGATCCTCTTCCCTTCTGAAAAGTTCAGTAATGTCAAAATCCGTGTTATCTACAAAGTGAAGGATAATGACTGCAATTCAGGAGTATTTATAAGAATACCTGAAAAACCCAAAGATGAATGGGAAGCTGTAAACAAAGGGTATGAAGTCCAGATAGATAACGGGATAAGGCATGTAGGAGGAGACTATCATTGTTCCGGAGTGTTATATTCCCTTACCAAAGCTATGGCTCATCCCCAGAAAAAGCCCGGAGACTGGAATATCATGGAGATAACACTCGACGGTAAAAAAACAATTGTGTCAATAAATGGAGAAAAGGTTACCGATTTTACCGAAGGTGATCCCGTTCCTCCAAAAACAAGGGATTTTGAACCGGACAGGGGTCTAAGGCCGGAATCAGGTTATATCGGGTTGCAGGATCATGATTCTCTGTCGACAGTCTATTTTAAGGAAGTAGCTGTAAGACCGTTGAAATAAAATTTCCTAAAAAGTGATATAATGAAATTAAGATCTCAAACACAATTCTCCGTAATCGGACTGGCAATGGTAAGTGGTTTTGCGGCTCCTGTATGTAAGTCGCAGGTTCCGGATGAAAAGCCTAACATTTTGTGGATAGTAAGTGAAGATAACAGTGCTTATTTTACAGGTTGTTATGGAAACTCCTTTGCCACCACCCCGAATATTGACAGGCTGGCTGGCGAGGGTTTTTTATATACCCATGCCTATTGTACCAATGCAGTTTCTTCTCCGTCAAGAAATACAATTATTACCGGGGCATATGCTTCTTCCAACGGCAATGAAAACATGAGAAGTAATTATGCCAAATCGGACCTGGTACATACCTACCCGGAGTATTTACGTAAGGCCGGTTACTATTGCACCAATAATTCCAAAACCGATTACAATACCGACAGCATTGATCCAAATGCCATATGGGATGAAAGCAGTAGCAAGGCGCATTACAAAAACCGCCCGAAGGGGAAACCATTCTTTGCAGTATTCAACTCAATGATAAGCCACGAAAGTTGTATTCAACAGTCAATCCCAACAGAGAAGCTACGGCATGACCCTGCAAAGGTTGTTTTACCACCCTATCATCCCAATACACCTGAGATGAGGCACGACTGGGCCCAGTATTACGATAAGATTGAAGATATGGACAAGTGGGTGGGAGCTTTGCTGAAAGAGCTTGACGACAGCGGACTGGCTGATAATACCATAGTGATGTATTACGGCGACAATGGAGGTATACTGGCGAGAAGCAAACGTTTTATATATGAGACCGGAACTCAGATCCCATTTATTATAAGGATACCCGAGAAATACAAATACCTGTTCCCGGCAAAGAAACCCGGGGACAAAGTTGACCGGCTTATTAATTTTGTTGACCTGGCACCAACGCTGCTGAGTATTATTGGAGTTCCCATTCCTGACTACATGCAGGGAGATGCCTTTTTAGGCAGCCAGAAAACAAAAGATCCTCAGTACACCTATATGTCGCGTCAACGCATGGATGAGCGTTACGACCTGGTGAGGGCAGTAAGAGACAAGGAATATCGTTATATAAGAAACTATATGCCATTCAGAATCACCATGCAGCATGTAAATTATATGTTCATTGCTCCTTCTGCACAATCGTGGGAGGACGCATATAAAGCAGGCAGAACAAATGCTTTACAAAGCAGAGACTTTGAACCAAAACCTGTAGAAGAGCTTTACGATACAGAGAAGGATCCCTGGGAAGTCAACAACCTGGCCGGTGATCCAAAGTATAAAGCAGTGCTTGAGAGAATGCGTAAAGCAGAGACAGACTGGATGAGAAAAATAAAGGATGTCGGACTGATCCCCGAGACAGAATACAGCGTTTTTGCAGGAGATAAGTCGATGTATGATTATATGCGTTCAGCAGCATGCCCTTTTGAAGAACTTATGAAAGCATCTGACCTCGCTACCTTAGGGGGGCCAAAGGACCTGGATACATTTATTGATTACCTGAAGAGTGATAACAGCGCCATACGATACTGGGGAGCAACCGGGATCCTTATACTTAAGGGTGCTGCAAAACCTGCAATTCCTGCTCTGAACAAGGCAGCATATGATAAATCGGGGTCTGTAGCCACACTTGCTGCTGAAGCACTATATGGCCTGGGAGAGAAAGAAAAAGCAAGACAGGCATATAGTAACCTCTTGAAGGATACAATAACGTATAATATGACATCCAGAAATTTTACCTTAAACAGCATTGATGCCATTAATGATAATGATCCTGTAATTATTGCTGCCGTACAAAAGCTATTCAAAGACCATGGTGGTCCGATGCAGGGATTTGCCAAATATAATTTCTACGATGTGCTTATGGCAGAATATTTACTTAAAAAATGGAAGGTAACACAGTAATATGATTTATCATGGAATATTCAGGAAATACAAAACATTTTTAGGTTAAGACAATTGAATGCAATTCTTTTTTAAATTTGATCTTTCTTTAATAAGATACCACTATGAAAATTAATAACAATGATGAGATTTCAGCTGCCGAAGTAAAAATGGAAGGAGCTAAAAACGTTAAGATGAGGATCCTGATTGGCAGCGGAGAGGAATCAGAAAATATCGTTATGAGGCATTTCTTCATCGCCCCGGGGGGTAATACTCCTTTTCATCAGCATAATTATGAGCATGTGGTCAAGGTTGAAAGAAACAAGGGTATTGCCGTTGATGAAAACGGAAATGAGCATGAGATTAAAAAGGGTCAGAGTCTTTTTGTAAAACCCAATGAAAAGCATCAGTTCAGGAACCCGTATAACGAAGAATTTGAATTCATCTGTATTATACCAAACCAGGATAAGAAATAGGCTGTAGGCAGTAGGCGGTAGGTCACCTCCTCTGCCTCTCTCCCCCTCTCCCAGTCATTCTTTATAAGTAAAGTGTCCTGTAATTCTGAAGGAGAACAGACAATCTGAAATCTCCTGTCCGTTTCCTATATTATGAACGACCAGGTATCTTTTATTATCATCAGATTTTTGATTGATGACAATGCCGATGTGCGGAATACCTCTGCCCAGATCCCAGGTAACAATATCACCCGGTAAATAGTCATCAGGATCTGATGATATGTTCTTAATCTGTCCATGGCGGGAAAAGAAGGCCATAAGATTTGGAACCCGTCTGTGGTCAATGTTTGTATCTGTACTTATTAGTCCCCAGTTTTTAGGATACATGTTAAAATTTGAACTCATATCTTCATGAACCTCTTTTTGAAGATCAATTCCGAGTTTCCTGTAAGCCCTTATTATTACATCAGTACAAACACCTTTATCTGCCGGTATGTCGCCGTTGGGATATTGAATATTGTAATATTTTGGATCATAGGTTACCTGTTGCCGGGTTAAGTCTATTGCAGCATTACTGAGTTTCAGCGCAAATTCATCCTGGGCTGCAACCCTGCAGCACAGAAGAATAAGTATTATTTTTATGGCCCAGTATTTCATTGTATCAAAAGACTGAAAATTGTTTTTGTTTGATGAGGGTTAATTTTCCCTGACATAGCAAATAGTTTAATATTCTGATTACAAAAATCGTTCCCAATTTTAACATTGGAAACAGGAGTCAATTGTGTGATCGTTCCATTGTTAATTAAGGCGGAGGGCGGAGGGCGGAAGGCAGAAGGGTGAAGGCTGTAGGCAGAGGGCTG
>CAYUQR010000120.1:4000-5509 GCA_964446825.1 uncultured Rikenellaceae bacterium
AGGTGTGACCGTTTTAGGTTTTGAAGAGTGTGCCTCTCAGAATTTTATTTTTTCAGCTATTGCCATAAGGTAATCAATATCTGAGTCATATTCTCTGATTAAACTCTGGTGGAACTCTCCAAATCCTTTCACTCTTCTGGATTTAGAGTTATGAAGAGTTTCCCAGATTTTTGTCTTTTTAGCGTTAATAACCCTTTGTAAACTTTGGACAGTTTTATCTATGCTGTATTTTTCTTTTAATGCACAGATTTGAGCAAGAGCTTCTTCAATTATTTTAAGATTCTGTTCAATTGTTGAATCATTTATATCCTTTTCTAATTCATAACAGCATGCCTGGTTTGAATTGACCATAAGGTCCTTAAGATCTACCAGCAGTTGTTCAACTATTATTAATGTTGATGACAGGGATCTTTTGTGGTTATCGGATAATATAATTCTACCCTGTTTCATTGATTTCAGATTTTTGAAAGTGATATGAACAACAAAATAATCCGGAAGATTGGCAATTTGTTCAGATTCTTGTTTTTCATAGATAACCCCGTTTTTCTACATTAGCAGGAGTTATCAGCTCTTCAGGCGGTTTAAGGCGAACTCCATCACCAGGATCTAAAAGTACTGATTTTATGAAACCGATATGTCTTGATATGGACTTTTTATTTATCCTGATTCTGGCTTTAATAGTAAAAGTATGGCGTAAGTATTTAAATGCATGTGTCTGGTGCTTTTCATATATTTACAATACAATATAAGAATATTCAAAAAATGCGGAGACTTTTCCGGGCATATGCAAAATGGTTATGAGCCTAGCTTATTTCAGGTTTTATGAGGAACTGAACGATTTTCTGCCTTCAGAGAAGCAAAAGAAGCTTTTTCCGTATGTATTTAACGGCAATCCTTCAGTTAAAGATGCCATAGAGGCAATGGGAGTACCACATGTTGAAGTAGACCTGATACTTGTGAATAGTCTGCCGGTAGATTTTTCTTACATTCTTAAGAATGAAGATTCCGTCTCCGTTTATCCTGTTTTTGAGAGCTTTGACATCGCTTCTGTTTCACATCTGAGGGAAAAACCTTTGCGCGATGTGAAGTTTGTCGCCGATGTTCACATGGGAAAACTTGCCAGGTACCTGCGATTGTGCGGCTTTGATACTTATTACAGCACAGACTCTGACGACAGGGATATCATAAATATCTCATTATCGGATAAAAGAGTTATCCTTACAAGGGATAAAGAATTGCTCAAGAATAAAAAAGTGACCCATGGCTACTGGATAAGATCGGTATATCCCGATGAGCAATTGAAAGATGTACTCCTGCGTTTTGATTTAAAGAAAAAGACAGCTCTTTTTACACGTTGCATGGAATGCAACGGACTGCTGGAGGATGTTTCAAAAAAAGAAATTCTGAACCGTTTATTACCTAAAACCAGGCAGTATTACCGCAAATTCAAAAAGTGCCGTCAATGTAATCGTATTTACTGGAACGGATCGCATTACCAGAGGATGAAAG
>CAYUQR010000121.1:0-5351 GCA_964446825.1 uncultured Rikenellaceae bacterium
ATAAAAGCTATTAAAATAGCACTTGTTGCAAAAACATTCTGCAACACATCTTTGAACGAACTTCCTTGTTTACTCATTTTCTATCGATTTGTTTAGGTTTAAATTTATTACGATTTGCAAATATATATTATGAATTGTTTTTTTCCAAAATAGCAATGAATAATATTAATTTTTTAATCCAGTTTAGAATAATTCTCTTTATTTAAGACCCTTAAGTTAATATAATACCCTATTTCTGAAATTGTTTTCAACATAATTATATTATTAATTTAACTTTTATTGTTCCAGGGTGACATTATAAACCCTTGATTTTGTTATCGGGATCTCAACAGATTTGTAGCCTCTCGCACTGATGATCAGGACTTCAGAACCTCCAGGTATCTCAAACTTATATTCACCCTTACCATTTGTAAGGTTTTCAGCAGCAGTGTCTTTTACTCTGATAGAAGCATATGCAATAGGTTGTCCGGCAGAATTTTTTACAACACCTTTAATTTCATTCGGATTTATACCTTTCTTAATCTGTGCTTCGAATTCCTTAATATAGTTCAACTGACTTTTTGCAGATGAATTCGTCGGATCAATTGCAAGGATTTTATTATAAGCATCTGCTGCTCTTGCAAGGTAGGGAAGTCTTCCTTCATTTGTTTTTTCAGTGGAAGTGGACCTGAGTTCAATCGATCCGATTCCAGCATAACCTTTTATCTTATTCTCGTTGTTACCCGGATCAATATTGATCATTCTGGTATAATAATCCTTTGCTTCGCTAAAATTCTGGTTCATCATGTAGTAATAGCCCAGGTACTGGCATGCCTCCATCATTTCAGGATCATATTTAAGAGAATCTGACATGGCAACCTTGATAACCTTTTCAAATTTGGGTTTTGCAAGCCCTAATTTTGTGTCAGGGTCCATTTTTGAATATGTTCTTGCAATCCACAGATAAGCAGGAATGTAATCAGGTGATTTTTTGGTAATTGAAGTGAATACTGAATCTGCAGTTTTAAATTCGTTTGCAATGTAATAAGTCTTTCCGATACGCATCAGATCTTCAGTATTATCTTTTGCCGGGTCAAGCATTTTTGTCCATGTTTTTGCTGCTCCGTCATATCTCCTGTAATTATAATAATTAGTGGCAATTTCATTAAGGAGATTATGGTCGTCAGGTTTGAAACTCAGAACCTTAGAGTATTCGACAAATGCCCTGTCAATCTCAGCATCAGCTTTTGTAACTACTTGCTGAAGACTATCGATCTGAGTGTTCAATCCGGTTATATTTGTCTTGATTTTAGCCTTCTCAGCAGCGGAAGCCACTGAATATTTTGATTGCAGTTTAGTAAGTTGCTGTTTGAGATTGTTAAGATCGTCCACCTGTTTTGGATAATCCTGGTTCTTTTTAAGAAGTATCCTGGCCATGTAATGATAATCCTTGGGAATTATTCTTTCGGAAGCGACAGTTTTAAAGAGCGTCTCCATATACGACAGGGCTTTATCATAATCGGGTGGATCTTTTTCATAATATGAATACCCTGCAATCCTGTTCAAATATGTTCTGGATTTATCAACAGCAAAAATATCCTGTACATTCTTTATAACTCCGTCATAATCTTTTGCATAGAACAATGCGTTTACGTACCTTATTTTTGCCGGAATATTACCTGCTGTAAGTTCCAGATATTTTTTGAAATAATCTCTCGCCTGATCGAACCTCTGGGCAAGCAGGTATAATTGACCGAGTTCGCGGTAGGCAGGGGCGTAGTTTGCATTTAGTTCGATAGCCTGTTCAAAATAGGGTATTGCTGCCTGAAGTGCACGTCCCTTTACATATATGGATCCGATCTTCATATTAGTTGTAGGTGATTGAGGATCAGCAAACTGAGCCTGGTTGTAATAATAAATTGCTTTAGATCCCTCATTTACAAGTATATAAATATCCCCGGCTATAAGATTTACATCCCTGTTACTACTGTTAATTTTTATTGCTTCTCTAATATACGGCAATGCAAGCGATGTATCCACCTTGTCATCTTTGATATATGACTCAGCTATTTTTGCGAGGATTAAGGCATATCTTGGCGCAGGAGGATTAATTTTCTTAATATTCCTGTAAGGCAACAGGAAACTTTTTGCTTTGGTGCGCATCTCGTCTGCTGTTTTATCGTCGTCTGTCAGGAAAGCAACTTTAGCCAGACCAATATAGTTAAGCGGGTCATTGGGACTTGCCTCAACTCCTTTCTGGTATATAGCCTTAGCTTCTTTGGCAGTAACTGTCAGTGAGTTGGAGATGGTGTCAGAATAATAATCCGCCAGGTAATTCTCTCCAAGATAGAAGTAATTATCACCATTTGACGGATCTTTCTGTATCAACTCCTTGAACATAGCATTTGCTTTGTCGTACTGTTCACTCCTTGTCAGAAGCGTGGCTTCATTCTGATCCTGAGCTTTAAGTTTAAATGCAAAAACTGTCAATAAAACTGCCAGCATGACAACTGGTCCAAAAGCTAAACGTTTCATAGTTATCCTTATTTGATGTAATTTAAAGTTTAAATTCCTCTCCCCAAATATCTTTATTCTAAATCCAAATTCCAAATTTCTGATTTCTGATCACTAATATAAAATTATTATTTCCTAATTCCTAATTCCTGATTCCTGATTCCTAATTCCTGATCTGCACCAGCCTGATTGGCATTGTAGCCGGAACAAGACCCGACTTAAGAACGATCCTCTGTCCCTGTTCTCCACAGGCCCAGTTAATAAAACCAGATCCAAGTCCGACAAATGTTTCTCTTGATATAAGATATACCTCCCTTACAAAAGGGTATGATTTATTATATATAAATCCCTGCTGCGGACGATAGTAGGATCCATCATTCATAAATTGCTGTGAAACAGCAACAACATTTATCTTTCTGCTAAAGTTCCTAGTTAGGGAATCATGCTTGTCACTAATCCAGTTTACACTTATAATGCCAATGGCATCAGGGTTCCTGGAGACAAAATTGATAACATCGGCATTATTGTTTACAGCATAGAAATTTGCACCTAATGAATCATTAATTCCGAACAACTCTTTAAAATATCTGATATTTCCCGATTTAGTATTGTCAAAAATAACCCGGATATCACCAAGCTTTGATTTTGGGTTAATCTCTTTCCATTTTTTTATTTTCCCAAGAAAAATATCCTTAACTGAATTATATTTCATGAGTGAATCCTTGTTCTCCCTGTTTGTGACAAGTGCCAGAGCATCATATGCAAAAGTTGTTGTACGGGCAATAACCAGGGTATCACGAAGATACTGTATCTGGGCATCAGAAAGTTTCTTGCTGGTGACGATAACTTTAACAGAATCATTCATGAAATCGTTTATAACATCAAATTCCGGTTTATACTCTGCTTTAATTTTTGCATTTGTATATAAATGGGTAAACGTATAAACTTCTGTCTCAATTAAAGGTTGAAAAGATTCATCAGCAATAATTTTAATATTGCCCCTGGTTGCTGTTTCAGTTAATGCAGACTTTCCGCCTCCATTACATGATACCATAAAAAGCAGCAATCCCATCAAAGGATACAGAAGAATTGTAAAAAGTCTATTTCCGCGAGTTTTGTTCACTGGATTAAAGATTATAAAATTCTTATTCCGGCCCGCAATAATAATAAATTTTTGAATAACTGATACTCCGTTCATATTTATAAAATTTTATCAAGGTTTAATTATTCTTTATAAATATTCACTGCAAAGTGCGTGCCAAGGCTGATTTGATTAATGAATAATATTTTCTGAACAGTCATACGAAAAGAAGTGATTCACTCTTTATTATTATTCTTGATTATTATTATTCCTGGTGAAGAAAACCTCTACAATATTAACATATGTTCTGTACGCCCGGTATAAACCGTAAAAGATAAATGATATCCCAGCAATGACGCGAACAGGCTTGTCCAGATAACTCCTGTCCGAATAAAATACAAAAAAAATCCCGGCGCCAAGATACAATACCACTAAAAATATTGAGAAAATCGCTGTGACCTGCCGCATTATCCTGTTTTCGTTCATAAGAAAAAGTTTTGGTTCCAAATAAACAAAAAATCAATTTATTATCAAAATTAAACTAAAAATCTCGTTATATGTATGTAAGTTAATAAAAAGTTAGTTATTCCCTTAATAAAAGTGAACTGTCTCCATAACTTAAAAATCTGAAATCATTTTCCATTGCATATTCATAAACCTTTTTCCATGTTTTTCCGATAAAGGCTGATACGAGCAGGAGCAGTGTACTTCCGGGCTGATGGAAATTTGTTATCAGTCCATCAATGATCCTGAATCTGTATCCCGGTATTATAATCATACTCGTAGCCGCCGGCAAATAATCAAGGTTTTTCTTTTTAAGAAAGTCAAGCAACGCCAATAATGATTCCTTCACTGATATTGAACCATTTAATTCATATGCTTCCCACTGTCCGAGAAACAATGAGGTTTCGTTTCCGATCTTATTGCTCAGCAGCTTAACTCCCAGCCAGAAGAGACTTTCAAGGGTCCTTACAGATGTTGTACCCACCGCTACGATTTTCCCCTGGTTCTCCAGCAACAGTATAATTGTCTTCACAGGAACAAAAAAATGTTCACAATGCATCTCATGACCTGAAATATATTTTGATTTCACTGGTTGAAAGGTACCTGCTCCGACATGAAGTGTTACCTCTGCAGATTTAATTCCCTTTTTATCAAGAGTGCCAAGTACATTCTCCGTGAAATGCAGTCCGGCAGTTGGCGCTGCTACTGATCCTTTGATTCTGGAATAAACTGTCTGGTATCTTTTACCGTCTTCTGCTTCATCTTCTCTGTTGATATAAGGAGGTAGCGGTACGTGACCAATAGCTTCTATGACTTCGCTAAAACTTATCGAGTCGCAATCCCATCTGAACCTTACCCTCCATGCATCACCCTCGGGTTTAATTTTTTCTGCATTCAGGATGTATTTTCGGCTTTTATATATAAAAGGTGTATTTAATATTCCGTTTTTCCACTTTTTCAGGTTCCCTATCATGCATTTCCATTCAACAGGTTCTTTTGACCCGAATGCTAACTCATAATCAAAAGGTAAAAGGGGTTCCAGGCAAAGAACTTCTATTCCTGCGCCTGTATTTTTCCGGAGAAGAATGCGCGCACGTATTACCTTTGTATTATTGAACACTACCAGTGAACCTGCCGGTATATTATCAGCAATATTTTTAAAAATATCGCTTGTTATTATTTCTCCTCTGCAAATAAGCAACTTCGACAGATCTCGTTTATTTACAGGATATTGAGCAATCCTTTCAGCCGGGAGGTCATATTTATATTCGGA
>CAYUQR010000122.1:0-5273 GCA_964446825.1 uncultured Rikenellaceae bacterium
TCTTCGATATGGTCAGGCAGCATTCTTTGCAGGGCTATTATGGCAGTCCTGCTCATGGAGGGAACCGTGACTATGTCAGCTATCGTATGATAGGACTTGATTATCCGAATGTGATCGGACAAAACAGGTACAATCATTTAAGCTGGCGTGTATATAATGCTAAATCTCCTCAATATGGCAAATAGACATGTTAATGCCGTAGTGATCGGTGCAGGTGCGGGTGGCGGTGTGGTGGCCAGGGAACTCGCTGAAGGAGGTCTCTCCGTGGTGCTCATTGAGCGGGGGAGATGGCATACCTTCGACGAGCATGGGGATGATGAACTGACTTCTCAGCGGACTTTCCCCCTGAAATGCGGTTATGGTCCGGATAATGAGCGCAACTGGAGAATGGCTCCGGATGGTAAGAACGGATGGCGAAAAGTCTTTCCGAACGACTGGAGCTACGGAAATAATGCGGCATGTGTAGGCAGTGGAACAGTATGTTACGGGGCAATGGCCTGGAGGTACCAACCTGTAGACTTTCATCTTAAAACCAAATATGGTGCTGTACCGGGAAGTACTCTCGATGACTGGCCTTTGAGCTATGATGAGCTGGAACCTTATTATGAGAAAGCTGAATATGAACTGGGTGTGGCCGGTGACCCGACAAACGATCCATTCGTGCCGCCAAGAAAGAATCCTTATCCAATGCCTGGCTTTTCATATAACAGGGAAGGAATTATTCTTGAAAAGGCAGCAAGAAGACTGGGTTTACATCCATTTCCAATACCCATGCTTAGAAATTCAGTGCCTTATCTTGGACGTCCTGCCTGCATACGCATGAGGACATGTGTAGGTTATGCCTGTCCCGTAGACGCCAAGGCAGGCACACAAAATACAGTAATTCCTGTTGCACTGAAAACCGGAAATTGTGAACTCAGGATAAACTGCATGGTTAGTGAAATCATAGTCGACGACAGGGGCAAAGCTAAAGGCATCAGGTATTTTGATGCAGATAACAAATTGAGGGAACAGACTTCGGACCTTGTAGTTGTGTCAGCTTCCGCCAGTGAAACTGCAAGACTTCTTTTAAATTCCAAATCAAAGTTATTCCCGGATGGAGCAGGAAATAATAATGGCTGGGTAGGCAGGAATATCCAGGATCATGCCTATACTGGAGCATACGGCCTTTTCGAGGATGAGGTGTATGATGATGTTGGTCCGGGTGCCTGTATCGCAATAAACGACTTCAATCATCGCTTTCCTGATATTATCGGTGGTGGAGTGTTGTGCAATGAATTTATACGAATGCCATATCAGTTCGCCTCAATACGCCCTCGGGGCAGCAGGATGTGGGGAAAGGACCATAAAGATTTCCAGAAGCATTACTTCAGAAGACATATCGCCATACACGGACCAGTGCAGGAAATGCCGGTATTTGACAAGAGGGTCGAGGTAGATCCAGTTGTCAGAGATTTCTGGGGGATCCCTGTGGCCCGGATAAGCGGTCTCAGGCATGACAATGATATTAAAGTAGCACATTTCCTTGCCGATAAGGCCGAAAATTGGCTTAAGGAAGCAGGGGCGACTCATACATGGCAGTCAGTTCCCGGTAAGGAAAGTACACCCAGTCAGCATCAGGCCGGAACCTGTCGCATGGGGAATGATCCTAAAACCTCAGTGACTAATAAATATGGACAGTTGCATGAAATAGATAATATTTTCATTGCCGATGGCAGTCTTCATGTTAATAATGGTGGTTATAACCCTGCACTTACCATACTGGCTCTGGGTTATTGGGTTGGAGACCATATTGTAAAGAATTGGAAAGGGACAAAGATGAAGTAGCACAACTATTAGCTACCTCTCGATTTTGAATTTAAAAGAATACCCGGCCTTATGAAAAAGATAATAATTATTAGTTCAGTTTTTTTCCTGTTAGTTGTGGCATCTCTTGCTTTATACGCCGGCTGGAATGCAGCTTCGCCGGAAAGAACCTGTGCAAGCTGTCATGAAATATCAAATACAGTGGACATTTGGGGTAAATCCACCCACAGGAACATTACCTGCAAAGAATGTCATGGTACTGCCCTGAGCGAAGGTATACATAGTCTGAAAGAAAAGGGGAGTATGGTTTTTCACCATAACAGTAAAACCAGACCGGAAGATATAAGAATTTCCGAAGATCAGCTTCTTGGGGTGATGCAAGGATGCATCGGCTGTCATCAGGCTGAGTTTGCCAAATGGAATTCAGGTGGCCATGCGATTAACTACTCCGAGGTTTTTCTGAATACAATTCATAATAAAGCAGAAACCATTTATGATGATTGCCTCCGTTGCCATGGCATGTTTTATGACAAGGGTACAGTTGCCGATATTGTTGAGCATATTGATTCTGCCGGTCAATGGAAATTGAAAGATACAAGTCTCGCCGATCGCCCTTCAATTCCCTGTTTTGCGTGCCACCAGATACATCAGTCAGGAAATCCCGGCAAAAGGCAGGATCTTGAAAAGCCTGCTTCACTCCATTATTCAAGGGTAAAGCAAACGCTTACCTCATTCTGGTACAGGCGTAGCAAAAGTTATTTTCCTGTTTTATCGCTTTCTTCTCCGGAGATTAATTATAGATCAGTGCCTGTTAAAATTTCCGAGGATCCTGATCAGCGATTATGCATTCAATGTCATTCACCCAATGCATTCCATATGGCGGGCACCTCTGATGATCGTACCCCCAGGGGAGTTCATGAAGGGATAAGCTGCCTTGCATGCCATGATCCACATTCCAACTCAGCCATAGCTTCCTGTAAGAATTGCCACCCTGCTATTTCCAACTGCAAGCTGGATGTGGAGAAGATGAATACCTCCTATAAAGATCAGTCAAGCCCGAATAACATTCATTTTGTTGCATGTACTGACTGCCATAGGAAGGGTAGGCCGACTAAACGTACTAATCCATAAGAGTATTCATGCAGAATCATTTCTGCATACTTAGGAAATTCAGAACCTCTTCGGAGTCCTTTTCAGGGTTTACAGCCTCATTTTTGTAAATGATCTTCCCGTCTTTTCCTACAATAAAAGTCCACCTTTTTATAGTTATATCACGAATAAGTTCATGTTCGATGCCTCCGACAGTACGTTTAAAAGATGCACCATCACCAACAGGCACTCCGAAGCTTTTTGCGATCCTGCCCTTTTCATCCGATAAAAGCGGAAAGTTCAGATTGTCTGCCTGTTTGAATAGTTTAAGGTTCTTAATTTTATCACCACTGATGCCAACGACTATTGCATCAGCTGATGTAAGATTTTCCTGGTGATCGCGGTAGGAACACGCCTGCTTGGTACATCCGCTGGTCATTGCACCGGGGAAAAAGTAAATAATAATGTAATCTTTACCAAGAAATTTACTGATATCCCAGGTCGAACCGTCATCTGCGGTGGCTTTGAAAAGGGGAGTCTTGTCACCTATTGAAAGGGTTTTTTGTCCGTACATAGCAATGGATGCTAACATATAGATTAAGATTAAACAGATCTGTTTTTTCATAATAATTGTTTTAATTTATCTTTCTAACAAATTTTAACTGAAAATGTTGTTTTTCTTTTTGCCGGACTCTTTCTCGTCGGTTGATAATTCAAGATCTTAATATTGAAGAAAGTAGATGTACAGCAGCACTTTAATACAAACTGATAATTAAGTTTGTGAGTTTTCAAAAATATCCGGTCCGTCTTTTTTCAAATTGTAAACTCCTTTGGATGTTCCCCATTCGTAAGCTATATCGCCTATTATCATCATAATAGGGCAGAATATTCGACCAATCAGGTTTACCTTCAGTGTTGTAAGTTTTACTCGATAATTTGATTATTAAATCTTTTGTCAGCTTAAAATACCTGGTTAAGTCATACGATTTATACTTACTATCTGTTGATAGATAGCATTTTTATCCATAATTTTTGAATTTATGATATGTTTAATACAACAATTCTGTCAATATTTTGAGTCAGGAAACCGTTGAAAATAATACCAGAGCATAACACAGACAATGTAATAAAGGATTATCCTGAGATTGTTATTATATTTGAAGCAAAAGAAAAGAGCATCAGTGTTAAAAAATGGTATGTACATATCTTTTGCATTGATATTCTTTTTTTCGTCAGGAAGCATTTCTGCAGTTTTTGGTCAACATTCTCAGAATATTAATGACGAAAAACAGGATACTATAATTTCTAAGCGATTATATTACCTTCAGCAACCCGATATAATTAATGATAAATTCATTGCTGACGTAAATAAAGGCGATCCTAATTTTACATATAAAAATTATGTTGAATTCCTTTTAAAAATAAGTGATACCAGTAAATATATTATAGTCCCACTAGATAAGTATAATGAGACAATTAATCCAAATAAAATTATTATTGGCTTAAGACATGATGTTGATCTTGATTTGAATATTGCCTATAATCTTTCAACAGTTGAGAATAATTTTGGTGTTAGATCCAGCTACTATATTTTGCATACAGCAAGCTATTATTTGGCGAATTCTAACAATATGGCAGTTCATAATACATCAATTATTCCTACCCTAAAGATTATGCAAAATGATTACCATCACGAGATTGGCTGGCACAATGATTTGGTAACGCTTCAACTTGTTTATAAAATTGATCCGGTAATATTTTTACATCAGGAACTTGACTGGTTAAGGGGAGAAGGCTTGAAAATAAAAGGAACTGCTTCTCACGGTTCGAGTTATTGCTATGTTTATAATTATCTTAATTTCTACTTCTTCGAGGAGTGTAAAAACCCAACAATTGGGCAGTTTATAAATAACGATAGTGCCCTGGTAGGAGATCAATGGGTAAAAATAAAACACGGCCGTTTAAATGAATTTGGCTTGGATTACGAAGCATATTTTCTAAATAATAATAAGTATTATTCAGATGCTTCAATTATTAACGGTATACGATGGAATATAAATATGCTTGATTTAAACACTCTATTGCCTGGTGACAGAGTGATAATTCTTATGCATCCCATCTATTATTCGTCAGTCGGATCATCCCTGTCTGAAATAACCTCATTCAGCTTAACTGGTCAAATCAGGTCAGAGATTAATTCAAATGATGCAACAGTATACGTTGAAATGCCCGAATGGATTGAACGAGAAAGTCTTAATGCTATATTTTCACTATCACCGAATGCCCGGGCAATGCTTGATTCAAAGGAATTGTTCTCTGGCCTAAATTCAATCGATTTTACGAATCCTGTTAATATAAAGGTCGTTGCTGAAGACGGT
>CAYUQR010000123.1:0-5261 GCA_964446825.1 uncultured Rikenellaceae bacterium
TTCTGAAACCTGATATATCAACTACTGAAAGAAGGCAATTCCTGTCATCTCCGGTAACCACGCCTTCCATATAAACTGTACATAATGGGGCACTGTCATAACCAAGCTTTACCTCGCATGATTCTTTACCCTTTTTAGTATAGATTTTACTGAAAAATTTGTCAAAAACATTTCGTGAATCTTCTGTGACAAAAAGTTTAAAGCTGGTATTTACAAGGCTAAATCGTTTATCGCCAAGTATTTCGGCACCGGTAAAGTTCAGCTCAATGATAATCGCATCGGGATTGAGGTAGAAATAACCCATCGGTGCAAAATCGTATAGCATGGTGTATTTTTTAAGAGCAGTTTCTGCTGTTGCGTTTGCCTGGATCAGCTCTTCATTTTGCATTTCCAATTCTATCTGGTGAACCTGGAGTTCATGAAGCAACTTAATAGGATCAGTTTCAATGACTAACTTGTTAGTCTTATCATTTTTCTTTTTCAGGAGCTCTTCCGCATTTCTTCGAAGTCTCTGTTCATCAGTGAAATTTCGTTTTTCTTTATTCATGGTGTTTCTATTTTCTTATTGATAATATTATCCCGTTTGCCACTTTAAAATTATTCAAAAGGACCATTACAGACCATTCATCTTCAATTAGTATATCACCTGCTGTTCTCAACTGCATTTTGAAACTAGTATCCTGGGAATCATATAATATTTTATTCAGTCTTTTTTTTGTTTTTTCCCTCAACGATTCAGGAACGAACATGTGAATATAATTTTTGTTTATCATTTCTTCTAGTTTTTTGCCGAAATATTTTTCTCCTGCCGGATTGACCTCCATCATTTTCCAGTCAGGCGACAGTTTTACAATAATTTCAGAGGTAGTATTCATGAGCAGGCGGTTCATCTGTTCTGTTTCATGCAGCTTAATCTCAACCTCTTTAAGATCAGATATGTTAAAAAAAGTAATGACAACCCCATCTATTTTATCCTCCAGAGTACGGTAAGGCATAATACGAATTGAAAACCACCTGCCGTCTACTGTGGGGATCTGTTTTTCTATATAGCGGAGTGTTTTAAGAACTTTTGCAACGTCATCACGTAAATCAGGATATATAAGGTCAGAAACCAGGTCGGTAAAAGGTCGCCCAATGTCGCTTTTAATTAGTTTGAATATTTCGACCGCATGAGATGTAAACCGGCGAATGTTCATTTCTTTATCGAGAAACAGGGTAGCAATATCGGTACTGTTGAGAAGGTTTATCATATCATTATTCACCTTTGTAAAGTCATCAACTTTCGACTGAAGTTCTGCATTTAGGGTCTGAAGCTCTTCATTCATACTTTGCATCTCCTCTTTTGAACTCATAAGTTCCTCATTAGTCGATTGCAGTTCTTCGTTAGTTGACTGCAGTTCCTCATTTGTGAACCTCAATTCTTCCTGCGATGACTGCATGGCTTCAAGTGTATCCTGGATCTTTTCACGGGCATATTTTAACTCTTTCTCAAGCTCCATCAGCCTGATGCTATCTAATGTCTTATTTTCTTTTCGGGCAGCAAGCTTCGAATCTGAAATATCCTGTACATCCTTGAAGATAACCATTACTTTACCCTTCAGAGGTTCAGGTTTGTCAATCCATTGGATGCTGACATTTATTAAATGTGTACCTCCATTTGTACCAACTTTGATATTATGCAAAACCACCAACTCTTTTTTCAATACTGCTTTTCGGAATGCAATAGAAAACTCATTGCGCAATCCTTCGCGAAGCATTGCAAAGATATTCATATTTGCCTTACCTACAGCTGGTTCGAGATACTTCCCTGTATGCCCGCTGACATATATAATATCACCTTCTACATTTACAAGGACTCCGGCAGGAGCATAATGCTGTAATAAAAAATCATTGGCCTGGACCTGTATATTCTGGGTTGATAAGGAAAGGCTCTCTTTTGCAGTACCGACTGTTTTTGATCTGGAAAATATAGTTGGGAAATCAATTAAATCAGGTTCCAGAAGAGCATCTGCACGTTTAAATATTTTCCATTTTAAATCGATAGAGTTAAAAAGATGATTTTGAGTTCCCAGGGTCTCAGAGCTTCCTAATATTATAATACCCTCTGGATTCAGGCTATAGTAAAACAGCCCGATCATCTTCTTTTGGAGTTCCGGCTCCATATAAATGAGCAGGTTACGGCACGAAAGGATGTCTATCTTTGTAAAAGGAGGATGCATAATTATATTATGTTGTGCAAACACAACCTTCTCCCTTATATCCGTATTAATGAGATACCCGTCATCAGTCTTCAGAAAAAAGTGTTTCAGACGCTCAGCCGAAACATTTTCTTCAATACTTGCAGGGAAGATTCCTTTTCTTGCAATTTCTATTGCTTCATTATCGAGGTCAGTTGCAAATATCTGTAATGAAAATCCCACGTTAGGATTGATTTTTTCAAGAGCTTCTCTAAATACGATGGCTAAGGAATACACTTCTTCACCTGTTGAACAACCCGGGACCCAGGCTCTTAATATTGAGCCAGGTTCCATCTTTGAAAGTAATTCCGGTAAAATGGTTTCTTTTAAATTGTCCCAGACTGCTGCATCCCGGAAAAAATTAGTTACCCCGATCAGTAATTCCCTGAACAGTATATCAATTTCCTTTGGATTTTCATTCAAAAACAGTACATATGAGGCTATCTTGTCTATTTGATGTATTTTCATGCGTCGTTCAATACGACGATAAATCGCATTCTTTTTATATAATTCAAAATTATTACCGGTATGAATACGTAGCAGATTGACAATCTTTTCCATTGAGCTCTTGTCCTTCATCTCAACCTCCGGGTCAGCTTTCAGGACAGGAATATGTTTCAGGAATGCGATGAGCCTTTGTGGCAATTCATTTGGCGGAGCTACAATATCGACAGCAACAGAATCGATTGCATTGCAAGGCATGCTGTCGAATTTTGCACTTCCGGGTTCCTGGACCATGACTATCCCGTCTTTTTCTTTTATCACCCGTACTCCTAAACTGCCATCTGAACCCATACCCGAAAGAATAATACCTACAGCAAGTTTCTTACGGTCTTCTGCAAGGGAGGATAAGAAAAAATCAATCGGGAGACGCTGTCCTCTGGCCTCTACAGGTTTATGCAGATTAAGCACCCCTTTTAATATTGACATTGTTTTATTTGGTGGAATTACGTAAATGCAATTTGGCCTGACAACAGTATGGTCTTTTACCTGGGAAACCTGCATTTTGGAAATCCGCTGAAGTAACTCAGGAAGCATTCCTTTGTGGTTAGGATCGAGATGTTGAACTACAATATATGCCATACCACTTTTTTCAGGCACATTTACCAGGAATTGTTCAATTGCCTCCAGACCGCCTGCTGAAGCACCAATGCCAACTATTGGGAACAAACTGTTATCCTGATCAGAAGATTTTTCTTTTATAGATACTGCCGATTTGATCTTGGCTGGGGTCACCTATATATTTATTTTAAATATTGTATTCGCTCTATAAAATACCTAAGATAGCTAATATTCTGATAAAGTGATTATCAATGATTCATGAATGTCGTTTTTTGCAAGTTCGCGAGCCTGCTCTACCCGGTTCTCCTGCTCAATCCAGCCTCCAATTCAGCTTATGACAGGCAGATCATCTGCATTTTCTTTTTCAACAAAACCTGTCATGATGTTTTTAAAATCTTCAATATTAAAACCATCAGGGTCATCATTGGTGATCTTCCGGGAATTATAATAATACAGATTACCTTCAATATCAAATATCATCTCAAAACATTTTCCTGCTCCTGCATCCTGAGGCGGACCTACATGAAAATGAAATAAATTATCAGGCGAACCAGTGGAGAGCTCTTTCTGTATTTCCTCTGTGGTCATCAGTTTAACGACATTTGGGTATACTGTTTTTATTTTTTCAGGGAAATCAGCATCTGAAGCCATTTTATCTTTATTCAATAATAAAACCTTGCCGTTTAAACCTTTTTTGTTGTAGTATTTCAATCCATTTAATGAAATGGGGAAACGATCTTTCTCAAGATTTTTTACATGTATCTGCATGAATTTTACAATTGAAGGTATAACATATTCATAATCAATTCCATTATCGCCTGAATATGAGAGAGGTATGCTGCAAAATTCTGGCATCCTGGCTATATTACCCGATGCATCCCCTAAAATCAGGTTAATATAATTGTAGCTTACACCGCCCGGATCCTTATCATAAGCTTCTTCAATAAGGACAATAAAAGAATACTTTGAGTCGGTCTTGCGCTTTTCAAACTCATTCTGGTCAATAAACTCATAGCTGGTAGATTTCCAGTATTTCTGTACAGCGTCTCTAATATATGCATTATAAAATGATACTCCATCTTCAAACACAACGCATGTTTTGGAATTTTTAAACATTCTTATTTGTTGTTTGGATGCAAGCGGAGCATTTGATAACATCCCCAGACTGAGAAACCCGAAAGAAAGAACAAGTAAATATTTTCTCAAATTTGTTACGGCAGTAAATTTTGTTTCTGTACGCATTATATAAATATTTTTACATGGTTTATTCTTGTTGCTTTACTGATATAAAAATCGTGATATTCAGTTCGAAAATGTTATAAAATTCTGCTAAAATGTTACATTATTCACATCTTTTCTTAAATCTTAAATGGCATTCAACTTGTTTCTTATAAAAAGAACTCCCTGCTAATTATCAGATGTTTATAAGTATTAATATAGTGTTATTGTTCTATTATAAATAAACCTTAGAAAAAAAGCAGTGCATGCTATAACCGGCAGAGCAATAAAAACCAGAGTCCTGGGCGGAGTCTGGCTTCATTCAATA
Source organism: uncultured Rikenellaceae bacterium (assembly GCA_964446825.1). GTDB lineage: Bacteria > Bacteroidota > Bacteroidia > Bacteroidales > VadinHA17 > LD21. The sequence continues at coordinate 4,846 of CAYUQR010000123.1, forward strand.
TACTCAATATTTTAATACCGTAACGACTCTTCATCCATAATAGTATAAATCTATAGTCGTGTTTATGTATTAATTTTGGATTTTCAATTCAATTACCGGTTACCATTACCATTTTGACGTTTGCCATTCTTATGGTTATTATTCTTACGACTGTCTTTCTGCCAATGACCCTTCCTCCATGATTTACCATGCTGAGTTGTCTTCCAGGACCCTTGTACATATGACTGTCCCCGTCTTGGACTCGTCCAGTAACCTGTTTTTTGCACATAGACGTGGGTTTGGTTGTTCCAACCCCAGTCACCGGTTATCCAGATTTGGTTATCATACTGTCTTTGTGGTCTTGCATACTCAACATAGGCTGGTTCCGATGCAATAAAACCACCCACACAGGAATTGAAGATTATTGCTATTCCTGT
>CAYUQR010000124.1:0-5246 GCA_964446825.1 uncultured Rikenellaceae bacterium
ACCCGGAGATTTTGAACAGAAACTGACAGGAATTGAGGGACAATATTATCCTGATTTCATGAAAGGCAGGAATAAATTTCTTGTTACTCCCTTTAAAGGCAGCCACCTTAATCCTGTATTGGAAAACGATATGATACCGGGTATTAATCCGATTTACTTATGGATACTATCTGCCATTGCCCTTGGAATTCTTGTAATTGCCTGCCTGAATTTCATGAATATCTCAATAGCAAATGCATCAAAAAGAAATGTCGAGACTGTAATAAAGAAAGTTAGTGGCGCTTCACCAATAGCTCTTATTAGTGACTTCTTTGCTGAGATTTCATTTCTGGTAATAATTAGTCTTCTGATATCTTTTCTCGGTGTTTACCTGCTGTTGCCTCTTTTTAATAACCTGATTCAAAAAGATATATCAGTAAATCTCTCTGATCAGGTATTGTATTATGGGATAGCCGGATTTGGTCTGCTTACAATACTGATTTCAGGGTTATATCCATCTGTTTTATTATCAAAACCATCACCAGTGAAGGTTTTGTTGCACAATACAAACACTGCAAAGAACAAACTGACTTTTCAGAAGAGTTTTGTTATTCTGCAGTTCGCACTTACTATAATACTTGTAATCGCTCAGATCTTTATTATCAAGCAGATAGGCTTTATGAAAAATCACAAAACCGGTTTTAACAGGGAAAATCTGGTCACAATTCCTGTGGGTTCAATCGGCAACACCGGCAATGAGAGGATGAATAACACCACTCTGTTTGTAAATGAGCTTGAGAAATACCAATCTCAGTATGGCTATGGAAAACCAACGATCACTGAGTTTGTACCGGGCTTCGGATTCAGAAACAATTTCAAAATATATCCTGATGATTCGCGTTTCAGCGACGGGATAGAGCTTCTCTCATGCGATGTCGATGAAAATTTCCCTGAGACCTATGGGTTAAAGATCATTACTGGACGTTATTTTTCCAAAGACTACCCTACTGATGTTGATGCACTTATTATAAACGAGACAGCCTGGAAGAAACTTGGTTGGACTTCTCTGGAAAACAAGAGTGTGGGACTTATTTGGAAAGATAATCGTAAGCATGTCATAGGTGTGATTAACGATATAAATGTAAGGTCGCTTCAGTATCCTGTCCAGCCAATGATCTACCAGTTCGGCAGGCATCATAATTATCCAGGATATGTAACTTTAAGAACTGATCGCGACAGAAAAAAGGAAACTATGGATTTCATAAGATCGCAATGGACAGCTCTCTTCCCCGGTATACCATTTAGTTTTGAGAATGTTGATGAAAAATATATGAGCTTCTATGGTGATGAAACAAGACTGGCAAGGATTACCGGAGTCTTTTCCCTGCTTGCCATGTTCCTGTCATTGTTGGGCATTTTTGCACTCAGTCGTCTGGCAGCGGAAAAAAGGATTAAAGAAATAGGTATTCGTAAGATAAACGGAGCAAAGACACAGCAGGTTGTTGCAATGTTCAACAGGGATTTTATAAGCCTTGTTCTTCTAGCCTGTATCCTTGGATACCCGGTAGCATGGTATGCCATGAGCAGGTGGGTGAATAACTTCGCATACAAAACCGGCTTGAGCTGGTGGGTATTTGCCCTGTCAGGACTTATGATCATTTTACTGACACTTCTCACTGTGAGCTGGCAGAGCTGGAGAGCGGCAACGAGGAACCCGGTCGAGGCTCTGAGATATGAGTGACAGCCCCCTCTCCCGCTAAAGCGGGATCTCCCCCCAGGGGGGGAGAAAGTATGTTAAAAAATTTAAAATGAATTAAGAATGAAGAACAAACGAATTAAGAATGCAGAACTGTTTTAAACTTCTGATTTCTGACTTCGAATGTTCAATATTCTTACTTCTTAGCCCCCCAAATTGGTGAGGTTGGGTGGGTAAAAAGAAATGAAAAGGCAGTTTAATTTTAAGTAACTTAATATGAACCTGTTATCGTTAAAAACCAGCTTCCGGTCATTGCTGAAAAAGAAGTCATACCTGATTATTAACATTTTAGGGTTGGGAATCGGGTTTGCTTCATTTCTGATACTTTCATTATATGTGTATAATGACCTTACATATAATCACTTTAACAAGCACCTCGATGACATTTACAGGGTCAGGGAAGGAGAAATGGTGCAAACAAAAGGCCTGGTATTGCAGAAAATATTTGAAGAAATACCTGAAGTGGAAAACGGGACACGTATTTTCGGTTGGGACGGATACAGGATCAGTTACAAGGAGACTGCCTTCCCTGAAAACGTTCAATATGCCGATACAGGTTTCTTTTCAGTTTTCTCGTTCCCTTTTACAGAGGGTTCGCCTTTGACCGGTATCCATGAAAAGTATGGTGTGGTAATAAGTAAAGATTTTGCAAAGAAATATTTTGGTAATGAACCGGCAATAGGGAAAAAGCTCCAGGTCAGATTTGAGAATATATTCCTGCATGTGAACGGAGTAGTCGATATTCCTGAAAACTCATCAGTGAAATTTAATATTCTGGGATCATATGAAACCGGGATTGAGATATCACCCTGGATAAAGGATGTTCACGACTGGTACAATACTTTTTCAACGACGTACCTGCTGCTGAAACATGGTATTGATCCGAAGAGTCTGCACGACAAGCTTCAAAACATAGTAAAAGAAAATTTCATCCCGGTCGGTGAAAACAATACTGACCTGAACCTTCTTCCTTTCAGTAAATACCATGCATCAGAGGAATCCAATCCGACTCTGATAATTATTCTTACAATAGTAGCACTTGGAATAATAGGAATTGCAGTTGTTAACTTCATAAACCTGACCATAACCAATTCATTTGCCAGAACAAAAGAAATCGGCATAAAAAGAGTCGTCGGTGCATCCGGGAACAGTTTATTCAGTCAGATGATGACAGAATCTTTAATGGTCAGTTTTATTGCTTTGCTTGCCGGTTTTGAAATTATGCATATAATTCTTCCCTATTTCAATAAAATGTTCGATACACATTTAAGATTTCACCTGACTCAATATAAATTCCTGATATTTTTACTCATATCGATCTGGTTAATAGTTGGTATAACATCAGGTCTGATTCCATCAATATTCTGGGCAAGGACCAAATTGATCCAGACACTGCACGGGAATCTTATAACTTCAGGGAAAAGAGGTTCATCGCGATACTCACTGGTAATACTTCAGTTCGCCATAGCTATTATCCTGATATCAGGTACAATTCTTATCCGCAAACAGATCCATTTTATGATCAACAAAGATCCCAAATTTGATAAGGAAAATGTCCTGGTTGTCGAGCTGAACAAATGGCAATATTCTGATATGAAGAGTGCATCTCAGAAGTACAGCTATGTTTCAAAGGAACTGGAGTTGAGTCCATATGTTGAATCGGTTTGCTTTTCCCAGAATATCCCTGGCCTTTACAGTCAGAACTATAACAATTTTTATCCTGAAGGTTCAGCCGGGGTAAGCGATATTCATTTAAGAAAGGCATATGTAGGCCGGAATTATTTTAAAACTTATGGCATTAAAATATTAAGTGGTACAGGGTTTGACCAGCAATTGATATCTTATAAGGATTGCATGGTCCTGAACAAATCAGCGATGAAAAAACTGGGTTTTGGAGATGCTACAGGTCAGATCATTCATGAAAGTTCCAAAACAGGTGATCCATGGAAACTGATCGGGGAAGTAGATGATTTCAGTTATCAGGGAGTTCAGGGGGAAATGCAGCCTCTGGCTCACTTTTTCATTGATAGTGAAGATCCCACAAACTTCAGTTTTTTTTCAGTCAGAACTAAACCAGGAGCCAGCATTAAGGTTATCAACCTGTTGAAAGATCTATGGCAGAATACAGAACCCAAAACTACAGTCAGCTATTTCTTTGCGATAGACAAGCTTAACGAATACTACAAAGAATATATCCAGACAAATAAGATAATTGCCTGGTTTTCAGCCATTGCAATTATTTTGTCTTGTATCGGGCTGTTTGCCCTTTCATCATATGCCTTGACCCGGAAGACAAAAGAAATTGGAATTCGCAAGGTAAATGGAGCGAGAATAAGTGATGTAATCATCATGCTAAACAGAGATTTCATAAAATGGGTTGCAATTGCATTTGCTATTGCAGTACCTGTAGCATGGTTCTTCCTCCATAAATGGTTACAGAACTTTGCAGCAAAAACCGATCTTAAATGGTGGATCTTTTTACTGGCAGGATTATTAGCCATGGCAATAGCATTTTTAACTGTGAGCTGGCAGAGCTGGAGGGCAGCGAGAAGAAATCCTGTCGAAGCTCTCCGATACGAATAGTGTGGAGAGTGGAGATCCTTCTCCCGAAAACTATCGCGATAAGGAGTGATTTTGAATTAACAAACGCAAAAATAATAGTAACAATGTCCCATATTAACGGCTTAATCAAACACTAATAGAATTATATCATGAAAACTCAAACAAATGTAAAAACGTACACCATGATTGCAATGCTGGTAACACTGCTTTCATGCAAAGGATTTACCCAGGAAAACAGGACACCTACCTTAGTAAAGACCTTTGATCTGAACCAGCCCGGTACACTGAATGCCAAATCATCCGGCGGAGGAGTACAGGTAAAAATTCATGATCAGAATCAAGTAGTAGTACAGTTATTTATAAGAAAGAACGGAAGGCTGTTAGCTCCGTCAGATCCTGCGATCGATGATGTTCTGGAAATTTATAATCTGGACATCAGTAAGGATGGTTCTGTCATTACTGCAAATATTGAACGGAAGTTACGTAACAATCCATGGCAGAATACGGGCATTTCCTTGACTATTATAGTCCCCCGGGAAATGTCGTGTAACGTGTCCTCCAGCGGCGGTGGATTAAATATTTCCGGTGTAAAAGGCACCCATGATTTTTCGAGCAGCGGAGGTGGAGTACACCTGGAAGATATAACGGGAACCACAACGGCAGGTTCATCCGGTGGAGGAGTAACAGCTACCAGCCAAAACGGGGATGTTCACCTGAGTTCCAGCGGAGGAGGTATTACTGTTGATGATGCAAATGGTAACGTTTATGCGCATAGTTCAGGTGGTGGTGTACATCTTAATAATATTCATGGTGATGTGGATGCCGGCAGCAGCGGAGGCGGGGTGAGTGTCACCGGGGAAGCAGGGTATGTGAGAGCCACATCAAGCGGTGGACCGGTCCATATTAATATATCCAACTTAAGTAAGGAATTATACCTGCAATCCAGTGG
>CAYUQR010000125.1:0-5227 GCA_964446825.1 uncultured Rikenellaceae bacterium
AGGCAAATAAATATTTAATTTAGGTTAGTTATCTAAAACTTAGGTTAGTTGTCTTAAACTTTATTATCTCAAATAGTGTTGGATGATGGAATACTTTTTAAAAAAATATGGAATCAAACAGGCTTATCTTTCAAAAACAAGATAATATTTAACATTTGTGTTGAATTTAAAAAATCAACCAAATGCTTTAAATAATCGGTCGGGGAGTATTTTTAGAAAACTTAATTTTCTTTGAATGAAATTTCAAAGGAAGCCCTGGTCCTTTTGCCATTTAATTTTCAAATAATATTAAATATTATTGTTTAACTAAATATTTCGTTGTAAATTTGAGATAATGATGTAAAACAGAAACCTAATTGAGTTTTATTTCTGATCAACAATAGCTAAACATTTTACAAAGGGTACTTCAGTAATGACCCGTTTATGTTCAAATTATCAATCATTTAAATAATTCAGCTATGAAATATTTATGTCTGTCACTTTTATGCCTTTCGATTTCATTATCGCTGATTGCACAAAATAAATCCGCAACTTATCAGGTCAGGGGTCAGATAGTCGAAAAATTATCGGGTGATGGTGTCCCTTTTGCTACGGTAATCATTCAAAATGATAGTATCAAAGAGAAAAAAGCACAGCCATGCGATGCATCAGGGCATTTTTCTCTGAATCTGAGTGCTCCGGGTAAATACATCTTCACGGCGTCCTCTGTAGGATATAAAGGATTCAGTATGCCAATTATTGTTACGGAAATAAAGACCGATCTCGGGAAACTGACTATGGAATCAGGTGTGGAACTGGATGAAGTTTCCGTAACTGCACAGAAACCCCTGGTAAAAGTGGAACCTGACAAGATTGTATACAGCTTGGAGTCAGATCCCGAATCACAGACAAGCAATGTAATGCAGATGCTATACAAGATACCCCTGGTTACGGTAGATGCCGAAGATAATATTACTATTAACGGTAACTCTAATTTCAAAATACTGATAAACGGAAAAAGTTCCTCGATGATGTCAACAAACTTCAAGGATGTACTTAAAAGTCTCCCGGCCAATACGATAAAAGACATAGAAGTGATTACCAATCCCTCGTCTAAATACGATGCCGAAGGAGTAGGCGGGATTCTCAACATCATCACCACCAAAAAGACACTCAGCGGGATGACTGGCAGCGTAAGTACCGGAATAGATGCCCGGGGAAGCTTTAATGGAAGTGCTTATCTTGCTGCAAAAATAAATAAGTTCACTTTTTCAATGCGTTATTACGGCTCCCAGTTTATACAACCCAAGTCGAAAACAGAAAGTTCATCTGAATATTTTAATATCACCGACTACCATTATTCAAGCTCCGACGGCAATAATTCATATAAAGGATTATCTAACGGATTCTCAGGAGAAGCGAGTTATGAAATTGATACACTGAACCTTATAAGTCTGTCCTTCTGGGGATACCGGGGCTCATACAAAAACAATGGCTTTTCTGAAACGCAGTATTTGAACACCGAGAATGAAATTACCCGCCTATATACAAATACGACAAACAGCAAAAATAGCTATGGTTCACTTTCAGGAAATATTGACTATCAGAAGACCTATAAAAAGCCCGACAAATCACTCACATTTTCATATAAACTTGACAATAATCCTTCAACTACAAACTATATGACCGTCGTAAATGGAATTACTAATTTTCCATCATATCTCCAATCATCTCAAAATGATGCTGTAGGCCGGGAGCAAACCTTCCAGGCAGATTATTATGATCCTTTAACCCCTATGCACCAGATGGAGGCTGGTTTAAAGTTCATCTTACGGCAGAATACCAGCACCTCTGAAACTTATCGCAACGATACCATGAGACTCGAAAATGAGAACAATCTCGATTACAACCAGTATATCCTGGGAGCTTATGCAGGCTATGTTTTTAAATGGAAGAAATTAAGCGCAAAAACGGGCTTACGACTGGAACGAACATGGAATGACGGGACATCGATAACATCAGGCGTTAATACTGATTTCACAAACCGGCTTTTTAATCTGGTGCCATATATTACCTTTGCCTATATGCCCAAACCCGGACGAACAATAAAATTATCCTATACCCAGCGACTTTCCCGTCCGGGTATATGGTACCTGAACCCATATGTCAACAACACTGATTCTATGAATATCAGATATGGAAATCCATCGTTGACAGCGGAAATAGCACATTCATTCGAACTCGGTTATACTTATTTTTCTCCCAAATTCAATTTCTCCGCTACTTCTTCCGCCTCATTTATAAATAATTCCATCGAGAGTATTTCATCAGTAGAACCCAACGGTGCTACCATTTCTACATATAAAAATATCGGCAAGGATCAATCCTACGGATTAAGCCTGTATCTCGGTTACCGTCCTACAAGTAAGCTAAGTATCTTTTTTAATGGAGGTGGCAGATACATAAAGATGGCAGCTAATAACGGGTATGCCATTTCCAACGAAGGGTTTAATTATAACAGCTACATGGGCGGACGCTGGACAATCTGGAAGGATCTATCCATAAGCAGCAGCATTGGATTGTTTTCAACCGGAGTTAGTTTGCAGGGGAAGGGTTTTGTCTACTATTATACCAGTTTTGGAGTGTCGCAATACCTTCTTAAACGTAAGCTGATGTTAAGTTTTTCGACAACTGATCCCTTCTGGTACCAGAAGAAATATTCCTATGAATCGAAAGACATAACCTTCTCTTCGACTAATAAGTATATCTATCGGGCCCAAAACTTTCGCTTTAATCTGAGTTTTAATTTCGGAAAAATGGATACCAAGGTAAAGAAAGCCCGCCGCGGTATTCAAAACGATGATGTTAAAAGCAAAGATGAGTCACAGGCCGGAGCAGCACAACAATAACAGTTCTTCAACCATATTGTAATCAGAAATGAACAAGGTGGGTTTTAATCCCCGAAATCGGCACCCGGTAGCCGGCCAGGAGGGGCTGATTGATTAGATTTTATTCCTGTTTCTGATAAAGTTTTTATTCGTTTGTCTTTTCGGAAACACAGATTATTTTAAATATATTATATATTTACTGACTAAGAATTAAACGTGGCTATTTTTAAATATATGGAATTACTATCCAAATACCGGATAATGCCATTTTTTTGAGAACCCAAATAAATTAAACTTTAATAATGAATTACAGACAAATTATCCTGATTATCTGCACAAGTGCGTTATTGAGCTGTAGCAGGGAGACAATCCATAAATCAGCTTTACTCAGGTTTGATCCTCAGATTGACACTATCATCAGTAAGATGACACTTGAGGAAAAGGTAAATATGTTACATGCAAAATATATGTTCACCTCTGCCGGTGTAGAAAGACTGGGCATTGCTGATTTGGTCTATACTGACGGACCATTCGGTATCCGGGAGGAGATGCAACCCAAGAGCTGGATGCCTCTTGGATGGGAAACAGACAAAGCTACTTTTTTCCCGACAGGGTCGGCACTTGCTGCAACATGGAGCCCTGATCTTGCCTATGCATACGGTACAGGGATGGCTCGCGAAGCAAGACTTCGCGGCAAAGATATGCTGCTCGGCCCGGCTATCAATATTCAGAGAATTCCAACGGGGGGACGTACCTATGAATATCTGAGTGAGGACCCGTTTTTAAATGCCAAACTCTCTGTCGGCTATGTAAAAGGAGTTCAGGAAAATGGTGCAGCATCGTGTGTCAAGCACTATGCACTTAATAACCAGGAAAATAATCGTGGAACCGTAAATGTCATTGTCGGAGAGCGGGCGATGCGTGAGATATATCTCCCTGCCTTCCGGGCCGCAGTTGAGGAAGCAGACGCCTATGGTTTTATGGCAGCATATAATAAGGTAAACGGATGGTGGTGTGCTGAAAACGATACTCTACTCAATAAGATACTTCGCGATAACTGGGGATTCGGCGGAATAGTTATCTCTGACTGGGGTGGCACTCATAGCACTGTACGATCCATAGAAAGTGGTCTTAATGTTGAGATGCCCGGTGAAAAATACCTGGGGAAAGCCCTTCTTGATTCTGTTAAGGCCGGCGCAGTGTCGGAAGAACTGATCAATATGCGTGTACGCGAGATCTTACGAGTAAGGTTGGCCATCAAACCAATATCTGCTGACATGGCAAATAAAGAAATTACTTCTCAGCCGGCTCAACAGAAGATTGCATATGATGTTGCAAGTAAATCGATTGTCCTGCTTAAGAATGACGGGATCCTGCCCCTCGACCTTTCGAGGAAACCGGTGATAGCAGTTATCGGAGCTAATGCAACCCAGACAATGGCCTCGGGTGGTATGGGAGCAGGTGTAAAAGCACTTTACGAGGTTACACCTCTTGAGGGATTAAAAAACAGGATCGGAGACAAAGCAGAGATTGTCTTTGCTCAGGGATATATCCCTCCTGTGTTTAGTTTTGCAAGAATGTTTCGTAAGACATCGCCTGAGGAATTAGCCAGAGAGGCACGCGAAGAAAAGATTCAAAGTGCAAAACTAATAAAGGAAGCTGTGAATGTAGCATCAAAGGCTGATATTGTGCTTTTCATAGGTGGAGACAATCGTGCTGTTGAAACAGAGGGAAGCGACAGAAAGAATATCATGCTTCCGGCAGGCCAGGATGACCTTATTGAACAAATTTCAAAAGTCAATCCTAATATTGTTACCGTACTGGTAAGTGGAGCTCCGAATGATCTTAATGTTGTCAATCCGATATCCAGAGCGCTTCTTATTTCATGGTTCAACGGATCAGAAGGCGGAAATGCGCTGGCAGATGTCCTTGTCGGGAATATATCTCCCGGCGGTCATTTACCTTTTTCTTTGCCTGTAAGACTCGAAGATTCACCTGCTTATGCGTTGGGCAATTATACCGGTGATATAAGGAATGCAGATGTATTCGCCAACCTTGTTAAAGAATCTGATAAGGATTCAAAAACAGGTAAAAAAGAGGCTGAAACTGTGAAGAGTGGTGATCCGAATACAGCTGTCTATTCAGAAGAATCACTCGTTGGATATCGTTGGTTTGATACAAAGAAGATCCCTGTTATGTATCCTTTCGGTTACGGTATTACCTATACCACATTTGACTATTCATCAATTAAGACTAACAAAGACAAATATTCTGCAAAAGATATCATTTCGGTATCATTCATGCTGAAAAATACCGGGTCGATGAAGGCTGATGAAGTTGTACAGGCCTATGTGCACCGT
>CAYUQR010000126.1:0-4979 GCA_964446825.1 uncultured Rikenellaceae bacterium
AGCCTTTCCGCGAAGCGGAAGGGCTTTTTCTTTTAGTTTTCTCCCTATCAGGATCACCTCAGGTAATCCTTCAATTCCTGACTCATCCTGGCTCTCATTTATGCCCGAATTTGCTGTGGTTCTATTCTGAAAATTAGCATATTAAATGTTAAAATAAATTTGACTTTTATTCTGACCTTGTGTAACTTTGATATGACAAATTCAAGCCAGAAGAACCTAACGATATTACCAATTATAATCAGTCATCTGCCGATAAATGTCTCTGTTCGTTATCGATTAACCAATCGGACATGGCATTTATAGAAGTCATCGGGAAAAGTAATATGAATATTCCATATAGTAAAACTGCTTAATGGATATACAATTTTAGGAAATAAAAACTGAATACAGGGATATGCGGATTTAGCAGGTTGCAGAAACCTGTAACACTATTTGGGATTAGCCCTGAATTTTAAGAGCTAATCACTCCCTGTAAATACGAGTCCGAATTTGCGAAACTTTAAAATATTATACCATGAAATCAATTACCAGATTTAATGTGTTTATTCTGGCAACTTGTTTACTAATTTACATTAGTGCCAGTAACAAGATAACCGCGCAACCTGTTGATACTCTTCAGGCAAAATCAGTTGCAAAAAACTTTTTTGCAGACAGGTTATCACGAAGCAGGCAGATAAGCATAAAAGGTCTTTCATCTCAAAATATTGAAATGTCCTTAACCTTTAAGGAAACCGAAAATTTAGGTGATCAGAGCAATTTAAAAGGAAGCAGTCAGGCTACACCTCTGTATTATATTTTTAATGTAAAGGATAAGTTAAATACCAGCGACAAGCATGGATTCATTATTATATCAGCTGATCAAAGGGTTCCTGCTGTACTGGGATATTCCTTTAAAGGAGAATTCTCAATAAAGGACCAGGGACCTGCTTTGAAAGAATGGATGGATCACTATAAGGAACAGATTATACATGTTATTAAAAACAACCTGGCTCCTGATTCTAAAATCACCGATGAGTGGAAGAATTATTCAGTTCCGGTGGCATTGAAAGGCACTGAACAGCTCACTGAAGTTGTACCAATGCTTACAACAAAATGGAGCCAGCGAAGTTATTGTAATAATCTCTGTCCTGCAGATGCCCGTTGCACAAGTTCCCTGAATGGTCACGTTCCGGCGGGCTGTACTGCAATTGCCATGGCACAGATAATGAATTATCATGAATATCCGGCTTCAAATAATCCGATCCCGGGCTACACAGATAAAGAAAATTTTGATAGTGATGGCAATCCAATTGCAAATTCCATTTATGTGATACCCGATGTTGGTGTGACTACTTATAACTGGTCACAAATGCCAGATAATATTCTTATTTCTCTGTATGCCACAAATCCCCCAACCAGTGCAGAAATGGTGGGGATAGATGCTGTTTCAACGCTTATATATCATTGCGGAGTTGCTGTTCAAATGAACTATGGACCATCAGGATCAGGAGCAGGTTCTCCATTGGATGCATTTATAGATTATTTTAAATATTCTCCTGTTATCAGGGAAGTTTTTAGAAGCAATTATACTTCTGACGAATGGACATACATTTTAAAAAACGAACTAAATAATGGCAGACCTGTTTATTATGCAGGATACATTAATGATTTAATGCAGGGCGGACATGCCTTTGTATGTGACGGATACCAGGATATCGACCCCGCGGGCCTCGACCGTTTCTTTTATTTTTCCTGGGGCGAAGGAGGAGGCGGAGGAAATGGTTATTATAACCTGAATGATCTAACGCCCGGCAATAGTGATTATACCTATCAACAATGGGCAATAATTGGTATCTCACCTGATCTGAATTCAACAATTGCTGATGCCGACGGAAATAATTACAGTATTGTCACTATTGGCACACAGACATGGATGGCTGAAAACCTGAAAGTTACTCATTACCAAGACGGAACAATTATTCCGGAAGTGACAGGAGATGCCGCATGGGATGGACTGGCCTCAGGAGCGTACTGCTTTTATGGTGACATCGCAGCCAATAAGGATATTTACGGAGCCATGTACAACTGGTACGCTGTCAATACAGATAAATTATGCCCTGCAGGCTGGCATGTTCCGAGTGATGAAGAATTTAAGACACTTGAATTGTCACTTGGAATGACTCAAATGCAGGTTGATATTGGTCCTGGTGAATTTCGGGGCACGGACCAGGGTACACAGATGAAGAACACATCCGGTTGGCCAAGTGGTTGGAATGGCACCAATACAAGCGGGTTCTCAGGCCTTCCGGGCGGCACTAATTCCGCTAAAGCCGGTTATTCCTATCTCCATGGTGGTATCCACGGTTTTTGGTGGTGTGCAACACAGTATGTCTCCGGGGAAGCCTGGGTACGTGGGCTGGGAGGCTATTACAATGGAGATGAGACGGGAGTTGAGAGAACCATAGCTGTTGAAAACAACGGTATGTCAGTCCGCTGTTTGAAGGATCCAACGGACCTTGTAGGAGATGGTGGAGCGTTTTCCGGAGATATTGTTACAGGAGGTGAAGAGAAATGGTTCGGATTCCAAACCGGCATTGGAGGTACATATGCCATCCAGACTTTTGGTAGCACGGATACATACATGTATCTCTACAATAGTGACCGGAACACTTTGATAGCTGAAGATAATAATGGTGCCGGGGACGGACACAACGCAAAAATTGTAAAAACCCTTAGCGCAGACACCCGGTATTATATCAAAATAAGAGGATCTGACAACAGCATAACCGGAAATTACTCTATAAGTATTGTTACTGTGCCCTCTGCACCGACAGCTAACAACGTTTCAATAATTTATGATGGGTTAACACACACCGCCGGCGTAATTGTTCAGCCCGGTATTTCCATTGTCTGGTATGACTCCCCGACAGGAGGCAGTGTAACGACACAACCGACCGGTAAAGATATTGGCAGCTACATAGCTTATGCTGAAGCTGTTAACGCTGCTACAGGCAGTGTAAGCATAAGCAGGACACTTGTAACATTGACTATTAGCAAAGCAAAACTAGTTGTTACTGCAAAAAATAAATCAAGCCAGTACAGCGACCCGTTACAAAGTCTTACTTATGAAATAACTGGTTTTGTAAATGGTGAGACAACCAGTGTGGTTACGGGTTCCCCTGTTATTTCTGCATCAGCGGCACAATTCAGTGCACCGGGAGAATATCCAATAACTATATCTCCTGGTACTCTTTCATGTATTAATTATACTTTCTCATTTGTTGATGGAGTATATACAATTGCTACGGAAGATGCCCGGGTTGACTTTACCGGACCTTGCCTGGTAGCTACTGCAAGTGCTTCATCAGGTATTGCAACAATTACCTTAAGAACAACTGTCCAGGATATCTCGGCAGCCAGTGACGCTGGGGATGATATTTATCCGGGAGATATACGCAATGCCAAAGTCAGGTTCCTTAATGGCGGATCAATAATTACCGGAACAGCCACCGATGCAAATGGGTGGATTACTCCAACTCTGATTAATAATTCTGATTTAAAAACAGGTGTAATTGTATTAAACTGGACTGTTAATATAGGAGCCGAAACGGATGCTGAATATACTATCAGTACTGAAGTAACTGGTTATTATAATAGAAATGATGCCAACGATAATACAGTGGTTACAGTCTATAAACCAACAGGAGATTTTATTACAGGGGGCGGATTTATAGTAAATCCGAACAATACAGCAGGTACATATGCCGGAGATCCCGGTCGGAGAACCAACTTTGGATTTAATGTGAAGTACAACAAAAAGGGCAAGAACCTGAAAGGGAACATGAACATTATCTTCAGAAAAACTATCAATGGCATGATACATACTTTCCAGATCAAGTCCAATTCAATGACTTCCCTGGGGGTAAACATCAATAACCCTGCAGCAAAAACTGCCGTATTTGTTTCGAAAGGCACAATGAAAGATCTTCGAAATCCTCTGATTGGATATTCTAAAGGAGGATTAACATTGCAGGTAAATATGACTGACAGAGGCGAACCCGGAAACAGTGATGCAATAGCAATTAGTGTTTATGATGGCAGCATGCTTATATTTTCAAGTAACTGGACAGGAAAATCAACTGCAGAAACTGTTCTGAGCAGAGGAAATCTTCTTGTTCATTCCGGATTCAGTCTGGGCCAGACTGAGACTCAAACCTCAACAGATAATCCTGGTATAATCATGTCCGGTAAGTCAGAATTCAGTCTGAAAGCTTACCCTAACCCGTTTACCGACAGAGTCTATTTTGATCTGCAGATGCAGACCGATTCAAAAATCCTTCTTGAGATATACGATCTTAGAGGATCCAAGTTAGCAACAGTTTACAACGATATGGCAGTTGCCTTCAATCGCTACAGGTTTGAATATATCCCCAAAAATGTGAAAAGGGGCCTGTTGGTTTACCGTCTTATAGTAGATGATAAGCTGGTGTTCACCGGAAGTCTGATTCATAATTAATAGTATTGACTTACAGAGGAATCACGTAGCAATGCAAAATGGAACGAGGGATTTAATGTTAAACCCTCGCCCCAATTACCAGTATGTCATCTGTCTGAGAATTTGTTCCCATCCACTCACTGAGAGTCTGTTCCAGAATTTCTTTCTGCTCATACATTGGTTGATCGTGGATGTCTAACAGTAGTTTTTTAAACTTATCGCTTTTAAATCTATGATTATCATCCCCTCCAATCTGGTCTGTGAAACCGTCAGAAAAAATATAGAAGGTATCCCCTATTTCAAGCGTTATCTCATTATTGGTAAATGATTTATCAGTTAAAAAGTGCACCCCCACAGGCATTGGATCTGCTTTAATCTCTTTTAATTCTGACTCCCCGTTATTATCTCTAATTATATATAACGGATTATTTGCCCCTGAATATTGTATTTTGTTATTCTTAATATCAATTACACATAAAGCAATATCCATTCCCTCCCTGGATTC
>CAYUQR010000127.1:0-4916 GCA_964446825.1 uncultured Rikenellaceae bacterium
TATTTATTTTGTAATCGTCATTTTAGTAAAGACGCCCAACTTGGGCGTCTTTACTTCAAACCGAAACGGTAGCTGAATTTAATTAGGAAGACATTATGTGGTTTATTGTCTTTGGGATTAAAAAGATCGCCAAGATCGTTGACAAAATCCATATTTCCGGAATCATTATAACCCTGTCTTGTCTGACTCCATACAAGAAAAAGCGATGACCCCGGGTTATATTCCCATCTTATAACAAGGTTTGACAGGAATGCCTGTACATTGAAATCACTCCTGTCAAAGCTGTAATCATTTATTCCATCATTATTCTCATCAATAAGATATTGATCATCCTCGAGGCTGATCTGTTGCGGCGAATATATTATAAATCGGTCTTTGTATCTTTCTGCCATAGGCTGGCTTATATATTTGTGATCGTAGAATCTGCCGCTGGCAACAAATGGTTGTCCCCAGTATTGAAAAGTCAGGTTAGGGCTCAGGTTGAGGTTTATCCTTAAAGATGTGCTGATGACTTTCTGATCGATGCTGGCAAAAATATATCTGTCGTTCCCATTATATTCAGTCTGCGCCACATACTGCAGTTCTGAAAAAGACTTTGACAGGGCAGGGCTTATTGTTAGTACCAGCCAGTTGGTAGGCTTATAAGAAAGATCTATTCCGGCATTCAGGTTCCTTGAATAATTATTATGACCCCATGATCCATTAAGGTTGACATCCAGAACAATCTTCTTACGAGTATCGGTAGAGAATCCTATTCTTGTGTTTGTATTTCCTGGCAGCTTCATCATAGGTCCTCCGCGAAGCATTCCTGAAGAGAGTGATGACATACCAACATTACCTCCGGTCCAGGCATTCCACATATTTTTAAAACCCATACTGGCATTCCACTCATATCCCGCATCGATCCAATCGCCACCGAAATTATAGGCTGAATATATGTCAGAGTTAATATTAAATTGCCTGTAGATCCCTTTTGGTTCCCATTGATTGTATCCGGCCCAGAGGACAGTAATGATCTGGTCTGCTTCGCGTATATAACCAAGGTCATTAGTCTCGAAACCCGGTGTCTTCCAGAGAGTGGCACTCATAAAATTCCAATGCCCGTTGAGTTTCATTACCTGTAGTCTTCCGCCTGATCCGGCAAGGGATGTCCTGCTTGTATCAAGTTTGGTATAATCATTATCAGGTCGCTGATAATAGCGGGCAGATGATCTCTGAGTATTTTCAATTGCTTTCTTTGAGCCCTCAACAAGGCTGAAAGCCGTATTCAGGTTAAACATCCAGCTTTTATCCTTAAAATATTGTGTAAAGTCAACTCCTCCGGTATATGCTGCCTTGTGTAGATAATCGGTTAGATTAGGAGTGAGGTCACGGTTAGTACTTGTAAAAATTCCACCTATCAGCGTATTGCCGTTATTAATATCTTTTTGTACACGTCCGACAAAATAATTTGTAAGCGGTTCAACAGTCTCATGTATTCTTCCTCCTACAGTATCAATCTCAGCTCTCTCTTCTGCAGTAACAGCTTCAACAAAACCAACCGATAAGCCGTTTTTTGTTTTTCCTGTTAACTTGGCTGCTCCGAGTATGGCAGTGCTGGTGGGTACTTTAGCATACCAGCCATCGTTCAGGTCGGGATATCCCTGGGGCTGGCGGCCTATTCTCCTGGAATAAAACAGATTATCATTTCCAATACCACCATCTCCTATACCAAGTCCGAAATTGGTGATATTGTTCCCTTCGATAAAGAACGGTCGTTTTTCCTTGAAGAATGTTTCATATGCCGTAAGGTTCACCTCTGAAGGGTCAGCTTCAACCTGTCCAAAGTCGGGATTGATAGTAAGGTCCATCGTCATATTGTTTGTCACCCCAATCTTGGCATCAATACCACCATTCAGCTTTGACAATCTGCCTTTTGCAAGGAAAGGATTTTCTGGTTCTGCCTGAAAGGTCTCTGTTTTTGCAACACCATAAGGAGTGATGTCAAATATTTTCCGTGGTTTGATTTGTTCCAGTCCTTTCAGTTCACCGAAGAGGTGAACCAGACCCGGGGCATCTCTTGGTATATGCTCCCAGAAAGAGGTCTCATTATTCCTGTAAAGGACCCTTGCAATTTCAAGTCCCCATACATCTCCTGAATTCTTTTCGAATCTTAACTGGCTAAAAGGAATTTTCATTTCGGCAATCCATCCTTCGCTGTTGATTGAAGTCTGAACCCACCAGTTAGGATCCCACGAAGAATCATCATTTTGACCATCATTGGTAAACATCTGATCATATTTAACTCCTGATGAGCTAACCCCGAACAGAAATCCCGTTCGCAGATCATGGAAACTGTCAACAATGATCCCCACCAGGTCTCCGTCAGCATCATCACGTCTGGTGAGACGGTTAACAATGCTGTCGGGACTGGTATCGTATGCTTTGATTGCAACATACAGGTTATTGTCATCAAACAGAATATCAAATTCCGTTCTCTGGGTGGCCGGTCTTCCGTTATAGGGCTCATTCTGAGTAAAATCATCTGACCAGGTGCCTGATTTCCAGGCTTCATCGTCCAGAATGCCATTAATAACAGGAGGAACAGTAATCCTGGTGGCAGTATATTGTTTCTTCTCGGAAGCCTGTCCAAAAGCAGCCGGTAACAGAAAGAAAATAATAAAAAAAGAGAAAAATATCTTCTTCATATACGATTTCGGTTTGAAGGGTTTTAGCATAAGGACGTTTAATAATGGATTTTGATGCAAAAAAAATCAATATTAATATTTTAGAAGATCCGGAAGATCTGTTTAAAGACCTGTAAAAGTAGCTTATACCCTAATCATACAACTTAATAAATTCATAAGTATTGCCTGTATATTTCAGGAATTTAAGGAAATCTGATCTGGAAATAACGAGAGAAGCTGTATTTATATTAGGATGAAATGCGAGACGATCTGATTCTTTAAGCTTTTCATCAATAAACAGATGTACATGCTTTGTCTTATCATTGATGAGGCCAAAAGGAGAGACGGAACCAGGTTCAAGGCCAAGATATTTCATTAGTCGCTTATCTGAAGCAAATGTTAGTTTCCCCTGTTTTAATCTCTTTTCAAGATCATGGATGTTAAGATACCTGAGATGTTCGAGAATAACCAGATAGTGCCTGTCGCCTTTATGGTTACGGAAGAATATGTTTTTGCACCTTCCCGAATTATAGTCTTTCCAGTGAATTATAGCATCTTCTATTGTGTCCAGGGGAGGGTGTTCGTGATATTCAAACTGAATAGAAAGCTGTTCGAAAAGTTCATAAAGTTCTACTTGTCCTCTCATCCTGCACTACTTTTCACGGGCACATAAATGAATTCCATATCTAAAAGTAAAGCTATATCCTGACCTGCTTCTTTTAGGTCGAGATCCTCTTCATCATAAGCCCACTCAACAACTACTGGTATACCAACTGCCAGGAGTCTTTTGAGTTCCATAAAAATATCGTATAGAAATTTTGCGGATGATGAATTGAAATATTTTAATTCGGTATGAAATTTCAGGGGCGATTCCTCTGAATAAGCTTTGGAGCTAAAATGGATCAGGTCATCAACGAAATATCTGACCCAATCAATTATCGGGTAGTACATGGCCCGAACATCTTCGGGTGAAGAAACTCCCCTTATAATAAAGATATTTTCTTCGGGAGAAAAATTGATCTCAGGAGATACAGGAGTTGGACTTATATAGAGCTGCTGCATATAGAGTCTTTTTATAAAATTGCATTAATATTTCAAAAATAGCAAAAGTATTCATGTACTGCCATGAAATTTAAAACAATATATTACTTTCTTCTTCAGCTATATAGCCGGTGTCTTCTTCCAGTACCCCATCTGAACAGGCATTTACAGCCAATCTGTCGCAAATTTCATTTTCAATATTATTATTATGACCTTTAATCCAGACAAATCTTACAGTATGTTTCCTGTAAATTTTAAGAAACCTTACCCAGAGATCAGCGTTTTTTTTCTTTTTAAACGCCTTAGTTTCCCATTGAAAGACCCATCCTTTTTCAACAGAATCGGCTACATACTTTGAATCGGTATAAATAACTACTCTGCTGCCAGCTTTTTTAAGAGCTTCAAGTCCTGTAATTACAGCAAGCAACTCCATCCGGTTGTTGGTTGTTAACCTGAATCCCTGAGATTTTTCAAGCCGGTGTTTGCCGGAGATAAGAACAATTCCATAGCCGCCTGGTCCGGGATTTCCACTTGAAGCGCCATCGGTATATATTTTAATTTCATCTGACATGCGGAAGAATTATACCTGTGTTGGAAATGAAAAGTTTTATCGCAATGGAGAGAAGAATAATTCCGAATACTTTTTTCAGGATCTCCAGTCCGGCCTCACCAAGAATACGCTCAAACAGAGTTGTCATCCTGAGTACAAAGTATACAATTACCATATTAAGAACAAGAGCTATAAGGATATTGATCGTTTGGTATTCGGCTCTTAGTGACAGGATGGTTGTTATTGAACCTGCCCCTGCAATCAGAGGAAAAGCAATTGGTACAATCGATCCTCCTCCGGAAGAGACATGTCTGAACAATTCGATGCCAAGAACCATCTCAATGCCTATCAGAAATATGATGAAGGAACCAGCTATTGCAAAAGAGGAAACGTCAATGCCAAAAACCCTGAGCAGGGGACTTCCTATAAATAAAAATGCCATGAATATTCCAAAAGCGACCAGGGAAGTTTTCCCCGGCTCGATATCACCTGTCTTGGCTTTGATATCAAGGATTATAGGAATTGAACCGGGTATATCAATAATAGCAAAAAGAACCATAAAGGATGCGAAGATCTGTATCAGACTCAAATGCATAACGAAAAATTTGCTGCAAAGATAATCACAAAAAAATAAATATTTAAATGAACTCACCCCTTTA
>CAYUQR010000128.1:0-4879 GCA_964446825.1 uncultured Rikenellaceae bacterium
CCGGTTTGAAGCGTTCCTGTTGATTGAACAACGACGACCTTACGCATATAGCCATAAGAAATTCCTTCTCCCCAGGTTGAAGGGGCAGGATAACATATCTCACCTGAACCAAAGGGGTTTGGAACACAATATGGAGCCACGGGGCCATTTCGGGTCATAGCACCAGTGAGACACCATATCTGTTTGCTGGCAGGTTCCGCAACCACGCTTCCAATGGAAGCCATGTAACTGTCTGAAGGGTTTGAACATCCCATTGCAGTATTATTCCAGACGCCGTGAAATCCCGGAATATTAAAGAGTGGAAAATCGCCACAAATAAGCAATGGAGCGGAGGGATATCCCCACCACCTGTATCCATGGGCAAAAGAAACGCCATAAGACCTTTCCACTTCACCCAGCGAATATTTGCCATAAGGACCCGGATCTGCGGCTCCTTCCAATGTTGATCCTGAAGCCGCAGTTACTGAACCGTAGGAATAATCGGGGACGGTCATTTTCTGAGCAAGAAGACAGTTGGTTTCCAATATAAAAAATAACAATGCACAGATAAATATTACAGTTGTAAGTGTTTTTTTCATTTTGATCTCCTCCTGATTTTTATTTGGTTTTTTATTGTTTAATCATTTGCTTTCATTGGTTTTGTTTTTTACCTCATCCCCCTGCCCACTTCTCGTTTTTTTTACCTCATCCCCCTGACCCCCTTCTCCTGAAAGAGAAGGGGGTAATCAAAAGATAATCATTGCATTAGCGCCTCTCCCAAGGGTCAGGGGTTGGGGTGAGGTAGTTAGTCTTCAATTATCAGAACATCGGCATCTCTGAAAACTTAATGTCTTTTGGGATAATGAAATATTTTGACTCGACGGGTAAATTGATTTTTATATCTGTTG
The DNA here is from genome assembly GCA_964446825.1 of uncultured Rikenellaceae bacterium. Lineage (GTDB taxonomy): Bacteria > Bacteroidota > Bacteroidia > Bacteroidales > VadinHA17 > LD21. The sequence goes on from CAYUQR010000128.1 coordinate 888, forward strand.
CTTCCTGGTGGGATTTGTATCCCATCATCTTCATGTCGAGAAGCATAAGTATGCCATTCCAGACAAGCGCCTTACCCCTTTTGCCTTTCATGACCTTGCACTCTTTCCCCAGCAATGTTTCGGATCCGCTTTTTTCCATTCCCATCTTTGCATACATTGATTCAGAAAATGATTCAATGTCTCCCTCAGCGGCTGAATTGATCCAGTCAATGATCGGATTTTTAAGTTTCATTCCTTCGGAGCTTTTTTCAGGGTCCCACATATACTGGAAATCGCCTGATGTAACCACCCAGCTCTTTCTTTTTTCACCACGTTCCACAGCATCCGTATACATTGCACTCTTTAGTCCGTAATCGTCAAAATAGAGTGTTCCTTTACCAACTTTGTCGCCGGAATATGAGTACTCTATTACACCCGATTTTATTCCATAAGGCTTTAGGGAAGCTTCCTGTCCATATGTTTCTGACAAAACGAAAAGCAGACAGCTTAAAATAAAAATTGTTGTTTTCATGATTTTATATGTTTAAACAGATTCAGATTTTCACAAATTCCTCAGGATTCCTGGACCACTAACTGGAAAGAAACAATGTCCTGCCCGACCGAAAAGGGCCCTCCGCCTAAACTGGCCCCTAAATTTCCTTCTACGGTCCAGACACCCTCATCTATTTTTAAATAGGTAACTGCCGATACTCCTGCCGGTCCAACACTGCCGTCGAGCCCGACACCGACCTGTAAACCGAAACCGGTCTCAGGTTTCCATGTGGCTCCAAGAATTAAACCCTGCCCTATATTCAGTTCCATTGCATCGGTTTCCATGTTCCACGCAAAGCTGATAAAGAAGAGATCAACGCCTATTGTGAAGTCAGTGGGCATGCTGATATTTCCTGCTTCAACACTATTTCCATCAGGGCAATATCCTTTTATGTCAAAACATTTCATTGGTATGACAAACCCTAAAGCAAAGAAGTCTTGACTTTTTATTGTTTCAACTTTTGGTTTTGGCAATATATATGGTCTACTCCCTGCTGAGAGCCAGCTGTAAGCCTGGTTTATCTGAGCTTTATAACAGTCTCTGATCGCTTCTTCCAGTTCGCCCTGGTAGACTTTTGCTCTGAATTCTGCAGCAGACTGAGCCTTTATAGGAATGCCCTTGGGAAGATGGCTTACAGCAATTCCTGTTTCGGATTTGGCCTGCTTCAGGGCGGATTCCATAAAGTAAGAACTGTAGCCTAAAAGTTCAGACCCCATCTGCCTGGCCAGTGATGTCCACCTGTTTCCGGCATCAATTTCAGCATTTAGCGTCATGCTCTGGCTTTTTCTATAAACAACAGGTACTCCTTCTGTATATCTTTCCCAGTCTTCATTAATATTTTTCCACCTGGGCCAGTAGCCCTTGATGAGCTTTTCGATTCTTCTTGCCAGATCATCAGCATACGCCTGGGCTATGTTCTCCATTTGTGCACTGTATCTTCTCTCGAGCAGCTCAGGGATCATTCGTGCCTGGTCACACGGTGATAGCTGATCCCATGGTTCCGGCATTTCGTCCTCAGTCCGTCCCTGCTCCTCCAGTTCCCTTCTCTGCTTTTCGATCTCATTCTTAAACTCATCAGGATTAAAAGGCTTTTTCTTAGGGGGAGCGTCAGGTGGTTTTGTAATATATCTAAAAATCGCTTTTTTAACATCTGCCGGGTCTTTTTCCGTAGCTTCCTTAAACTCCTCATATGCTTTCCTCTTAAGGCCCATACGCATCAGCAGAATTCCGAGGTTCATATGATACTGTCCGATCTCCGGAGCATAGAAGACAGCTTCCTCGTAATATTCACGGGCTTTTTCGTTCTGGCCGTGGCGGGCGAAGATCCAGCCTATGGAGGTTGAGGTGGCAGCTGATTCAGGATACAGCTTCCTGGCGTATGCCAGAAGCAAAAGTGCATCATCATGCTCTCCGTTCATGGCAACGGCAAAGGCCAGGTTCCCCAGGGCACTTGGTGAGCGGTCGTATGTCTGAAATGCCCTTCCGAATGCCCATTGTGCACCATCGAGATTGTTCTGTACAATAGATGACAGGCCTGCCAGCTGATATGCATATGCCCTTTCAGGAATTGTCAGTGAGTTGGCATTGGGAATAGAATTAAAAACCTGCTTTTCAATATCAGGGGGAAGCTTTGGTAATGATCTGAATATGCAATTACCAACTATCTGCTGCACTTTACTGTATTCCGGTTCCGCTGGTAATATTACCGGACTTACAGGTTCAAAATCTTCATCATTAACCTTTTTGTCACAGCTCCGGTCCATTACAGAGAGCTTCAGGAAAAGCGCCAGTGCATCGTCGAAATCCTTCACCCCGTCTTCATTGAGGTCATAATCGAAGTCCAGCCAGCCCTGGTCGATCAGGAGGTCAATATCACTGACGTCAAATTTTCCGTCGTGATTGATATCATATCTTCTCCATTCCCTTACTACGGGATTACCTGCATCGGAATACATGTCACCCTTGAAGCCGTAATCATCAAAACAGAGCGTGCCTTTACCAGCTTTGTCACAGGAATATGAGTACTTTATTATGCCTGATTTGATTCCATAAGGTTTAAATGATATTTCCCGGCTATTAACCGAAGTATTATCCAGAAACAAAAGTGCAGCCAGTATTAATAGAATATTCTTCATAGGTTATAAAATTGTGGCGCAAATAATGCTTAATTACAAACACTTTTCGTGTAGAAATATCATCTTTCTTCCGGCATAATTTCTATCAGTATTTTTCCTTCATGAACCTGAATGATTTTATCATCTCCCTCCTTCCAGCTATAGGTGCTTGAATTTGATTCACCTTTAAAAAGACGTCGGGTGCGGTACTTTACAGGACCCTGTTCATTATCGGGCAGTTCCTTGCCGTCTCTCATCGATATCCTGACAACTTTAGCAGGTTGGCCAGTCTCATTTTTAAGGATCACTTTGTAATTTTTGCTTTCCGGTATTTTGAATGAGATAATATCTCCCCTTTTAAATTCTTGTTTTACAGGGATTGATACCTGAATTGTATTCCACGATTCAGGGGGAGGAGGCTCAGGTATCACCGGACGCATCTTTTCATCCACTTCGATATAATCATCAGGAACCTTAAAAATATCAGCATCTAATTTTCCCTTTTTAATATTGGTGAGTTCCATATATGTATTGTCATCCGAAGCATCAACCATCCTGATCAAAAAATGCAGATCATCGGAATACCATGCAGTACATAATTTCTGATTGTCGGCATATAGTTCAGTCTTTTCAGCATCAAAACCTGACATTTTTTCTTTCCCTGCCTTTTTCTCAGTATAATTCTTTTGCATATATCTGAATGACTGGTAGGGGTCATTCATCAGGCTCGCCGGAGACATCAGCTCTGTGTAAAAGACAAATTTTTTCTCAGGCATCAGTATGGCTGTTTTATTGGCAGAGGGGTCTGCTATAACAATTCCTTTTATGCCATCCTCCTCGAAATCGTATCGGTATTTATTGCCATCTGACTGAACATGGTAGATTTTTTTGGTTCCTTTCTGGACATTTATCATTTCAGCTTTGAATGACTCTTGTCCCCGCAATGCCAGGGGCAGTACTGCTATCATAAAAATAACTGTAAATTGTATCTTGCTTTTCATTTTAAGGTGGTGTTTATTTCTTCTTTTTAACTGTCATATTCCAACTGTAATGAAGATTTTCTTCCTGGTAACCGTCCTCAATTTCTTCCTTTATAGGACGTCTTCCTTCGCCGCCAAAGCTGGTTTTTCCATCTCCATACTTTACCAGAATATCGGGATATATTTCTTGTTGGTCAGCTTGGTTTGGTATTTTTGGTATTGGAACCCCGGCAGGGATTTCAACTCCCTGTTTTTTGAGGTAATCCTGAACCCAGGTATCTGACCTTTTTATGGTAGGATCCTGGACTTTTTCTCCAACAGGTCCCAGTGAAAATGATTTTGAACTGGTTTTAGTAGTTGTTTCAG
>CAYUQR010000129.1:0-163 GCA_964446825.1 uncultured Rikenellaceae bacterium
CAATGCACAAATGGCTTGGTGGTTTTGCATACAAAACAGAATTAAGCTGGTGGATCTTTGTGCTTGCAGGGTTGGTTGCACTTGGAGTTGCTCTTCTCACCGTAAGCTGGCAGAGTTGGAGGGCGGCAACGAGGAATCCGGTCGAAGCTCTGCGGTATGAATG
>CAYUQR010000129.1:263-4523 GCA_964446825.1 uncultured Rikenellaceae bacterium
AACAATGAACAATGAACAATGAACAATGAACAATGAACAATGAACAATGAACAATGAACAATAACTAGAAATTTGATATGAAGGATAATGTTATAGTAAGTAAGTCATTTAAGTTTTCTGTAAGTATTATAAGGATTTATCAGTTTCTTGTATCTGAGAAAAAGGAATATGTTTTGTCAAAGCAATTACTCAGAAGTGGCACTTCTACAGGTGCTAATGTGGAAGAAGCTATTGGTGGAATTTCAGATAAAGATTTTACAGCAAAGATGAGTATTGCATATAAAGAAGCCCGTGAAACCAAATACTGGTTAAAACTATTACATGAAACAGACTATCTCGATGATAAACAATTTGATACGCTTCTTAAGGATTGTGAAGAATTACTTAAAATATTATATAGCATCATCAACACCTCTAAAAATAAATAATTGATAATTTTTAATTTTTAATTGCTAATTGAAATATTTATGATAACACTGAAACACATTTTCAAGTACTACGATTCGAAATTCCAAAGGACATTCGTACTAAAAGATATCGACATTCAGATTGCTGAAGGCGAGTTTGTTACCATTATGGGACCCAGCGGAGCCGGGAAATCCACTCTACTGAACATTGTGGGAATGATTGATGAACCCAGTGAAGGGGAATATTTTTTCTTCGACCGGGCTGTACAATCAATATCCGAAAAACAGAGGGTTGACTTTCACCGAAACTATGTCGGGTTTATTTTTCAGGCATTCCACCTGATAGAGGAGATGACGGTATATGAAAACATTGAGACTCCCCTTGTATATAAAGGTGTCAAATCTTCGTTACGTAAGGGGATGGTTGCAGATATGCTCGATCGTTTCAATATTGTCGCAAAAAAAGATCTTTTCCCTGCCCAGCTTTCCGGCGGACAGCAACAGCTTGTAGGCATTGCCCGCGCGATTGTTGGAAAACCGAAATTGTTACTGGCCGACGAACCAACAGGAAACCTTCATACAGACCAGGGCCGGGAGATTATGGAACTGCTTAAGCAACTAAATCATGAAGGTATTACAATTCTCCAGGTAACACATAATAAAGAATTTTCAATGTATGGGAGCCGTATTATACGACTGGTGGATGGAATGATCTCGAGCGATGAAAGAATATAATCAATATTTGATCATTTTTAAATAACTGGCAAATATGTTTTTATCCGGAATACTTAAGATAATTCTCAGAAACTTCAAAAAAAATATTACGACTACGCTTATCAAAATTGGCGGATTAGCTATAAGTATAACGGCTGTTATCATAATATGGCTATATGTTATTAACGAAAATAAATATGATAGTAATGTGCCAGACAGTGAAAGGATATTTCGTCTTGATGCTTTCTGGGCCAGCATGCCTTCTTTTCTGGGTCATGCCATTATGCAGAATATTGGAAATGAGGTAAAAGCAACAAGACTAAATTTCTGGGAAGATGTTGGAGTCCAGGTCAATAATATTCCTTTTAATATTAAAGAAATGGTTTTTGTCGATAGCACCTTCTTCAGTGTTTTTCAATTCGATCTATCAGAAGGGAACGTTAAAGAAGCTCTTATCAGACCATTTTCACTGGTCCTTTCAGAATCGGTTGCCAGGAGACTGTTTGGTAACGAGGATGCTCTGGGAAAAATAGTCAGATTCCAGAATCAGTACGATTTTACAGTAACTGCAATAATGAAAGATAACCCTTTCCTTCATTTCAGGACTGATGTTCTGGCATCAATGGAAAGCCTTGAGAAGATCCGCTACAAAGGTGTCCTGAAAGAATATGACGGATGGAGTTATCCAACTTATCTTTTGCTGCCGAAAAATATATCAACAGCAGTATCCGGGAAGAGTGTACTTGATCTGCTGAAAAAGGTGGGATATAAAGAAAATTTCAATCTTAAACCGTTCTCCGAGATATATTACTCCCACGAGATTGAAAATGAGAGCAATACCAGGCATGGGAACAAATTATATAACAAAATACTTATAGCAGTATCTGTCTTTATCCTTCTTCTGGCAGCTATAAACTTTATTAATCTTACTATTGCTAATGCTTTTTCGAGATCGAAAGAGGTAAGTCTGAAAAAATTGCAGGGAGCATCCAGGGCCCAGCTAATATTTCAGTTTCTTTTCGAAACAATACTTTTCATATTTATATCAATCGGAATATCCCTTCTGATCATATGGTTTTTTAACCCGGGAATGACTTCATTAACCGGATTTTCTGTCAAAATCGGTGATTTTTTTACCCGCCAAAATCTTTGGGTATTTACAATCGGAGTTCTGGTATTTATCATTATTTCAGGTATTTATCCAAGCTTATATATCAGTTCATATACCATTAATTCAGGTAAAAAAAGTTCGTCGAACCGTACAAATCATACAGGCGTCCGAAACGGGTTGATCATTTTCCAGAATTTAGTGTCGATCCTTTTAATATGCAGCACGCTGATAGCTAATCAGCAATTCCGGTACATGAGTAAAAAAGATCTCGGATTCAATAAAAATGACATAGTTAATCTTAAGATCAACTCTCAGCTGAGCGGGCATCTTGAACTGTTTAAAGAAAAACTTCTGAAATATCCTGAAATATCAGCGGTTTCATTTTCGAGCAGACTTCCCGGCAACTACTGGGGATCGTGGTGTTGTGTAAACATAGAAGGTAAAGAGAATAAATACTTTAACAACTATGTCGATGCCGATTATTTAAAAACAATGAACATTAACATTAAAGAAGGACGCAACTTCTCATCTGAAAACCCCGCAGATATTAAAACGACCTACCTGATAAATGAAACAGCAATAAAACTCTATGATCTTAAGAATCCAGTGGGTCAGGTTATACTGCCCGGGAATGGCATAAAGGGTCAGATTATTGGTGTTATTAAAGATTTTCATTACCGTGGATTGAACTATGAACTGTCACCGTTACTTTTGTTTTATACCCCTGATTATTTGAGATTTATTAATATAAGGCTTGATAAAAAGAGCATTCCGGCCGGCCTGGCAAAACTTAAAGCAACATGGGATGAATTGTGTCCGGCATTTGCTTTTGAATATTCTTTCCTCAATGAAACCTATGATCTGCAATACAAATCTGAAAAACTTTTTGAGAGTCTGCTCTTTTCATTTGCTCTGCTGGCAATATTCATTGCCGGTATTGGACTTTTCGGTCTTTCGATCTATAGTACTGAAAGACGAACCAAAGAAATAGGTATTCGTAAAATAAACGGAGCCAGGATCTCTCAGGTACTCTTTTTGCTCAACAGGAATTTTCTAAAATGGGTAACAATCGCATTTATAATAGCCTGTCCGATTTCATGGTATGTAATGCAAAAATGGCTACAGTCCTTTGCATATAAAACAGACCTGAGTATATGGGTTTTTATATTTGCAGGTATATTGGCATTTATAATAGCTTTAATTTCCGTAAGCTGGCAAAGCTGGAGAGCAGCCACAAGGAATCCAGTTGAGGCACTGAGGTATGAATAACATATTAAACTATATATCAGCGATATGGGTAAACTGACATTCTTTTTAAGGGTCAACATCCGCAACCTGTTTACAAACAAAAAGTTCGCATGGGTAAACATCATAGGATTATCAATTGGTGTTACTGTAAGCTTGCTAATACTTCTCTATGTCCGTTATGAAACGTCCTTTGATGATTTTAATCCGGCAGCCGGCCATATTTACAGAGTGGTCACAGAGAATTTACAGGATGGATCCGTAAAAGCATATACTCCTCTCGCTCTGTCAGATGTACTGAAAAAAGATTACCCTGAACTTGATAAAGTTGTTTCATTGATGAATACCTATTTTGATTTGAAAGTAGGCCAAAAGACATTCGAGAATGAGAGAGGTGCTGTAGTAGAAAAAGATTTCTTCAGGCTTTTCAATTTCCCTTTGATTGAAGGTAACCCGGAAACTATTTTCCAGGATCCTTATGAGGCAGTTATAACAAAAAAAATGGCACTAAAGCTTTATGGAACAGATGATGTACTGGGAAAAACTTTTAGTTTTGAAAACTTTACATTCAGAATTACAGGAATTATTAATAATATACCATCCAACTCTATTTTTGATCTTGACTACCTCCTTTCCGACAGCTTCAGGTATAAATATTTTCCTGATATCCACGAAAGGTGGTATCACTTTGGCCTCTTTACATTTGTGACATTCAAAGGTAACAGGCCACCCGGAGATTTTGAACAGAAACTGACAGGAATTGAGGGACAATATTATCCTGAT
>CAYUQR010000130.1:0-4476 GCA_964446825.1 uncultured Rikenellaceae bacterium
GACCAGTTTCCGCTCCCATAAATTAATAAATAAAGCAGGAGAAGGGTCATCGCAAAATCAGTACGGTATTCATGTGCCATTGGCCAAAAGCCTTTTTCAATTAAGATAGGCCATTTAGTTGTTATAAATGCAGTTATCATGATGATCATTAATGGAACGGAAGCTATTCTGACTACTAACCCCGCAAGAATAAAAATGCTGCAAACGACCTCAAATACTCCGGTAAAATAGGCCCAGAATTCCGGGTGAATAAAACCGATTTTTAAGAACCTGCCAGTTCCTAATAATTCAGGAAATAAGAATTTTTGGATTCCTTCGGAAAGGAAAACCAATCCGACTATGATTCTTATTATCACAGCCCTGTTGTCATCTAAGGTGTTGATGATCAATGTTGTAATATTTTTGTTAGGATTCATTAATATGGATTAAAAAGTTATTTTTAAGTTATTCATCATTTTAATATGGTAATGAATTGGCAGATTTTGTTATGAGGATAGTATTTCACTACTGTCAATAATATATACTCCCATACTGGTAAGCTCCTTTTTAATGATTGTATAATTTTCGGGGATCAGCGGAATTGCAGCATCTTCAATAAGGGTAGTTTTGAAACCTTCTTTAACAGAATCTTTTATTGAGTAGTAAACACAAATATCCGCTGCCAGTCCGCAGAAATAGATTTCATCTGCTCCTTTCTCCCTGAGATATCCGGCAAGACCTGTAGGCAGTCTATGCCCATTGTCATAAAACCCGCTATAGCTGTCAATATCAGGATCCATTCCCTTACGAAATACAGCAGCTATTTTCTCGGTTCTGAGTTCAGGATGGAATTCTGCTCCAGGTCTGCCCTGTACACAATGATCAGGCCACAGGGTTTCAATGTTTCCTATAATTTTAACTTTATCGAACGGTTTTTTATTCAGATGGTTTGATGCGAAACTCTTATGGTTCTGAGGATGCCAGTCCTGAGTGGCCACAACCAGGTCAAAATGATCCTGAAGCCTGTTAATCAATGGTACAATAGTATCTCCCCGTTGTATTTCAAGGCTGCCTCCAGGTGTAAAATCATTCTGTAAATCAATAATTACAAGAGCTTTCATATATATTTCTTATGTTCATCAACAAGCATATCGCGTTCATTTTTAAGTCTTTCACTTAATCCGACCTTATATATATGGGGATAGTTGAACCGTTTGTATTCGGCAGGGAGACTGTTCATGCGCTCGGTGCAGTATTGAGCTATTTGTGTCAGCGATCTCGATTTGGAAACCCTGGCCCCGTTTTCCATAACTTTATGCATCAATGCTTCTTTATTATATTTTTTGACCGAGAGTGATTTAAGGGGATAAAAAGGGTGATACATTATGTCCACATCTTTTTCATCGGCAAGGGTTACTGCGTCAGCCCCTGTAAAAATACCAGTGTGATCGCTCATACGGAAGACTTGTTTCCGGTACGGAAGAGTAATTTTACTTACATTATCAGATAATTTTATTCGCGGTTTCCCCCCTGCTGAAGCCAATTTGTACACTCCATCGAGTGCGGCATCAGGCTGACCAGTCACAAGATTTGTCCCTACACCAAATACATCGATAGGAGCCTCTTGTTCCAGGAGGCTTTTTATAATATACTCATCCAGCTGGTTTGAGACAGCAATTTTTACATAATGAAGACCTTCATTGTCGAGTGTTTCCCTTGACCTTTTAGCGAGATAAGCAAGGTCGCCGCTGTCGAGGCGTATGCCATTAAGCCGGTGACCTTTCTCCTCCATTATTTTTGCAACCTTGATAGCATTGGGCAATCCACTGTTAAGGGTATTGTAGGTATCGACCAGGAGTACACAATCATCCGGTCTTTCTTCTGAAAAATGGATGAAAGCAGTCAATTCGTCATCATAGCTTTCGACATAGGAGTGTGCCATTGTGCCTGAAACAGGAATATTGAAATCGCGTCCTGCCCGAACATTACTGGTAGCATTAAAACCTCCGACGAATGCGGCCCTGCTGGCATAATAACCTCCCGCACTCTGTGCTCTTCGTAATCCAAAGTCAATTAGTGTATGTTCCCCGGCAGCCTGTCGCATCCTGCTTGCCTTGGTGGCAATCAGAGTTTGAAAATTGAGAATATTGAGCAGTAAGGTTTCCACCAACTGGGTTTCAATAATATTCCCTTCAACCTGTAAAACAGGCCGTAAAGGGAATACGACATCCCCTTCATAAGAACTATAGATATTACCTTTGAACCGGAAATTTTTAAGGTAACTGAGGAATTCCGGGTGGAAGCCCTGTTCTTTAAGGAAATCCAAATCCTTAATGTCGAAGCTAAGGGTTTCAAGAACGTTCAGAAAATCCTCAAGTCCGGCAAATACAGCATAACCGGCATCGAAAGGAAGTTTGCGGAAAAAAAAGTCGAATACAGCTGAAGTGTCTTTATGTCCTTTCAGGAAGTAGACCTGCGACATCGTTAATTGGTAATAATCAGTATAAGTGCCGGTGTAATTAATCATAATGTTATTATAATCAGTTCAGATTTTATCTTTCCGATTCACTGAACCATCTTGCCAGATAATATTTACTTAAATCTATTTTGATATAAATTTAATTAAAAAGTCGTCATCCGTAATATACCGGGGGAAACAATCTCTTAATATTCCAGGAGTTATTTTTCCCTAGCCTGTATCTTATTCTATAATGAAGGAGATATGTTCTCCCATGACAGAATTCAATGAATTTTGGTGATAAACAGAATCCTCTCCATGAGTCAGGTTGATTAGCAGAATCCTTATTACGGGTTTCCCTAGTGCTTCGATTCTCATCCAGAGTATCATTTCTCTCTGAGTTATTGATTTCTTCTGAATCCTGGGGTCTTAACTGGCTTATGTAAGGGTATCCGGGTAAATATTTTTCTGACTCCTCTCTTGTTATCTGACGTACATCTCCTGTTATCCTGATTCTGCGGAACAATTTGCTCCAGAAAAGAGTCATTGATGCATTACTAATATTTTTCAGATCATCTGTTTTACTCACATCATAATTTGTAAAGAATACAAATTTTCTGTCATAGAATCCTCTGATAATCACTATTCTGTCATCTGGTTTTCCATGGGAATCTTCCATAGCCAGATTCATGGCGTTTGGAAGACTTGATTTTCTGTCAGCAGCATATTTAGCCCAACTTTCAAACTGGTCATATGGATTGTCGGCTATCTCTTTCAATAAAACATCCCCGGATATATATTTGGTCCAGAATACAGTAAATATGTCAGGTACCGATTTCATCTGCAAATAGTTTCCAGGGTTAATGAATAAAAATATAACAAATGCCGGTGGAATATGTTTAGTTTATTTATTGCTCAACTTTCAAAAAGTTTTTGCACTGACATATGGCAATTAAAATTTAACAACCTGTTAAATTGTAAAAATTGAATTTTGATCATTGATTAAATGGGTCCAAATTTTTAATGAACCATTTTAAAGATCTCAGAAGGAAAATTCAAAGAGAGAGATATCCCCGTAATCTTAAAGAGATACTACTATTTTTCCCCTGGTTTTTTTTGTTTCAATCTGCAGGTGAGCTCCCTGTATTTCATTAAACTGGTATATTTTGAAAATATGTGATTTGACTATTCCTTTTTTTAACAGAGAGGAGATTTCTTTCATATTTTCCCCATTTGACTGAACCATGAAGTGATACCCATTTAACCCTTTAGCCGCGGCTTTTTCCGTAACACTCTCTGCAGCCCCTGAAGGTATACTTATTATTGTGCCACCTGGTCTTAACACTTTCAATGATCTGTCGATATAATCACCTCCTATTGCATCCAGGACAAAATCTATGTTAGTTACAAGATCTTCAAATCGTTGTTTTTCGTAATCGATATGTTCTTTAGCTCCGAGGCTCATTACAAAATACTTGTTTTGGCCTGAAGCCGTACCAATAACATAAGCTCCCAGGTATTTTGCCATTTGGACAGCATAATGGCCTACGCCACCGGCAGCAGCATGAATCAGGACTTTGTCGCCTGATTCAATATTCGCTTTTTCTTTCAGAATCTGCCATGCTGTGAGTGCTGCTAAAGAGGCAGCAGCAGCCTCCTCATGAGAAATATTCTGAGGTTTTAAAGCAAGATGAGCCTCAGGAGCAACTACATATTCAGAATAGGCTTTCCCATGGCCGGGAAAATTTACCATGCCGAAAACATCGTCACCTTTTTTAAAAGAAGTAACTGCCTTTCCTGTTTCAGTTACAACACCTGATATATCCCATCCTAAGATGATCGGATTAAACTCTTTGAGACGGCCGGCAAGACCTTTCCCTGACCTGGTCTTAATATCCACAGGGTTTATGCTTAGAGCCTTAACATTTACAAGTACTTCATTATCTGAAATTTCAGGAACAGGAATTTCAGATTGAACCAGGTTTTCCACCCCTCCGAAATCTTTTAGAATTATTGCTTTCATAGTTTCCTAATCTTAA
>CAYUQR010000131.1:0-4456 GCA_964446825.1 uncultured Rikenellaceae bacterium
ATGATTTCTTCAAATAAGATACCAGATGAAGTATTAAAAATAATTCTGGACTGGATTCTAAAAGAAATATAGAACTGAAAGAAAATAAAAGGCACCCTATAACATAGACAATAAAGGTAAGTTGTCAACAAACTGTGCTTTATACTTCACAGTATTGTAACTTGCAGTTTTTGAAACCTTAGCTAAGCCTTAACCTTAGCCTCAATACGGCCTTCTTTATTGCCGGGCCGATATGGACAAGCCATTGATAACATGACAATTATGTGCGAAATAAAAAATAATCATACACGCCAGGCAATTTACTGTGACAATAAAACTTGATGCTTTCTATCTGGACTGTCCGGATGCTTCGTTGAGTAACGGTTACTGATTATACCGAAGGGCCGTTAGCATTCATACATTTTACGATACGAGAATCGCTCTATATAACTGTTAATAAAAGTATTATGGCAACATTCTTCAAATCGGGTTAACCCTTTTTCCATCATGAGTAGCCTACCGACACATGCGTAGAAAGTGATTTCCAGGTGTGAAGCTTTCGGGAAAAAGTTACCTGTTTATTTTCCACGAAGATAATGATTTCCTTCACCGGGTGACATTTGCCTGAAGCTTTTTGAGTGCTTGAGCAGTACGCGATGAAAGTCGCAAGTACGGTTCTCAGGAAGGTAATGCGGGGCAACCCGCCTGACCTATCCAACAATAAAATTGAGTACTATGATTTAAGTTTAAAAATGTAAAGCAATTATGAAAAGTAAAAAATGGATTTTCACATTGACAATTACAGGGATATTAGTAATACTGGCTACTTCTTGTAAGAAGAAAGAAAGTAATGAAAATAATGATGATTCGTCAGTTCAGGAAACAGGCACCGTCACTGATGTAGATGCTAATATATATAAAACTGTAAAAATTGGAAAACAATGGTGGATGGCAGAGAACCTGAAAGTTATCCATTATAGTAATGGACAAATTATTCCAAATATTACAGATTCAATAACCTGGACTAATATATTACATGGAGCATTGTGTTTCTATGAAAATGATTCTCTAGCTTATGCATCAGATTATGGTGCATTATACAATTGGTATGCCGTCGGTTCAAATAATTTATGTCCTTTAGGTTGGCATGTACCTTCTGATGCAGAATGGACCACCTTAGAAACGTATTTGGGAGGATCTGATGTTGCGGGTGGAAAAATGAAAGAATCAGGAACTACTCATTGGGCGCTTAATTCCGGTGCCACAAATTCAAGTGGTTTTACAGCACTCCCGGGTGGTTCCAGGGTTCTTCTTTTTAATGAACCATATTATTTCTTTTATTATTTATCATATGATGCTATCTTTTGGTCTTCGACCGCGTTTAACGCTGAAAATTCAAAAGGTTATGTTCTATATTACGGTGACAATGTTTTAACAATGGGGTTATATTATTCAAAAGAGGGATGTTCGGTAAGATGTATAAAGGATTGATAAAAGCAACGAAATGATAACAGCGGCTTTTATACGATTTTACAATGATTAAAATTTTGCTTTAAAATTGTTCCGGGATTGGTAATAGATTTTTTGTAAACTATAAATTCTAAAAAAGAAAGATCATGAAAAATAATCCTGAAGCTTCGTCGACTGAATATGAAATCTTAACCTTCAGACGAATAAGGAAAGCAATCGGCTGGCTTGGTATCAGTCTCCCCTTTGCATTGGTGATACTCTCATTAATTCCATTTTTTAAAACAAATGTTCAGAATTCCATAAGCTATTATTATTACACTAATTTAAGAGAAGTACTTACCGGCGTTCTGTGTGCAGTCAGCCTCTTTTTAATCCGATATAAAAGCTTTGAAAACCCCGTATTCTGGAAAAATGATGATAAAATGACCAGTCTTGCTGGTGTTATTGCACTTTGTGTGGCACTGATTCCTACAAACCCGGATAATTGTTCTGAAAAAATATATACCCTTATACCTGTATGTGCCAACTTGTTAGGATGGCTCCACTATATCTTTGCAGCTATCTTTTTCGCAATCATTGCTATTATATCAATCAAGATTTTTACAATAGGGCAAAATGTCGACAAAGACATTAAGATTAGTCGTTTTAATGAAAATAATATTTACAGGATCTGTGGATGGGCAATCATGGTTTTTATAATTATGATCCCGATTTGTGATTTATTAAATCTATTTCGCAGGTCCACTCTCATTCTGGAAGCGCTTTCTCTTATTGCTTTTGGGATTGCCTGGCTTATAAAAGGCAGAGCCCTTGGCGATAAAGGTAAAATTGGACTGATGCTTTACAGAGAAAAAAATTAACGACCTTTAAATGGAATCACCTGTATTATACCTGGTTTTAACATTACATTCCGCTCCAATATATTAATCATTGATTAATAAAATTCTGTCCAAAAAATTCATTGCAAGGATCTTCAAAGATTGAATGTCGTGCGTCGAGCGTCGTGTGTCGTGTGTCATTAAAGATCGAACGATCATACCTTCGAACCGTCGTACCTTTGAACCATCGTACCCATTACCCAGTACCCAGCACCCAGCTTTGTCAGCCGTAGCTTTAGCGAAGGCTGGCACCCAGCACCCAGCACCGAGTATGGTAACATTTCCCCCCCCATTTCCTGTATAACCCAATATGTCCTCACTTCACCCAAGTGAGTGACGAGGCGAAAACATGACAGAAGGGGAGGGATTTGAGTTTTATTTAAGAAATAATGGTTTGTTTGTAAAAAATGTTTTGCCCAAATTAATGTTGTATAATCTACTGTTAAATACGAGTTAACTGTCACGTATGCTTACACTGCCCCTATTAAGTTTAGATATAACAAGTTAACTTACGGCCAATAAAAAATTACCGAAGTACTTTTAAATAAATGACTTTGAACAATGAGCTTATTCCCTGTGTTTATTAGGGTACATCTTGACCAATAAAATTCATGACAATGGCAGCGGAACAAGGCACAAAAGAAAATCTCTGGACACTTAAAACTCCATCACTTTCATCTGACTTCACGATGCACAAAGAGGTAAAGGACAACAAAGAAGTGTTAGTATGTACGGTTGGTAAAACAGTTTTGTACTATGACTATCGATGTCTGGCTGACCTCAATGCTATGCTTAAAAAACATGGTGACTGGATGGAGCTTGGTAGCGCTGATGAACAGAAACCTGCTAAAGAGGGGACAGTTGAAGCATGGGGTCGCTCTAAGAAAAACCCTGTTGGAGGATGGTATGGTCTTAAAAAAGGGCTTCGTGGACGATTCGGCATGTATGTTCCCCCTTTAATGGAAAAACTTGGACTGGCAGATCTGACCCATGATCCAAAAGGGAATAGAATGAGAGCTAAGTAAACTAACAAAACAAAACACGAACAGCTAACACGTACAATAAAGGTAATTATTCCGGTGACCGGTAGCTTGGTTATCCAATGCCAGCGCGGCAGCCGGGCTCCTTCCTTTGATCTTCACAGTTTTGCCGAAGGAGATGCTAAAAATGTCCGCCGGGCTATCGCTCAACCTGGCCCCTCCATAAAATTAGCCAAAGGGCTAATTTCTTAAAGATCGGTACTTTAACGCTAGGCCCTGTTGTCGGGCTGTTATGTGTCATTCACCCTATTGATTTGACTCTCAGTTAAAACCGCAAGATAACGAGACAAATAATTAAACCGTTTGTTAATATTACATACTGCACTGAAAATTAACTTATGATAATTACCAAATGATAAACTACCTGTTCAAATCATCAACAAAAGTGAATCGAAAATTGTTATCCTGATAATTACAATCTGAAAAAAAACACTATGGCAGAAATAAAAACAAAACCTGTTGATTCAAACATCGATAAATTTCTGATGACTATTGAACCAGAAAAGAGAAGGTCGGACAGTATTAAAATAAAACAGCTTTTTGATTCGGTTATTAAAGAAAAAGCAAGCCTATGGAACAATAATATGATAGGTTATGGCTCTTTTCACTACAAATCAGAGCGCAGTAGACAAGAAGGAGATTGGCCATTAACAGCATTCTCACCACGCAAACAAAATATCACAATTTATATAATGTCTGGAGCTAAAAATTATGAAAACCTGCTCAAGGAGCTTGGTAAGTATAAAATTAGCTCAGGATCATGCATCTATATAAATAAAATTGAAGACATCAATCTCGAGGTATTAAAGAAGATTATATCAAGTTCTGTTTCTGATATGAAAACTAAGTACAAGATCAAATAAAAAAACGTCTTATAACACGGACAATAAAGTTAAGAATGGAGGCAGAAGGTTGACGAGCATCGTGAGTAAATCCCGCTCTGCGGGGCCCGTCATTCATGGTCATAAGGCCTTCCACCTCCGCTAAAGCTTCGGTGGACAGGTCGGCCGTAATTCATGGTAATTCGCTTCGCTGTAATTTGCGCTACGCGCGTAATTTGGCCCTGCGGGCCGTAATTCATAGTAATTT
>CAYUQR010000132.1:0-4425 GCA_964446825.1 uncultured Rikenellaceae bacterium
CGGTTCTGTTGGTTGGGCGTTCGAGTCGCCCCGGGATCACAACATTAGTGTCGGCCTGCAAGCCGACACTTTAAGTAAAAAATAAAAATGCCCAAAATATAAAAATTTGGGGCATTCAAATGATATTATGAACTATTGTTTTAAATGCAATCAGGCATTATTTTACTTATAAAGATTTAAAGTCTATTTGTAATATCCACTCAACTCTCTTTCAGCATAGTACCAATTATCCTTTTCATTAGAAGTGGAACTGTAATTCTCCTGATAAATCTCAAATGCTCTTTTGCGAATATCATCCTGAGAAATTATTCTTTTCGTTTCTTTAGATTTTAATGTTAAGGCATCTCCACTTTTTTTCGTTTTACTACTTGTGTTTACCATTTTAAAAATTTTAGTTTATTAATAAATGCTTAAAATATTTATTCAGTAATATACGCATAATTTATTGATAATCCTAAACATAAATAATTTATTCTGAATTATTTACAATATGTTTAATAAATTTTTTCCTAATTTGAAAAATATGAAGAACAGACTAAACTCTAAGGATTGCTTAAGACTGTCAGCCTGTCTCCTTTTCTCCCCCTCTTCCCATCATTTTTGTTTGGCAACAGCCTTCTTTGCAGCATCGAGATGAAGATATAATTCGTGATCATACGTTGGTTTAAGCTCCCAGCTTTTTTGGAGGAATTCCAACGCTTCTTTATACTTCCCCTGCTTGTATAACCCCCACCCTTTGGTATCCAGATAAGGATAATTTTTATATTTATTTTCATCTATTAATGCCAGTGCCCTGTCAATAAGGCCCATTCCTTCATTAACATTCCGGTCCTTATCAATCAAAAAGTAAGCAAGGGCATTCATCGATACAGGATTTTCGGGTTGTAATGCGAGCGCCTTCCGGTAATAAAATTCCGCTTTGTCCTGGTTACTTTCCTCGGAGTAAATACCTGCAAGCCCTCTCATAATATTAGCTTCAGGTACAGAGTTTTCTCTACGTACTGATATGTATCTCTCTCTATATCTTTTAGAACCGGCAGAATCTCCTTCTGTTATAGACAGGATAGCCTGCCTGTATAATAAATACGGATTATCAGGGAAATCTTTTTCTGCTCTTTCATAAAGATCTTTCTCTTTCCTGTACTGTCCTGTTTCATGATAAGCTAAACCAAGGGCAGTATAGTTGACCACCCAGAAGGGCTTAATTTCCCATTCATGATAAATCTTAAGTGCTTTTTCAAATTCAGGGATTGCTTTATCAAATTGACGTATAGAATTGTATGTATTTGCCAGATGAAAATACATAGCTGGCAGTTGATCGTCTGTTTCAAGGATCTGTTTCAGATATTTTATTCTGTCATATGGCGTTCCAAAATTCGTGGCATACAACATATTTGCATAGTTCTTCAGTACAAAGGGCATTTGATCCCTCTTTTCATAGATTTTGAGACACAAAGCCCTGGCTTCTTCATAAGAACCCTCAAGACCATATGAAAATGAAAGCAATATTGTGGCATAAACAAAATTTGAATCCAGAGTTACAGCTTTCGAAAATAACTTTACTGCAGCTGGATAATCATTTTTTGCAAGAGAATTTTTCCCCTGAACAAAACAGATGTAAGCTTCAGAAGAATTTGTATTTGAAAGATATTGAATATCCGGAGATTCCTTCATTGATAATTTAGATACTATAAGGAAGTCCTTTATCATGACGGAAAGTGAATCAATGTACCCGAAAATATTCTCCTCTGTAGGAGTTCCCTCAATTTGAAAAGATTTTAAAATCTCTTCAGTTTTTGAATCTGTTAATTCAGCATTTATTCGTAATCTGTTTCCGGCTTTGTTGAGGCTTCCTAATAGAAAGATATCTGAATTGAGTCTATTGGAGACTTCCTTGCCAACGGAAGGGGTGAGAGAATTATAGATAAACGAAGATTTGCCGTTGAGTATGGAATTTATCGATTCAGATTGTCGCACCTGCAGTTCTGAAGGATAGTTACCAAGAAAGTTGATCAAATTGTCCTGGAATACCTGCTGCCATATATTCATAGTGGAATCCCTGGTCATGTTCTGAAACGGGAGAATAACAACAGAAATTCTTTCACCCGATGTTCTGAGTTTTTCCAAAGGGTTGCGTTTGAAAATTCTGGGATAACCAATTATTGCAGCTAATATTAATAATATAAGTATCAATATTCCCTGAAACACTCTGCTGGTTTTTAATTTAGCAGGTTTTAAACTCTTTTCCTTTTTCTCCTTAACCCGGATCTTCTCATATTGATTAAAGGTCTCATCCCCGATCCTTTTCTCGGACTTTTCCCTTTCAGGTTTGATCATTAAACCCTGTATAAGATCGTTGATAGCAAGAGCAACCTTATTTATCTGGTTTTTGTACCTGGTTTTATTCAGATTTTTATCTTCATCATCATCAGGAGTAAGAGGTCTGTTCACCCCGGGTTCTTTGTATATAAATTCCACCCCGCGAAGGACTCCAGCAAGAAAATATTCAAACAGCTTAATATCTTCATTGTCCAGATCATGAATTCGCACCGGGAGAACCCGGCTTGCAACATTACCGTTAGTCAGCTTTATCTTCAATCCAAACTGATCCATGGAAGCCTGTTCAACAAATGCCTTAAACTCGTGTTCCCAGGCAAACGATTTAGGATCACAATAAGTACGTGATATTATTGGAATAAAAATCAGACACTTCAGTTTCTCTTTCAGGGAGGCATCTACATCATGAGTCTCTAAAAGTCCGTCATGAGGATTAATATCAAAATAAACACTGATTTCTTCTTTGAAAGTCGATTCGAGTTGCCCTTTAAGGTTATCCACAAACTCTGTCACCCAGCCATCGTGCTTATTGTCTTTCTGGCGATAGCTGATAAAAATGTCATATTCAAAACCAGGAATGAGGCTTGCCATGTTATCCGTTAGTTTTGATAAAGTTAGGAAAGTTCGAAATGCAAATCAAATAAATATAACAGGTCTTGTGATAGTTCCATCAGCGACGATTGCAGTATGTTAAAAAGCCAACATATTATGTCCTCCGGGCAGAATCCGAACCCTTAAATTCATGTCTGCGATTCAGCATACCTCCTGGCCATCTCTGAACAGGTCACCCACTCGAAGTCTGATCCGAATACTTTTTGTATCCGTTCCGCTAGTACTTTAAGTCCTTCAAGACCCAGCTCCGTACCCTGGGTGTATAACGATTGCCAGTGGGTAACAATAACTACCGGGAATCCTGATTCTATTAATTCACTTATCCTTCCTGTCTTTCCGTCAGATGAAACAAGCCGGTCTATACCATCGTTGATCATTTTCTGCCGGTCCTTCTTTCCGGGAATGTCCATAGACCAGAAAATATCACCCGCATTTGATGGTACACTGACTACAACCTGACCCCGTTCGGGGATCTTGTATTCAACAGAGCATTGAATAGGTTGCTCATTGTCAGATGCAGCATGCAGGAAGTACCAGGTAACTTTACGTTTGAAAAGATTCCATTGTGCTTCAGCAAGAGCTTTTGCATATTTACTTTCCACATCTATACCTGACTCCCAGGGTGATGTAATCCCTGTAGCTTCCAATCCTACATTTTTGAGAATAGTAAACGCAAGTGTAAAGTACTCCACAATCTCTTCATCTGAAGCCTGTGATATCCAGGAATCCTCATAGAGGTGGCGGTTATAATTACCGGTTTTAAGATCGTAGGAGCTTAAATGGGTCAGGAATTCAGGAGTTATATCAAATTTTGGAGCAACCCTTTCGCGCATCAGTTTCAGAAACTCATTCAGGTGATCCTGAGGTACCCGCTTAAGCGACTGGTCAATACGCCCGAGACAGCTGGGCATCGGTATAACAGTAAATTTACCATGAAGGTCGAACCTGTCAAAAGTATCTGCGACTTTTTTTGTGAACTTTGCCGGAACGAGAAATGGCGTTTCATATCCGGGAAGTTCATAAAACAAAGGATCTACCGGTGATCCATCGTCAATAATCAATGAAAAGGGGATCTTGCCGGAGAAACCCCGACCCCGGGAGATTTCCCGATTGTCAGTCAGACTGGTAGCCATAACCTTCCCCAGGGAGCCTGAGAATACTCCAGCAGCTATACCTGTTCCGGCATATTTTAATAATGTCCTGCGGTTCATTTTATTCATATTTAATATTTTAAACCTTATGAGATTAATTAGTAACTGGTCATGATTCAGAACGTATTACCACTTGTAAATTTAATTATTAAATACCACTTTAAGACTTAAATTAAAATATGGGAACAAATATTAATTTTGGGCTGATTTAGAAGTTTGGTCAGATCTTTATTTCGCCCCTACGGGGCTTTGAGTGGTACTTGACTTTTTGGAATGGGCTTCGCCCATCCTTGGTATATATCAGGCCTACGGCCTGGTTGGTTTT
>CAYUQR010000133.1:0-4153 GCA_964446825.1 uncultured Rikenellaceae bacterium
AAGAAAAATGCCGGCTAAAGTACCGGCATTCTTGTTGTCCCGTCAGGTCTCGAACCGGACCGAGCGTAAAGAAATTGCCCGGTGGGCAATTTTAGCGAAGGGGACAGACTGCCGCGCTGGCGTTCGAGCCCGATAAATTAATGAATGTTGATGGAATAGAAAAAGCCAACACGAATTGTTGGCCTTCCGAGGTTGTCCCGCTAGGGCTCGAACCTAGACTCTTCTGATCCAGAATCAGACGTGTTGCCAATTACACCACGGGACAGATTTGCGGTTGCAAATATACATCAAATAGTGAAAAATCAAAAGAAGAGGTGTCACGAATTAGATAAAGATTCTGGGTAAATAAAAATAGGTTGCTGGTTGCTAGGTGCTGGGTGCTGGGTGCTCGTTACTGATTGTTTGGGAATTGAGATATGATTTAGTATCTTTATTATTCAATCAATCGTGCTAAAAAGTTATGTCAAGTTACAGAGATTTAGAGATCTATAAAGATGCCTATAGATTGTCAATAAGAATTCACAAGGCTTCATTAAAGTTACCTCATTTCGAGTTGTATGAACAAGGAAGTCAGATCAGAAGATCATCTAAAGGCATTAAAGATGCAATTGTTGAAGGTTACGGAAGAAGAAAATATAAAGCTGATTTTGTTAAATATCTGATTTATGCAATAGCGTCTTGCGATGAAACAACAAACCATATTATATCGATAAACGAACTATACCCTGAAATAATAGAATTCACAAATATAGAACCGGAATATGATAAACTTGGAAGAATGATTAATAATTATCTCCAATATGTAGAATCAAACTGGCGAACATAACTACCCAGAACCCAGCACCCAGCAACTAGCACCAAGCATCATCTTATCTTCTGATCTTCGCCCAGGTATCCTTTAACTGAACGGTACGGTTGAAAACTGGTCTCTCCGGTGTGGAGTCATAATCGACACAGAAGTATCCTATTCTCTGAAACTGGAACCTTTCAAGCGGCCTGGCAGAAGCCAGAGAGGGTTCAACTTTACAACCTGTAAGAATTTTCAGCGATTCAGGATTCAGGAAACTCCTGTAATCATTATCTTTCTGCCCTGACGGATCTTCATGATTAAACAACCTGTCATATAATCTTACTTCAGCATCTATGGCATGTGGCGCTGAAACCCAGTGAAGAGTTCCTTTCACCTTCTTGTCCGATGCATTTCCCCCACTCCTGGTGTCGGGGTCATATGTGCAGTAGATCTCTTCAATGGCTCCGTTTTTTTCGTTTTTCTTAAAGCCCTCACATTTAATTATATATGCGCCTTTCAGGCGGACTTCCATCCCCGGAGCAAGACGGAAAAACTTATTGGGTGGGTTTTCCATGAAATCATCCTGCTCAATGTAAACTTCCTTGCTGAACGGCACAAGCCTTTTTCCCATGCTTTCATCTTCAGGATTATTGATCACTTCAACATTTTCTACTTTCCCTTCCGGGTAGTTTCTTATGATAACTTTAAGGGGATTCAATACTCCAAAGACTCTTGGGACTCTCAGGTTAAGATCTTCGCGGATGGCATGTTCGAGAAGTGATACGTCGTTTATAGCTTCAACTTTTGTGTAACCGATAAGATCGACAAATCTTTTAATTGATTCAGGAGTATAACCTCTGCGACGAAGTCCGCACAATGTTGGCATTCTCGGATCGTCCCATCCTCTTACCTTTCCTTCCTGAACCAGTTCCAGCAACTTCCTTTTGCTCATCATTGTATAGGTGAGGTTCAGACGGTTAAACTCAATCTGCCTCGGTCTGTAATCATCAGTTTTCAGATGATCGATAAACCAGTCATAGAGGGGACGATGTACCTCAAATTCAAGAGTACAGAGAGAATGAGTAACGCCTTCAAAAAAGTCGCTCTGGCCATGCGCAAAATCGTACATAGGGTATACCATCCATTTATTCCCGGTGCGGTGATGCGACGATTTTATTATCCTGTAAATAATAGGATCACGCATATGCATATTCGGAGATGTCATATCAATTTTTGCCCTTAGAACCCTGCTGCCCTCCTCAAATTCACCTTTATTCATTCTGCCGAAAAGGTCAATGTTCAGGTCAGCCAGCCGGTCTCTGAAAGGACTCTCAATACCAGGCTGAGAAGGTGTTCCTTTTTGCGATGAGATCAGATCAGCCGGTTGATCATCGACATATGCAAGACCTTTTTGGATAAGTTCCACTGCAAAATTGTACAGATTGGCAAAATAATCTGAAGCATAATATTCCCTCTCTTCCCAGTCGAATCCTAACCACTTTATATCCTCTTTTATTGAGTCGATATATTCAACCTCTTCTTTTATTGGATTGGTATCATCAAAACGGAGATTACATTTGCCACCATATTTTTGAGCCATGCCAAAATCAAGGCAGATCGCTTTAGCATGTCCGATATGAAGATAGCCGTTGGGTTCAGGTGGAAAACGTGTAACAATCTTCCCTGCATTTTTCCCGGCTTTTAAATCTTCTGCAATAAACTGTTCAATAAAACTTATTGAAGGTTTTGATTCCTCTTTCTCCTTAATAATCTCGTCGTTCATCAATGATAATGTTAAGAATACAAAAATAGGATGAATTTAAGTTCATCCTATTTTAATAAGATATTATTTTTGATCGCATTGTTTAAGATAATCAAGATTCTGTTTCTCCCCCCAATGTGGATTTAGGATGGATGTTTTAGCCTCTTTAGCGAACAAATCTTTAGCCTTTTCAAAATAAGGTTTAGCTAAATCTTTTCCACCGCCATACATTTCAGGCACGTAAAACAGTGAGGAACCTTTCAGATAATAGATTCTTGGATTATCAGGATTGATTTTTTCAGCTTTTTCCAGGTATTGATTTACAGTTCCACTATATTGCATACCCCTGTTCTGCCCGTCAACTGCAATACGTGCACTGGTGATCAATGCAGCCAGAACATAGCTTTCATCATTTTTACTCCCCAGTGATTTAACCTTTTCGAAGTATTTATCTGCTTCATCAAGAAACAGGTCTTTTTTCTTGCTGTCCTGTACTAAAAAAGATAAAATTACTTTTACATAAGCAGCATAGTAGTTACTGCTCCATTCATTTTCCCATTTATCTGCTATCATATCAAATTGTGCAGAAACACTCATCATTCCGGCAAGGTTTTTAACTGAGTCCATCTGCATTGATGTTTTGTTTAAGCTTTCTTCCAATGTTTGTGCTTTAAGACAAACAGGGACGGCTAGAAGCAATAACAGTCCCACAATTTTAACTAATTGTTTCATAATAAATGATTTATTGGTTTATAATTCATCTTTGTTAAATTTAGTAAGGGAAAGGTTTATTCCAAAAAATATTGTTCTGTATGTGGAAGGAATAACGGGGTATCTAAATGAGCCGTCGGCTGAGTAACGATAACCTAATATGTTGTGCTGATCGGTCATATTATCAATACTTAAATAGATTACAGTAAACATTTGTCTGATAGTTGTAAGGTAGCTGATACTTAAAGACAGATTATGATAAGCGGGAGCCTTATCTCCAAGAAATACAAGATTGTCCGGATTATAGTAAGTTCTGCCGCTTGCATAACTATAGCTCAAAGAAATATTCGTTTGAATTTTATTTATGAAGTACTTTGTAATGATATTTAAATTATGAGGGGATACAAACTCCGGAGTGGCTTTTGCAGGATAATTCCGATACAGACGCTTTGTGTCGATAAAACTGTACGAGATCCAATACTCAGCATTCTCGATACTCTTTTTATCGCGCAGGAAAATATCAAAGCCTTTTGCATATCCGCTGCCTGAGTTATCAATTGCGCTGAAATAGAAACGGTACTGGTTTGGATCATATGCAACATTTTTTTCATGAATAAGCTGATCATAGCTTTTAAAGTAAGCTTCTATCCTGAAAGTCCTGTCGTTTTTAATTCTCTGATAATTGATAATGTAATGAACTGCCTGCTGAAAGCCCGGCTTGTATCCCTGCAGCAGATATTGTGATGGTGCAGATTGATAAAAGATGCCATATGCTGCGGAAATCTGACTTTTTTCGCCTGTCTTTACGGCCAGGGAAATCCGTGGAGAAATATTCCCATTTGACAATAAATCACTGTATTCCGCCCTTACACCTGTTTTGAGACCGAACC
>CAYUQR010000134.1:0-2382 GCA_964446825.1 uncultured Rikenellaceae bacterium
TTATTTTCATCATTTGGGGTATTGCCCTTGCAGGACTGGTCCTGGCAATATGGAAGGAAGGTCTTGGAGGGATTATATCTTTCGTTAGCTTTATTCTGGTATACATTCTGAATCTATTCAACAAGGAAGCCACAATGAGGGGAAGTGCCATAATGATCTTCCTTTTCTTTTCCATACCGGCGATATTATACCTGGGTTACTGGAAACTGAATAAAGATGATGCAAGGAAAGCGACAATCGATTCCTGAAATCTTCATCTTGCCGGAAAAACAAATTTTTGTATTTAGCCCTGCTTTGGTTTAAATTTGATAATGAAATAAATAATCATCAGATGTCAAGCATAATCGAGGGTTATAACTACGACATCTTCATAAGCTATCGCCAGAAAGATAACAAAGGCGACAAGTGGGTTAGTGAGTTTGTTGAGGCTCTGAAGATTGAACTGGAATCAACATTCAAGGAAGAGATTAGTGTCTATTTTGACATCAATCCGCATGACGGTCTTCTGGAAACTCATGATGTGGATGCTTCATTAAAAGAAAAACTGAAATGTCTCATCTTTATCCCCATAATATCCCGCACATATTGTGATCCGAAGTCATTTGCATGGGAACACGAATTTATGGCATTTGTTGATCAGGCTTCCCTGGACCAATTTGGGTTGAAAGTAAAACTGCCAACCGGGAATGTTGCAAGCAGGGTACTTCCTGTCAGCATTTATGATCTGGATCCTTCTGATAGAAAGTTGGTTGAATCAGTACTTTTAGGAGTCCTTCGCGGAATCGAGTTCATTTATAAAGAACAGGGAGTCAACAGACCACTCAAACCCGATGATGATGAAAAGATAAACCTTAATAAAACGAAGTATCGTAATCAAATTAATAAAGTTGGGAATGCTATAAAAGAGATTATCACAGGTTTAAGATCAAAACCGGCGGAACCAAAAAAAGAAAAAATTAGTGAAAGGGAACCATTCGCGGAAATCAAAACTGAAGACAGGATTGAAGCGAAGGAAAATCCGGTTTTAGCTTCAAAGACTAAATTATTATCTGCAATCACTGTAATCTCAATAGTAATCATTGCTGCAATTATTGCATATCCGAAAATATTCAACCGAAATACTCTGGACAAACTGAGATCCTCAGGCGAGAAAATAGCCGTTGCAGTATTGCCATTCCAGAATATGACAAATGATACCAGCCTAAATATATGGCAGAGAGGGATACAGGATAATTTAATCAACTCCCTTTCAAACTCAGAAGAGTTAAAAGTAAGGCAGACGGAATCCACCACTGCCGTGCTGGCGAGCAAAGGTCTTTCAAACTATGCTTTTATCAGTCTTTCTGATGCAAATGCAATTTCCCGTAAGCTTGAAACAGATATTTTTATTTACGGCAGCATAAAGACATCAGGTAATATATTACGAATTAATGCACAATTAATTGATTCAAAATCAAATGATGTCTTTAAATCCTTTCAGACAGAAGGACCATCCCTGAAAATTCTGCATTTAATTGATTCCCTTTCATGGATGGTAAAGAATTTTCTCGTGATATCTAAAATGGAAAGAGATCAGCCTTTGGATTTTAAACAGGTCGCGATCTCAACGACTAATTCTACTGAAGCGTATAAATATTTTATTTATGGTCAGCAAGCCTTTATTACGAGTGACTTTCCCACTGCTTTGAAAATGTACTCCCAGGCCCTGGCACTGGATTCCAATTACACAGATGCAGCTATCATGCTTCCTTTTGCATATCGTAATCAGAACTTTAATGAGCAGGCCAAAAAATTATGTCTCAAAATTTACAACAAGAGAGATCAAATGACCATGCGTCAAAAAATGTATGTCAATTGGCTCTATGCAACTTTTTTTGAGACACCATATGAAACAATAAAATATGCAAAGCAAATCCTTGAACTGGATGATCAGACCCCAACGCTGCATCAAGTTTTAGCCATCAATTATATAAGACTGAAACAATATGATAAAGCTGTACCGGAAGCTGAAAAAGCCCTTGACATTTATAGGAATTGGGGTTCACGGCCGTCTTCAGTATGGGCTTACACTATATTAGGATCAGTTTATCATAATACAGGAGAGTATAATAAAGAAGCAAAACTTTACAAAAAAGCTGAATTGGATTTCCCCGATAATATTGAACTAATCCCTCATCAGGCTATCCTTTCTTTAACTAAAGGAGACACATCTGAGGCAAAACAATATATTAATAAATTTATCAGGATCAGTACTGATAATCTGGTACCTAAAATAAATATAAGATCAGACCTGGCTGCAATTTATTCTGAGGCAGGCTTTTTAGATAAAGCAGAATATTATTACCGACAGGCTCTCACATTAAATCCTGAAAATCCGAGACT
>CAYUQR010000134.1:2482-4051 GCA_964446825.1 uncultured Rikenellaceae bacterium
TTAAGGTACAGTCAACACAACCTTTATCAGAAGTAAGAATTACATAAGGCGGATGAGAATAGTCGTTTCTTTCGAGAATCCAAACATAAAAACCAACCCCGGGGATTATTCCCGGGTTAGTAACTTTCTCAGAAGCGCATGAACTGTAAATGTTAACCTGACCTGCAAAATAATCTTTTATAAATATCCGCCTGGATGCTTTTGCTGAAACACTGAAATAACCAAGGACCCGCTCCTCCGGATGAGTTATGCATGTGATGTTACCTGGTACATTTGCCGGAACTATGTCATACAGCCCCCCAACATCATCTGACATGCTTTTAAGCTTGTCCCAATAAGTATACTCATCGGGGGAAAGCGAATACTGATTTGCCAGTATACTATATTTTACTTCCAGCCTGTCGGATGTTTCCGCAATATAGTTTAACGGGTACTTCTCAACATAGTCCCTGCCAGTCCGGAAGTTTTTTTCGGTAGTTTGGGGAATAAACTGTTTTACGCAACTTCCAAGCATTATTAACAATAAAACAGATATTACAATAAAATCTGGTTTCACCCTGTTAAAATGCGGATTTTTAATAACCAGATCATTAGCTCATTTCGGAATAAACATTTAATGCAATAGATTTTGAAGTTGAATTTAGGAATTATAAACGACTGATTGTTCTATTTTCCCTTTTTTAACTTCAAGAATTATCATTATCATACTCTTGCCCCGATGACCAGAATATCATCTCTCTGAGGCTGCTCCCCCATCCATTCTTTAAGGGTCTTTTCCAGAATTTCTTTTTGTTCAAATAAGGGTTGATTGTGGATCTGTAAAAGTAGCTTTTTGAATTTTTTCCTGCTGAATCTGGTATTGGCATGTCCCCCAATCTGGTCAATATAACCATCAGTTGAAATGTAAAATGTATCACCAATTTCAAGCTGAATTTCATGATTGGTAAATGATTTATCTCCTGAAAAGTGCACCCCTACCGGCATCATATCAGCTTTGATTTCTTTAAATGCCGGCTTCCCGTTAATATTGCTAATGATATATAATGGACTATTAGCACCTGAATATTGCATTACACTATTCTTAGTATCAATAACACATAAAGCCATATCTATTCCATCTCTTGATTCTTCTTTTTTCCCGGTTTGACGGAGGGAATGCTTGATTTCCTTCCGGAGTTCATTCAGGATCTGACTAGCCTGGGGAAACTCCATTCTTTGCACAACTTCGTTTAAATAGCTAATACCAAGCATACTCATAAATGCTCCGGGAACTCCGTGACCCGTACAATCAGCAGCTGTAAGAATGATATATTGGTTTATTTGCTTTATCCAATAGAAATCGCCACTCACGATCTCTTTTGGTTTATAGAAAATGAAATTCTCATTTATTAACTCGGTTATGTATGTTTCGGGCGGTAGAACAGCCGTTTGTATTCTCTGTGCATAATTTATACTGCTGATTATTTCTTCCTTCTGACTGTTTGAAATCTCATATAATTGTTTAAGCTCTTCATTTGCCTTAATTATTTTGTCATTCTGTTTTAACAGTTCCTCACTCTGCTTTTCCAG
>CAYUQR010000135.1:0-4046 GCA_964446825.1 uncultured Rikenellaceae bacterium
GAATGGAAATTCAGGATCGACTCTCTTGACCAGGGTATTAAAGACGGATGGTACAACGATATGACTGATAAGACGATAACTCTTCCAGGATCGATGGCTGAGAACGGGAAAGGATATGATGTTACGCTGACCACTGACTGGACCGGTGATATTGTTGACAGATCGTATTTTACTGATAAGAAATATGAAAAATATCGTCAGCCAGGGAACATTAAAATACCTTTCTGGCTTAAACCTGTCAAATACTATAAAGGGGTAGCCTGGTATCAGAAAGAATTTGAACTGCCTCCGGGATGGGACAGCAGGGAGGTCACTTTGTTTCTGGAGAGACCACATTGGGAAACCAACGTTTTTATTAATGGAAAGAAAGCCGGAAGTGAGAACAGCCTGGCGGTACCTCATCAGTACGACATCACGCGCCTTCTTGTTCCGGGTAAAAACCTGATTAGCATAAGGATTGATAACAGGGTTGTAGTCCCGGTGGGAATCAACTCGCATAGCATTACCGACCATACCCAGACAAACTGGAACGGGATAATTGGAGATCTCAGTCTAAGAACTACTTCAAAAGTCTTTATAAATGACATAAGGGTTTATCCGGATATTAAGCGGAAAAATGCCAGGGTTATAGTTGCTATTGTCAACAAAACGGGGGCACCATTTCAGGGACAGGTAGTGATTAATGCAGAGAGTTTCAATTCAGATCCAAAGCAAAGGGTCAGAAGTAAGACTGTTAATGTAAATGACAATTCAGATGAACTTCAGCTGGTGGTTGAGTATCCTGTTGGTAAAAGAATGAAGACATGGAGTGAGTTTCATCCTGATCTTTATAAATTGAATGTCAGTCTCAAAGGACCAAAGGGTGAGGTGATCAACAACAGATCTGTTGATTTTGGCATGCGAGAATTCAAAACTGAAGGAACCCGTTTTACAATTAATGGTCATCAGACTTTCTTAAGGGGGACTCTTGAGTGCTGTATCTTCCCGCTTACAGGTTATCCGCCGACAGATATTGATTCGTGGCTTAGAGTCCTTAAAATTATGAAAGATTATGGTCTTAATACAGTACGGTTTCATTCGTGGTGTCCACCTGAAGCGGCATTCGAAGCTGCTGACAGGCTCGGTATGTATTTCCATATTGAATGCAGTTCATGGGCTAACCAGGGAACATCGATCGGAGACGGAGGTACTATAGATCAGTACATTTATCGCGAAGGTGACAGGATACTTAAGGAATATGGCAATCATCCTTCGTTTTGTATGATGGCCTATGGAAATGAACCGGCAGGCGATCACCAGGATGAGTATCTTGGCAAACTTCTTAAGTACTGGAAGGCAAAGGATAACAGAAGGATTTATACATCAGCTGCCGGCTGGCCAATTATACCTGAAAATGATTTTAATCTTACCCCAGAACCTCGTATTCAACACTGGGGAGAAGGATTGAAGAGCATAATAAATTCACAGCCGCCACAGACAATGTTCGATTACCGCGATTTTGTTTCGAAATATCCGATGCCAACAGTTAGTCATGAAATAGGCCAATGGTGTGCATATCCCAATTTCAACGAAATGGAGGATTATAAAGGAGTACTCAAGCCGACCAATTTCGAGATTTTCCGGGAAACACTAACTGAAAACCATATGGGCGGACTGGCAGATGATTTTCTGATGGCATCTGGCAAGTTACAGGTTCTTTGTTACAAAGCTGATATTGAAGCTGCACTCAGAACACCAGGATTTGCAGGATTTCATCTTTTGCAGCTACATGATTTCCCTGGCCAGGGAACGGCGCTTGTTGGTGTCCTTAATTCCTTTTTTGAATCAAAGGGATACATTACTCCTGAAGAGTTCAGAATGTTCTGCAGCGAGACAGTACCTCTTGCAAGAATGAAAAAGAGAGTGTTTGCCAATAATGAGTCATTCAGGGCAACTATTGAAATCGCCAATTTTGGTGAAAACCCATTGGCAAAGCCTGTGGTCATATGTGAGATCATCAATACTAATGAAGAAGTATTATATAAGACTTCCTTCACGAAGGATGAGATCGGCATTGGCAACTGTATCCCGATAGACTCAGTCTTGTTCCCTCTTAAAAATATTTCAGGCGCTCATAAGCTGACCCTGAGAGTTTCAATAGAAAACACTCCGTATAAAAACAGCTGGGATTTCTGGGTATATCCGGAAAAACAGGAAATTGTTGCAGGAAATGTATTAATCACCAATAAGCTGGATAAAAAAGCTGAGATAACTCTCACTAAAGGAGGTTCAGTTCTGTTGCTGACTTATGGTAAAGTAGGGAAGGAAAAGGGAGCAAAAGTAGCAATAGGATTCTCAAGTATTTTCTGGAATACTGCCTGGACCGACAACCAGCCTCCCCATACCCTTGGAATACTATGTGATCCCCAGAATCCTTTATTTAAGGATTTTCCGACTGAATACCACAGTAACTGGCAGTGGTGGGATCCTGTTTCTCATTCACAGGCGATGATACTCGATGGCTTTCCGGCTGATCTCAGACCTCTTATTCAGCCAATAGATACCTGGTTTGAGAACCGCAGGCTTGCTCTCGCCTTTGAGTCGAAGACAGGCGGAGGTAAACTTATGGTGTGCAGTGTTGACCTTAAGGATCTGCAGAAAGACAGACTGGTTTCCAGACAGTTGATGTTCTCTTTACTGAAATATATGAATAGCGAAGCATTTGATCCGCAGGTTGACGTTGACCTAAATATGATTAAAGGGATAATAAAATAAAACATTTCAAAAAGGTAGGTCTTGTCTGAAAGGCTCTTTACTCTAATATTCATATAAGTAAAGATCAAGCCATTTATCATTATAAATATTTCTTTTTCATCGACGTTTTTCTGTATTTCAACCTGAAAAAAACCTGATCTGTCTACTTCATGAGGGATTCTAAAAAACTTCTGTTAGATTCGCAAAATCGATGAAATTTACAGGAAATAATTCATGAACAGGTTATTGAGAAATTTTTTGATAAATAGCTGGTTATTAACTCTGGCTCATTTCGCATATTCCCAGGAACAGGTTTCGATATCAAGAATTGCGGGGGGATTTAAATTTGATGGCATTGTAAACGATGCATGCTGGCAGAATACTAAACCACTTTCCATGGTAATGCACACTCCTACATTCGGCTATCGACCTACCGAAAAAAGTGAGATTATGATCTGTTATGACAATTCTTATCTGTATATAGGTGCCAGATTGTTCGATTCTGAACCCTCAAAAATGCTCATCTCATCAAAGAAAAGGGATGAAATGGAAGTTTCCAGTGAAGAGCTGATGCTGATCTTTGATACATTTAATGACAAAGAGAATGGGCTTGGCTTTGCAACCACACCAACAGGATTAAGGAGTGACTTTACAGTTTCCAAGGATGCTATGGGAGGAGATCCCCACCAGGGTC
This sequence comes from uncultured Rikenellaceae bacterium, assembly GCA_964446825.1. GTDB lineage: Bacteria > Bacteroidota > Bacteroidia > Bacteroidales > VadinHA17 > LD21. The sequence goes on from CAYUQR010000135.1 coordinate 3,428, forward strand.
CGTTTAACATGAGCTGGAATACCTTCTGGGATGTTAAAACCACAAAGAATGATGAGGGCTGGTTTGCAGAAATCAGGATACCATTTTCCAGTTTGCGATTTAAAGAGAATAATGGGAAGATTGTGATGGGCTTAATCTGTATCAGGAAAATTGCTCATAAGAATGAGGTTGATATTTACCCCGCTATTCCACCAAACTGGGGGGAATGGAGTGCTTACCGCCCGTCAAAGGGCCAGGAGATAGTGTTCGACGGACTCAAATCCAAAAAACCATTTTATATAGCTCCCTATGCGATCGGGGGATATCAGCAGGATAATGTTTTAAATGATGCAGTTACCGGCTACAAAATGCAGAATAATCCGAAATATAATGCGGGACTTGATATAAAATATGGTCTGACTAATAATCTGACACTTGACCTTACACTGAACACCGACTTTGCACAGGTGGAAGCAGATGATGAGCAGATAAACCTTACAAGATTCTCTCTTTTCTTCCCTGAAAAGAGAACATTCTTCCAGGAACGTTCAAGTGTATTCATGTTTGATTTTGAACCCGGGAGCAGCCTCTTTTACAGCAGGCAAATAGGGCTTTATAATGGAGAACAGGTGCCAATTTA
>CAYUQR010000136.1:0-4040 GCA_964446825.1 uncultured Rikenellaceae bacterium
TCCGCTCTCAAATTAACTTTTTAAATCATGTTGGTTTTATATTTTGATTCACTCTAAATAAATTGTGTGGATCATATTGAGCTTTTATTTTTGTCAATCGGTCGTAATTATGTTTATAGCTTGTCTTTATTCTGTCCTGTCCTTCATCCATCAAAAAGTTTGAGTAAGCACCTCCTGAGGAATAAGGATGCAATGCTTCCCAATAATCTTTACACCATTTTGTAATTATTTCAGCATTCTCTGGATCAGGATCAATGCCAACAATTACTCCCGCATATTTTGCATCTCTGTATGCCCAGGGTGTATCTTCTTTTCCTACCCTGCTTGCAGCACCGCTAATTGGATATAAATGCATTTGAGAAAGCAGTGTTGGGATTTTTGAGCCAAATTTTAAATGTTGTGCCCTGATTTCAGGTCCCATTTCATTAAAAAAGTCAGCTCTCCAATACCATTGCAATCCAGGAGGAAATAGTCCGTCGAAAAGTGTTTGTAATGAGGGATAAGGCATTTCGCCAACAATTTCAAATAATGGATTCATAGCTAAGATTGGTTTGAAAGCTTCTTTTGCTTTATCCATATCACCGGCATAACACCATACTATTCCACAGAATTGTTTGTTGTGCAAATGCTCTGGGAACGGTGCTCCTGGAATAATCATTGTTGTAATAAATCCATTCATTTCTTCAGGCGCATTATTTATAAATTCATGATACCATTCCATAATTTCTTCTGTCTTTTCGATTGGCCATAATGTGGGGCCGCCAAAAACAGTTTTTACGTCATGAGCTTGAAATTTAAAAGATGTAACAATTCCGAAGTTTCCTCCTCCCCCGCGAATTGCCCAAAACAAGTCTGTATTTTGTTTAGCATTTACTGTTACAAAAGTACCATTTGCCAAAACCATATCAGCTTCCAGTAAATTGTCAATAGTTAGTCCGTATTTACGTGATAAATATCCAACGCCACCTCCAAGTGTTAAACCTCCGACTCCTGTTGTAGAAACAATACCTGCTGGCACAGCAAGTCCAAAAGGATGTGTTGCATGATCCACTTCTCTTAATAGGTTGCCACCCCCGACTCTTACGGTTTTGTTGGTAACATCAACACGTACAAACTTAAGTCGCGATAAATCGATAACCAGGCCATCATTACACAAACCCAGTCCACCTCCGTTGTGTCCACCACCTCTTACGGCGATCAAGAGATCATTTTCCCTGCCAAAATTTACAGATGCGATAACATCGGCAACATCTACACACATAACAAACATACCCGGATGTTTGTCGATCATACCGTTGTATACTTTACGGGTTTCGTCAAATTCAGCGTCGGAAGGCATTATAATTTTGCCTTGCAGTTGATTTCTGAATGTTTCAATAGTTGTTGGTTCAAGTTCTTTTATTGTTTTCATAATAGCGATTTATTTTCGTTTATAAATCAAAATTATGCATTAACCATTTAATAGGCTGTTAGTTGTGTTTCAAATGCTGAAACAATTGAACCAAATAAATACTTATCTGGTGATTTGGAATAGATCGGTATAGGATGTTGGGCTTAATCCAAATCTTTTACGAAATGCCCGTGCAAAATAAGTTGGACTGTTAAAACCGTGACCATAGCCTATTTCTGCTACTGTTTCATCACTATTCTTTAAAGCTTTCAGGGCATAACGGAGTTTTAATTCCTGAATAAGCTCATTAGTCGCAATTCCGGTCAACGCCTTAATTTTTCTATAAGCCTGAGATTTACTCAATCCTATAGCCGTATTTAATTTTTCACTATTAAAATTAGCGTCAAGCAAATTTTCATTCACTTTTAGAATTAATGAATTAAGAAAACTAATATCTTCTCTTTTTAATATTTTGAATTCTTCAGCACTAAAGTTATAGGGACCCCCTTCTTTGGAAGAAATCAATTTTGTTGTCTCATCAAGGTAAATGAACCCATTCAATCCTATCAGGCATAGCTGATTTACATTTTTCTTGGTTTCTTCAAAAATTTTAGTCCCTCTTTCGTCCACAGGGCTTCCAGTTACCAATCCAATTCTAAATTCAAAATTATTATCACTGTTTTTTAATAGTTCAGCCAGTGATTGGGCGCATTGTATCGCATTGGTGGCCGAAACAAATGAAACCATTATATCTTCATTGGGCTCTAGAAATATGGTGCCCTTGTTTTTCTCAATTAAGGCCAATTCCTCTTTGATAAGAAGGTCATATTTTCCTGTAAAATCGAAATGGTTTAATAGCAGAATAGTACGATAACCCTCGTCAATTTCCCCTGAGAGTTTTTGAGCTAAATCAACTTCATTTTTTTCACCTATACCTAAAAAGAGATGGTATTCATCATCCGAAACCTCAATGATATTGCAGGCAGTTAAACCATGTGATTCCCTATGAACAGCATTGCAGGAATCTCTATCGGGTCCTTCCATCAAACAAAAAATGGTCTTATTCTTCTCATTTACCCAATACTTTCGTTGGGTGACTCCAAATTTTTTTTCCACTGCCAAATCTTGCATATGAGCCTTCACAACATCCTCCACAGAAAAGGAGTCTGAATCAACTATATGTATGTCCATATACAAAGGCATATATTGTTTGTTATTCTTTTGGTTTTTAGAGATTTAATTTTACTCCAGCCTCCCTACGAATAAAAACAGCAATTTTTTATTTTTGTTCATTAGTTATTTCCTTTATTCCGGATGGGTCATAATGCCACCTAACAGCCCGGCAATAGGACCGAGCGTTAATAAACAGCCATGTGGGCTGTTTTAGCATACTCCTTCGCCAAGGCTTCGGAGTACGGAGGCGCAGCCAGCCTGCTTCGCCCTGCGTGGCTTTAGCGAAGGCTGAACAACTTACCTTTAGCATTGTCCGTGTTAGGTGCTGCCTTTATTATATTAATTCAATTTTTCTACCAATAAAACTTGAATACATGGTTGCGCTTCTTAATAAGATTCTATTCTGATCAGGGGTCAAAGTTTTAAATAGGTTTTTACTAAGAATTACTTGATTGTTTTTATTCCTGCGCTTCCAGATACCAATTATTTGTCCATTCTGTAAAACAGTTGGATAAAAAATGCCATTATTCGAAATAGCTTTCTTGTTGTCAATTAAGGACAAGGATGCTGTTCTATCTCGGTAACTAATAAGAAATTCATCGTAAGCGGGTAGTAGATAGATCTCGTTGTTGTCAGGTTTTGGCTCTAAACACGTGTTAGCCAACCAATAAGCTTGATTTTGAATTACTTCGAATGTTAGGTAATTTTTATTGAAGTCCAATGCAAGATTAGCATCACTTGTAGATAGTCCTGACCACCAAGTAAAATCATTTACTGAGGCAGGTCCATGGCTAGTAAAATAGCGTAGAGCAAGTTCTTTCAATGCTTCCTCCCTTAAAGTCTTCTTGTGTTCTGGAACCCATTCTTCCAGAATTGCATATGTTGGTTTTCCATGATTTTGTTTCCCGCTGCAAATAATGCCATCCAATTCAGCTCGTAGAAAAATATGGGATGCTCTATTATCTTCAACATTAATTTTAGATTCTTTTAGTTCCGTTATTAATTCTTCTCGAGTCTTATGATTACAGTCTCTAAGTGATTTTTCAAGGATATTATTGCATTTATGGTAAACATTATTGGTTAATCCTAATTGCTTATCCCTGTATTTTAAGGAAGCTTTGATACGAGGTGCAGTTAGTTCTAATATCCAATAAATATCATCTGATGAGACAAAATGCCAGGTAGGCCTCAATAAATGGGTTCTTATTAGATTTCCTGCATTGATTTCCTTATTTATTGCTGCTTCTGTTGAATTCTGAAGCCTAATCCCCAATGCCCATTTTGACATATTATAGTCTTGAGCTTGAAGAGCTCCCATCCAACCTGCTATCTCCTTGGCACTTTTGAATTTTGAGTTAGTAAGTTGCTGATTAAGAGATCGAAGTGCAGGAATGTTGTCTTGATTCATTTTCATGGTATAAGTGTCGGATAGGTCGGGCGGGTTGCCCCGCCTTTCCCTCCTAAGAACCGTACTTGC
>CAYUQR010000137.1:0-3965 GCA_964446825.1 uncultured Rikenellaceae bacterium
CCTTCCGGATTATCAGCCCAGGCATATCTCACAAACATCGGGTTCTTTATTTCATCACTCCACACAATGACATGATTATTTTCAATTCTTGCCTCTGCCCAAACATACTTTTTATCGGCTCCGGCAATTGCAAAATAATTTAAATCACCTCCTCCTTTTGCTACCAGACCACTACCAATGTGGTCAAATTCAATGATTATCTTATCGCCATCTTTAACAGCCGATTTATAGAGAGGACCGGAGTAAACAATCTCTTCATTTCCATAGGCCAGTTTTCTGGCTGCCAGGGCCAATCGTTCACCAACAACCTTCTTTTCAAGAGGATGTATATCATTCCATTCGCCAACGTCGATTGTAACAGCCATTGCGGTATTGGGAACAGATAATGATTTAAACTGCCCGAATCTTAATTCGGCCCATTTACTTTCAGAAGGCAGATATTGAACTTCCATGAAGTTAGGTAATTGAACGAAAAGAAATGGGATTGACCCCTCTTGCCATTTATGTCTCCAGTCATTTATCAGAGCTGTCAGAAGTTGCTGGTATTCCATGGGCTTGCCTGTATTAGATTCACCCTGGTACCATAAAATACCCTTTATCCTGTAGTTTATTAATGGCGCAACCATAGTATTATAGAGTCCCGTTGGTTCATTCTGCATTGATATGGATTGGGTGCCTGTTCCAGGTCCAAAAGCCTCAGGTTTGAAGACCTGTCCGACTTTGTATAACCATTCGCCACGAAGGTCAATGCTATCTTTATCAATTACCAGGTAATAAGGTTTGTCGGGTACAAATCCTCCTTTTCCTGCATAGTTTGTGACCCTGACCACAATAATATTCTTTCCGGGCTTCAGTAAACCGGCCGGCAGATTATACCTTCTCGGAGGATACTGATAGGTTATCGATCCTGAAAAGACTCCATTCACATAAACATTATCAGCATCAACTATACGTCCGAGGAAGAGTTTTGCCGGCTTACCGGCCATTGATTCGTGTATATTTATCACTTTTCTGAACCAGACAATTCCGTTCAGTCCTTTTACACCCTGATCATTCCAGTATCCGGGAAGCCAGTATTTATGCCATCCTTCCGGTACGTAGGAGATGTCGTACCAGGGTTTTGGGCCATTCATGCCTTTATCCAGTGACCTGGAATTAATAGAAGGTCCCTGACTTGTTAACGATCTCCTTTTAGCAGCTCTGAGTATTGGATTCAAATAAGCAGTGTCCTTAAGTTTCCCGATCCTGGATATCAACTGAGGAAACTCTTTTAGTCCTCCCTCACTGGTCCATGCTTCTATTGGTGTTCCTCCGACACTGGAATTGATAATTCCAACAGGCACCTTATACTCTTTATAAATACTTCTGGCGAAGAAAAATGTAACTGCACCAAAGCCAGGTACATTTTCGGGGGAGGATGCAATCCATTTTCCACCCGGCAGATCTTTATGGATTGAGGCGACATCTGACGCTGTTGGAATAAAGAAATTCCTGATTTCCGGGAAATTAGCACCGGCTATATCATCAGGGTATTTTTCTTTTACCCTTTCCATTGGCAGAACCATATTAGACTGACCTGAACAGAACCATACATCGCCCAGTAAAATATCATTTATAATAATAGTATTTTTCCCTTTCACCTCCATGGTGTATGGGCCGCCTGCCTCCATAGGTGGTAATGTAATTTTCCAGTTCCCTTCAGGATCAGTAACAGTGCTACCGGTTTTTTTATTGAATTTAACCACCACCTTTTCTCCGGGAGCTGCCCATCCCCAGATTATTATTTTGGTATTCCTCTGCAGGACCATCCCATCGCTTACCAGTAAAGGAAGTTTGACATTAGCCTGTACATAACCTGACAGCAGGAACAGTATCAGGCACGTTAACAGATGTGATTTAATCGACTTCTTCATTTCAGTTATAATTGTATAGTTCAAATCTTCCCTCATCAACTTTTAAAATACCGACATTTAATGACGGATTGCTTAAATTTCTAAATGTTATAACAATTCCGGAACCAGTCGTGGAGGTTTTGTATAAGTATTCTCTTGAAAAATTCCAGAACTAAGATAATGAAAATTAAGGATAAAAGAAAAAGCCGCCGTCGCTTCCTGTCATTTGCTAATCCTGAATTAGGTGATCCAAATACTGCCATATTTATACTCCTTTCTTATTTTTTTTATTTCCACCTAACGCTAACCTATTGTATCTGTATCAGTATCTTGTTTTGCCAAAGTCAACAATAGTTTGTCGACGGATTTAATAAATTATTCGATGCCAATATAAATTATTTCGTTTTCATTTTATTAAAATTTAAACACAACAACTGGCTGGAAAGTTGTGCATGAATTTTCGCTGTATAAAAGTTTGATCCAGGCTAAACAACTTATTGGCAGTAATATTTTGAGTGATGTACTGTAAAGTTGTCAGCTACTTACATTCTGGGCAAGTTTTATAATAAACATATAATGTATTTTAATTGTTTATATTATTAACAGACCTAGAAGTTTATGTACCATGGTAAAAATAGATAGGATCGTTAAAACTATTTCGACACCTCTTGGGAAGTGCAAATATTTTTCACTTGCGGAATTGCTTAACATTGGATATGATGTTGAAAAATTTCCTTTTTCCATCAGGATATTACTAGAAAATATAGTCCGTAATTTTAACAACGACGGGTTCAATGAAACTCATTTTAATAATATCCTAAACTGGGAAACCCAGCAGGAGAAAGTCGAAATTTCATTTCTTCCTTCAAGGGTATTAATGCAGGATTTTACGGGTGTACCTTCAATTGTGGATATTGCGTCGATACGATCAGAAGTGGAACGCAAGAATAAAAATCCGCAGCTTATTTATCCCCGGATTCCTGTTGACCTGATAATCGATCATTCTGTTCAGGTGGATTTTTACGGTACTAATTATGCTTACAAGCGAAACGTTTTATTGGAGTATGAGCGGAATAAAGAAAGATACTCTCTTTTGAAATGGGCCAAATCCTCCTTTGACAATTTTAATGTACTTCCTCCTGGAATGGGAATTTGCCATCAGGTGAATCTTGAATACCTGGCAAAAGTTGTCACAGTAAGGGATGGACTTATGTTTCCCGATACTCTTGTAGGTACAGATTCTCATACACCTATGATAAATGGAATTGGAGTGCTGGGATGGGGCGTTGGCGGAATTGAAGCTGAAGCTGCAATGCTTGGTCAACCTATTTATATTATGCTGCCGGAAGTAATTGGTTTAAAATTGACCGGTAGTTTAAATGCAGGTACAACATCTACAGATTTAGTGATATCAGTTGCCCAGCTATTAAGAAAGAAAGGTGTTGTGGGAAAATTTGTCGAGGTTCTGGGCGATGGTTTAAACAATCTTACTGTACCTGACAGGTCAACAATTTCAAACATGTCTCCCGAATTCGGATGCACTGTTACCTACTTTCCTCCTGATGATAGGACAATGGAATACCTGAGGATCACAGGAAGGGATGAAAAACAAATAGAATCAGCCGAAAAATATTTGAAAGCAAATCTTTTATGGCGCAAAAATGAAGATGAGATAAAATATACTGAGCTGATTGAATTGAAATTAAGTGATATTGAACCAGCAATTGCAGGTCCGAAAAGACCTCAGGATAAGATTACACTGACACACGTAAAAAATAGTTTCATTGATATTTTAAAAAACAGTTTTGAGAGAGAATACCTCCCTCTGGATGAAAGGAATGAGGGACAGTGGTTAAACGAAGGAGGGCATCTAAAAGAAAATATCCCAGACACAATTTCAGATCTTCAAAGAATTAGAACAGCAGGTATTGAAATAGAACCCAAAGCCTTAAAACAGGGAGGTCTTAAAAGTGTGAGAATCATTAGAAATAATTCCGAATATCTATTAAGTGACGGATCAATTGTTATTGCTGCAATTACCAGCTGTACAAACACATCCAATCCAAGTGTCAT
>CAYUQR010000138.1:0-1291 GCA_964446825.1 uncultured Rikenellaceae bacterium
TCTATTACTGCATATTTTGAAGCTTTCCAGAAAAGTGCAGGATCTTTTATCTCAAGAGATTCAATTTTCTTGTCTTTGTCACGTATAAACTCATAAGAACCAGCAGGATGATCAGAGATAAGTTTAGCGCTTTTTGAGTTGACAGGAATCAATTTCAATTGAGTTAAATCGATCTCTACAAACGAATCATTGGGGAACTTTCCAGTCAAAGATTCCGTTCTGCCAAGCCCTATAAATCCACCTTCTTTAGTTAAAAGACCCTTAGCTTTCAATTCTTTATAAGTACCACAGACATAAAACGCCTTATTCATTTCATAAGTCTGGGTACTGATTTTCTCATCCTTTTTTGCAATAGTATCCTGCATAACTATCACCTTGGTATTGAGCTGTTCAACCTCAAATTTTTTGTTGACCAGCGAGGTCTTTAATTCCGAAATCTCATCTTCATTCTGTTTCATCGTTGCTTCCAGTTCAGAAATTTTAGTTTGAAGAACCTGTATTGTTCCGCCAGACTTCTTTAATTGAGCATAAAGGGAGGCAATTTTCTGTTTGTTCTGTTCAAGGAGGGTGTTTATCGCTTTTATATCCTCCAGAACCTGTCGTTTTTTGTCATTGGATATTTCAGCATTCGAAGAATTGACAGTAATTAATTTCTCTTTCTCTTTTATCAAAGTGATATTTTTTTGAATATCATCAAAAGTCGTTACCCATAGGCTGATGACAGAATCGCGTGCAGTTACCTGGTCAGTAAGGGACGTCTTCTGTGTTTCCATCAGATTTAAAAGCTTATTATGTTCGCCTCTATAAAGTAAAAAAACAATAATTCCCGCAACCACCAATATAATAAACGCGATAACAGAAGTTCTTACAACCCCTTTTTTCATCCCCTCTTCCCTTGCCTCGTCTTTTTCAAGATCAATTTTAACTTTTTCTTTTCTCCTGAGCTCTGCGTTTTCACTTGCGGCATTAGTTGTGTTGTCTTCATCGGTTTTCATGCTGATTCCTCCTTTGTTTTATGGTAATTGTAAATTTATGCAAAGATAAACCGTGTTAAGATTCCGATGTTATACAATTTATGATAAGAGTTACATAATTCACGCTAAATTGTTCCCTGGTAATTATTATTGATGCCATGCCACTTTTCAGAGACGTTTGTACTTAACTTATATTAATTTAATTGATTATGAGAAACGAAGGTGTAATAATGTCGCGTTAATATGTTAATAGCATGTACTTTGCAAAAACCTCAAAATGACAACCTAATCACCACTGAATGACAATTGAATGACAA
>CAYUQR010000138.1:1391-3894 GCA_964446825.1 uncultured Rikenellaceae bacterium
GATTAAGTGTGAAATTATATGCTTTAAATATAAATGCAACAATATGATAATTTGTACGTCTATAATTGAAAAGAAAATGAATATTCAATTTTTGCATGAATCCATTTAAATTAGCATTTCGCCACTTATTTCGAAAGGGAGAGCATACTATTACCCGCATCATATCCTTAGCTACCGGACTGGCTTTTGGCATATTGCTTTTAGCGGAAGTATTTTACTATTATAGTTACGACAGTTTTTATCCTGATGCCAGTCGGATTTATGTTGTTCACGAAAACTTTAAGCCAGATAAGTCAGTGGAAAAGCTTATGAGCTATCCGAATGTCAGTGGTGCTATTGCACCGGGTCTGAAGGCGGAAGTTCCGGGTATTGAAGCTGCTTGTCGGCTGAACTCTATTGGGAAAAATGTTTTTTATACCGAGAATCTGAATAGCTATGAAGCCGAATTCTCATTGAGCGATGAATATCTTTTTGACGTTCTCCCCCGCCCAATGATTAGCGGAAATCCTAAAGAGATATTAAAAACACCTATGTCATGCATGATTTCGGATAAAATTGCTAAAGCGATTGGTGGCGAAGTAATCGGGAAGGTGATTACATTAAAGAGGTTTCCTGACAAAAAACTTACCATCGCCGGAGTATTTAAAGATCTTCCTGAAAATACTAACTATGAATACGATATACTCATTTCGATGGTTTCTACAAAGCAGTTTACATGGGATGGAACAGCTAACTGGATGGGTAACGACCGGTACTATTCATGCGTAAAGCTGGAACCGGGAGTCAGTCCTGAAAGTCTTGCTCCTGCTGTCCGGAAAATGCAGGAGATACACCAGGATATTTCGAAACTGGAAAAGGAACAGGGAGGCCTCGTTTTAAAATACTCGTTTTTGCCAATCAGGAAAATATATGCCGATAGTGTAAAGGACATGATTATCATTCTCAGCACTATTGCATTTGCAGTACTCTTTGTTTCGCTTATGAACTATATTCTGCTAACGTTGAGCGCACTTGTAAATCGTGCAAAATCGTCGGCCATACATAAAACCTTCGGTGCTCAGACTGAGAATTTACAGCAAATGATATTTATTGAAACCTTTCTGCTGTTCTTCATATCTGTTATTGGAGCAGTTCTTATCATTGCAGCCTCGAAACCGATTGCTGAATCACAGCTGCAACATAGTATCAGTGCAGTACTAAACCCTTATGTTATCTGGCCATTGCTTGGCGTAATTGTTGTTTTGGTACTGGTCACTGGTTATCTGCCCGGACGGTTTTTTTCACGCATCCCGGTGGCAACAGTTTTTCAATCTTACAAGTTGAAAAATAACGCATGGAAATTGGTATTACTCGCCATTCAGTTTATTGGTGCCTCATTTATACTTACACTGATGATTATTGTAACAATGCAATACAGCAGAATGAAGAACGCAGATCACGGGTACCGGATAAAGGGAGTTTATTATGGATCAACAGTCGGCATGGAAGGTAGCAAACTTTCTGCCGTACTTAACGAATTAAGGGCGATGCCTGAAGTGGAAAAGGTTGGATTGGGTTATGATTTACCAATGCATGGCGCTTCGGGAAATAACGTGCTTTCACAAGATAGAAAAAGTGATTTGTTCAACGTTGCTGATTTTTACCAGGCTGATGAGATGTACTTCTCAATTTTAAATATTCAGGTATCAGTCGGACACAATTTTTCGCCCGAAAATGCTGCTACTAACGATGTGCTGATCAGTCAAAAAGGAGCGGATCTTCTGAAATTAAACAACGGCTGGACCGATGGGGTTGTTGGAAAACAAATCGAGATAACCGAACATGGTTCAACAACTATATGTGGTGTCTTCCCCGATTTCATTATTAATTCTATGGCAGATCCGGATTTGCGGCCTTCGGTGTTTTTCTATCTGCCTGAAGAAAAATTTGAACAATTGAAAACAGAGCGACCTTCTGCTTCATTTATAATCCTGGTAAAAGTTCATGAAGGGGCAGAAGCAGGAATGATAAAAAAAATTACAAATGTTTTTAATCTGGGTATGCCGCAAAAAGATGCTACTATCAGAAGCCTTGAAGACGAGCTCCAAAATAAGTATATCACTCAAAAGGGATTTCGTAACTCATTGATGACCGGGAATATAGTTATTTTACTCATTTCTATTATTGGCTTGTTGGGTTATACAACAAATGAGGCTAACAGGCACCAAAAAGAAGTGGCCATACGAAAAATCCATGGCGCTACTCTGTCGAATATATTGAGGGTTTTTATTTTCGAGTTGGAATACATTGCCATACCTTCTGTTCTTGCAGGCCTGGTTGGCGCATGGTTTACAGCAAACAAATGGATGCAAAATTTTGCTGTAAAAGTGCCGCTTCACTGGGGAATATTTGTTCTGTGTAGCTTTTCAGTCCTGCTTTTAGTTGCACTGGTTGCTGCTGTAAACTATTACAGAGCCGCCAATAGAAATCCGATTGAGGCATTAAGGTATGAGTAGTCCTAATT
>CAYUQR010000139.1:0-1137 GCA_964446825.1 uncultured Rikenellaceae bacterium
TAGAGCATCTGACTGTTAATCAGAGGGTCGCTGGTTCGAGTCCAGCCTGGGGAGCTTGAAAAAAGACTATGAGATAAATTAAACTTCTTATTAAAGAATTTCTTTTCATATCTTTTCTAAATACAATACCTTAATGCCCAATTTAGATTTCTTAAATAGAAAGTATGAAACATAATTATTTTTCAATAGTGTTTTTTTCGGCTTTTTACTCGGCTGTTCGCCTTTTTTAAATGCACAAACTTCTTTTGGTGATGCCAGGCTGATAAATGATGGCTGGCTATTCCGGCTAAAGGATGAAGCAGATGCTTTTAAACCTGATTTTAATGATAAAAGCTGGAGAAGATTGAATTTGCCCCATGATTGGAGTATCGAAGGTACCTTAAGCCCTTCTCTGGCCAGTTGTACAGGATATTTACCCGGTGGTATTGCATGGTATCGCAAGAAACTTGACATACCTTCTGACTTTAAAGGGAAGAAAGTATTCGTTTATTTTGAGGGTGTATATAATCGCAGTTCAGTATATATAAACGGACATTTGTTGGGATCCAGGCCTAACGGATATGTCTCATTTGCATATGACCTGACTCCATACCTGAAATACGATACAACCAATGTTCTTGCAGTTCGAGTTGATCACAGTCAATATGCCAATTCGCGCTGGTACACGGGATCAGGAATTTACAGGAACGTATATCTGGTTACATGTAACCCGATACATTTTGATTTATGGGGAGTAACTTATCACACCAAACAGGTAACAGATAAGTAAGCTGTGGTGCAAATAGTTGCTAATGTAAAAAATGAAACTGGAACAGACTCTGATGCAAAATTAGTGATGGAATAGATGGATCTGTCAGGAATAATTGTGGCTAAGCAATTTAAAAAAAAGAAACTTCCTTCAGGTGTTATAAGTCAGTTTTCGTCTGTGTTAACTGTGAAGAATCCCAAATTGTGGAGTCCGGAGTCTCCGGATTTGTATCAACTAAGGACGGTGTTATATGTTGGAGGGAAAATAGTGGATGAGTCAGTTTTTAAAAGCGGGATCAGGACTCTGAAGTTTGATGCCAATAACGGATTTGCCCTGAACGGAAGCCAATTTAACCAGCCTGTCAGCGGAGGTTATGGTCCAAAGAAACC
>CAYUQR010000139.1:1237-3816 GCA_964446825.1 uncultured Rikenellaceae bacterium
TGAACGGAAGCCAATTTAACCAGCCTGTCAGCGGAGGTTATGGTCCAAAGAAACCTAATGTTAATCGTTTGGGACCAATTGGGAAAAGACTTTCAGGTGACATTCGTGCAATTGATACTTCACGGCCTGTCACGGGTGCTCTGGCTGGTGTCATAATGACTAATGAAACTGATTATCCAAAATATCTTGATGTTGTCGGATACAATTACACCGAAGACCGTTATGCCATCGATCACAAAAAATTCCCTGACAGAATATTATATGGGAGTGAAAATGGTCATAGCTATGCGGCATTGAAGGCTGTTCGTGACAATGATTTTATTTTTGGCCAATTTATATGGACCGGGTTTGATTAACTGGGAGAATCCCTGGCATGGCTTTCACGCGGATTTAATTCCGGGATGATAGACCTGGCAGGTTTTATAAAGCCGTGTGGATATTGTCGAATGTCGATGTGGTCAGAAAAGCCTATGACTTATATCGAGACCTACCGGCTGACCAGCAGTAACCGGAGGAGATTGTCAGATTCAGCTCCACCGGTGTGGAATTATAGCGAAGGTGACACCATTCGTGTGGTATGTTATACTAATTGCCCTCAATCTCAATTAAGTTTAAATGGGGAACCTGTAGGTCCTCCAAAAAATCGTGATGATAACACAGGAATTATTTCCTGGGATATCCCCTTCAAACCCGGCAAATTAGAAGTGGTGGGGTTGAAAGAGGGAAAAGAGGCCGCCCGGTTCTTAATTCAAACATCTGGACGATCGCATACAATAATTGCAACGCCAGATAAAACGCATTTATCCAGAAACAACGATTTAGTGCTGATAACCATTCAAATAGTCGATCAAAACGGTGTCCTGGTGATGCTGGCGGACGATGAAGTTACCTGCTCTGTTTCCGGACCCGCACATATGCTGGCCATGGAAAGTGCAAGCAATACTGATATGACCAATTATCGAGGCAGTTCACACAGAGTATATCATGGAAGAATGATGACATACCTTCAGACTACAGGAGATCCCGGAGAAGTTGAGGTTACCTTTTCTGCTCCCTGGCTTATTTCAGGAAAAGTCACTTTATCTGTTCTTAATTCTTACAATTACTGAATCTGCAATGGATAAGGCAGTGGTGAAAGTACTCAAATCGGTGAATAGTTCGCCGGTAATGCCTGAATAGTGACTATAGCCGATAAGCCTCATAGGAACGAATTTCTGCCGTGTATCCGTTTCAGCAATTGCTTCGTATACCAGTGCAGGCTGACACGACAGTTTATAAAACTCGTCGCCAGGGTATTTTTTGGGAGTCCAGTAATCGTTCTTGTCCCATTTCTGGTTGATCTCCATCATAACCTTAAACTTAGCAGGCAGTGGATTATCTGCCCGCGTTTTGAGAATAAATCCTGCTTTGGGAGTAGCCCCGGTATATGCATCAGGGACTACCGGCTGATCATTAAGAGCATAGATGTCGCCAGTTGCTTTATCATCCTTTTTATGTGCCCAGTAAGGGAGCGATTTCGTTGCTCTGACAGGTCCAACAACCCATTTATCACCCTCCATTTTTGCAAATGAAAATACTCTTGTAGTTACAGATTGTGAAACATAAAGTGTCTGTATATATTTTCCCTCCATATTCTCAAGCCATACTGCAATAACAGGATAGTAGAAGGAGGAGCCCTGGAATAATTTCAATGTGATTCTGGGGCCCTTTCCTGAAATATTTGTAATGATTTTTACTTTAGGTTTAGCAGGAAAAGACTGTTTTCTGGTTATTGTGGCGGAACATACTAAAACAATCAAAAGTAATATTATAAGGCCTGATTTTTTCATATTGGTTGTACCGGAATTTAATCATAATTAATTTGTAAAAGTACTATGTCAAATTCGAAGTGCAGGTTTACAAATATAAGTATTTTAACTAACTAGCTGCAGGACCGCACAACTGCAAGACATTGTTGACTATATTCAAATTCCTGCTTTGCCAAATATTATTGCTTTTACCGTTATTTCGAATTAATTTTATAATAAACTAAATTAGCATGAAATATCTGGCTGGAATTTTGTTCTTAATTATCATCCTGTTTACGAATCAAACCAGTTATGGGCAGGATTTACCTGACACGACAAGAATTTTCAGGATCGAAACAAAAGACGACAATATCTTTACAGGTTATATCCTTGCCCAGGATTCAGAAGTTTTGGTTTTAAAGACAGAAAAATATGGTGAAATCAAAATCCCTCTGGCCGAAATAAAATCAAAAACTGAATTAAAAGAGATCGTAATAGTAAATAATGAAGTATGGCTTCCAAATCCTCAGTCAGGACGTTATTTCTGGGCACCAAATGGGTACGGGCTCGAGGAAGGCTCATCCTATTATCAGAATATCTGGGTTTTGTATAATCAGATTTCATTCAGTCTGTCAAACAATTTTTCAATAGGTGGAGGTGTCATACCGCTGTTTCTCTTTGCCGGAGCACCCACACCTGCCTGGATCATACCAAAAATTTCCATACCTGTTACAAAGGATAAGGTGAACATTGGAACTGGTGCTTTACTTGGCACTATAATAGGTGAAGAAT
>CAYUQR010000140.1:0-3727 GCA_964446825.1 uncultured Rikenellaceae bacterium
CGTTCACTGGCTGATGACCAACAGGAAAAAAGTATTGGCATCATTCTTTCTGGTATGGGTTCTGATGGCAGTCTGGGATTGAAAGCTATAAAGGAAAGACACGGAATCGTAGCTGTCCAGGATCCATCGACCTCAAAGTTTAATGGTATGCCAAATAGTGCCTTAGCTGCTGTTACTGTTGATATTCTTGCTGACGCAAATGAAATACCGGCTAAACTTATTTCTCTTTTAAAATATAACCCAACAAATACCCGGAAGATTATTATAGATGAAAAGAATAAGACCAGTCTTGAGAAAATAATAATAATTCTTCGAACACAAAGCGGGCATGATTTTTCTTTCTATAAAAAAACTACCCTGTTAAGACGTATTGAAAGACGCATGGGGATTCATCAATTAGATAAAATATCCAATTATGTACGATTTTTACAGGAAAACCCCAGTGAGGTTGATATACTTTTCAAAGAGCTATTGATTGGCGTAACAAATTTTTTCCGTGATGTTGCAGTTTGGGATAAGCTAAAAGAGCAGGTTTTTCCCAATTTGTTTAAGGATTTACCAAACGGATATGTGATACGAGTATGGGTTACAGGATGTTCCACTGGTGAAGAAGCGTATTCATTGGCTATTGTTTTTAGAGAAGCCTACGAAGAAATGAAGCAAAATAAAAACTTAACTCTGCAGATTTTTGCAACAGATATAGATAAAGATGCCATTGATATAGCCAGAAAAGGAGTTTTCAGTTCAAATATTGTTACCGATGTATCTTCAGAAAGACTTTCTAAATTTTTCACCACTAACGAAACCACATATTGTGTCAATACATCCATACGCGAAATGATTGTCTTTGCGCCACATAATGTAATAAAAGACCCGCCTTTCACCAAATTAGATTTCCTATCCTGTCGTAATTTATTGATATACATGGAATCTGAATTACAAACCAAATTGATGAATTTATTTTATTACAGTCTTAATACCGGTGGTCTGATGCTTCTTGGTAGTGCTGAAAGTGTAAATACAAAAGATAAATTATTTGAAGTGATTGATAAAAAATTAAAACTCTATCAACGGTCTGTAACACAATTGGCAGTTGACAGGATGGATTTTCCGAGCACAATTTCTCATTCAAATAAACAGATACAGGAATCCAGACCACCTGCAAAAGTCACTGAAAATATTCAGTCCTTTACCAACCAGTTATTACTTCAACGGTTTGCGCCTGCAAGCGTAATGATAAATCAGGATGGTGACATTTTGTATATTACAGGAAGAACGGGAAAATACATTGAACCTGCCGCAGGAAAAGCAAACATGAATATTTATGCTATGGCACGTGAAGGTTTGCGTAACGAACTATTGGGAGCTATTCGAAAAGCAAAACAAACATATGAGCCAGTTATTATAAGGAACATAAAAATTGAATACAATGGGGGTTCTCAGTTCGTTGATGTCACTGTACAGTCCATTGAAAAACCAACTGAATTTAAAGGAACTATAATAGTGGTTTTTTCAGATGTCCCTGCACTTCCAAAACATGTTAACAAAAAATCAGAAGCAGGTAAACAAACAGCAATTGCACGTGAACATGAAATTGAAAAGGAATTGCAGCGTACCCTTGAAGAGTTGCAAAGCACACGTGAAGAAATGCAAACTTCGCAGGAAGAGTTAAAATCAACAAATGAGGAATTGCAGTCCACAAATGAAGAACTACAATCCACTAACGAAGAACTAACCACTTCAAAGGAAGAAATGCAAAGCCTGAATGAAGAACTGCAAACTGTAAATATTGAGTTGCAGAGCAAAATTGTTGATTTTATGGAAGCTAATAACGATATGAAAAACCTTCTCAACAGTACAGACATAGCCACCTTGTTTCTTGATAAAGAATTAAATATTAGAAGGTTTACAGACCAATTAACTAAGATAATTAAACTGAGACAATCTGATATTGGCAGACCTTTTACTGAATTGGTTTCCGATTTGCAATACCCGGAAATAGGAGACCATGCAAGAGAAGTATTACGTACCTTGATATTTAAAGAAAGTGATATTTCAACTCACAACCAATTGTGGTATAAAGTTAGAATAATGCCTTACCGAACATTAGATGATAAAATTAATGGGGTGGTTATAACCTTTTTCGATATAACTGTTGCCAAAAAGTTAGAAGAAGAATTAAGTAAGACCATTGATGTTCTTCGTAAACATAATTTAATCAAACCATGAAGAAGCCACAAATACATCTTACAGAAGGTGCAATACTTCGCCGTAAGGCAGAAGAGCAACTGAAGAAACGGCAATCAACAGTAAGCTCACAATCTTCTGAGGCTGATATTTGGAAACTTACTCATGAACTTCAGGTGCATCAAATAGAATTGGAACTTCAAATTGAATCTAAAAGGGGCAAATTTGCTTGGAATGGAACGTCAGCATTTGAGGTACTTAATTCTTTCAGTATAAGCAAATTAATTTATTAATAATCAATAAAATAATAGGTTTTTACTATTTAAATGATTAACTTGCTCAGTTACATACTTATTACAGGTTAATTACTGCAGTCCATTTCTTAGTAAATCCTCTTCTTTGATTAACCTAAACTTCTCACTTACTGGGAACGTTTAATTTCAAAAATCAGTTCCCTTGTCAGCAGATGCAAAACGCAAATCTGTAATTCCTGACTGAATTTTAGTCGTCTTTCTATGAAAATTGAAAAGGGCGAAAAAATAATAACGGATTCAACTTTATTCTGACATGATATGAATAAAAAAGAAAAAGCGGATGAATCAGTCATTGCTAAAGCTAAGAAGACAAAATTTGCAGATGAGTTAATCATTGCTAAGGAAGATAAGGCAGAACTTGAAGCTGAGTTAGTCATTGCCAACGAAGAGAAAGCAGAACTTGCAGATGAATTAATCATTGCAAACAAAGAGAAAGAAGAACGTGCTGCAGAGTTAGTCATTGCTGAGGAAGAGAAAGGAAAACGTGAGGCTGAATTGGTTATTGCGAAAGAAGAAAAGGCAAAACGTGCTGCTGAGTTAGTCATTGCCAATGAAGAAAAAGCAAAACGTGCTGCAGAATTAGTTATTGCTAACGCTGAAAAAGCAAAACGTGCTGCAGAATTGGTTATAGCAAATGCAGAGAAAGCAAAACGTGCTGTAGTGTTAGTCATTGCAAACTTAGAGAAAGAAAAACGTGCAGATGAATTAATCATCGCTGACAAAGAACTTACTCATCAAAACGAAGAGAAGGTAAAACTTGCGGCAGAGTTAGTCATTGCTGACGTAAATAAAACAAAACGTGAAGCAGAGTTGGTCATTGCCAAGATTGAGAAAGCAAAACGGATAGCAAAATCAATCATTGCTGACAAAGAACTCTCTTTTCAAACCGAAGAAAAATCAAAACGGGCAGCAGAATTAGTCATTGCTGATGCGGAGAAAGCAAAGCGTGCAGCAGAGTTAGTCATTGCGAACATTAAGAAAGCAAAACGTTCGGCAGAGTTAGTTATTGCCAATGTAGAAAAAGCCAAACGTTCTGCAGAGTTAGTTATTGCGAACAAAGAACTTGTTTATCAAAAAAGCGAAAAATCAAAACGTGAAGCAGAGTTAATCATTGCGAACGTAGAGAAGGCAAAACGTGCAGCAGAGTTAGTCATTGCGAACATAGAGAAATCAAAACGTGCAGCAGAGTTTGTCTTTATGAACAAAGAACTTGTGCTGGCGAAAGA
>CAYUQR010000141.1:0-3547 GCA_964446825.1 uncultured Rikenellaceae bacterium
ATTCCCCTGAACTGCTTCTCAATGAATGACTTCTCACGCCCGCTGATTATTGCAACTGTGTTCTGCTTATCAGAGATTATACTCCTCAGCATTGCTTCAGTTTTTTTATTGAGCAGTGCCATTTCGGGTAATTTCGAAATGGGTGTTAATGTACCGTCGTAATCGATAAAAAACAGACGCTTTTTCGAGGCAAGATATTTTGATTTAATACTATTCAAAGTATTCTCGTCGAGGTATTTTACACGAAGGTTATCCTGCTCTTTTCTTGTCTCCTCAACCTGGTTGAAAAAATCCAGTGTCCATGTGAAGACATTATATCTCTTAAGCCGACTTTGCATTTTTTGTATCCTTCGTTCTTTTTCCTCCTGTTCCATTATAAGTGCTCTGTTAATTGCATCGGACGTCTCCTTCACATCAGTCGGGTTAATAAGAATTGTCTCATTAAGTTCCACGGCCGCTCCTGCCATTTCGCTCAGTACAAGCATGCCTACATTCTCACTCTGGCAGGCGATGTATTCCTTTGCAACCAGGTTCATCCCATCGCGAAGAGGAGTAATAAGGCCAACATCACTTATATTATATAATGCCACTAATTCATTAAATGGAATCGATTTATACTGGTAAATTATCGGCAGCCAGCTAAGATTGCCATATTTCCCGTTTATCCTCCCGACAGTTGCTTCAATCTCCTTCTTTAAATCGCGGTATTCATCAATATTATCTCTTGAGGGTACTACGATCATATTAAATACAACCTTAAAGTGCCAGTCAGGATATTTTTCCAGGAACCGTTCAAAGGCCTTCAGCCGGTTCAGGAAGCCTTTCGAGTAGTCAAGTCTGTCGACAGAAAAAATTAACTTGTTATCTGTAAGGTATTTGCGTAGTTTTTTCTTCTGAGTATTCGTTTTACGCGATGAGCATGCTTTATTGAATTTTTCAAAATCGATGCCTATAGGGAAGGCATCTGCCTTGCAAAGTCTGCTGTCCACATAGATATAATTCTGATGTACCTTGTATCCGAGTGTACGCTTAACCGATTTTATGAAGTGCTGCGTATAATCATTTGTATGAAAGCCAACAACATCAGCTCCTGTCATACCTGCTAAAATAGCTTTACGCCAGGTTCTGGGAAACAGGCGGAATATTTCAAACGAGGGGAACGGTATATGCAGGAAAAATCCAATATTGGCAAGCGGGAACTCTTTTCTTATCATGTCGGGCAAAAGGAACAACTGGTAGTCGTGGATCCAGATAAAATCATCCGGCCGTATCATATCCTTCAGTCTTTCAAAAAACATTAAATTGGATGTATGATATGCGTCAAAAAATGAATCATCATATACTGTACGCGATGGGAAATAATGAAACAGAGGCCATATAGTATTATTGCAGAATCCTCCGTAATATTTGTCATCAATTTTTTTCGGGATGTTGATAGGATAGAGGTCAAAATTTTTATTAAGATTTTCTTCTCCCAGCTGTTCCACCCCGGTGCCAACCCAGAGAATTTTGGGTGTAGCACTATTCTCGAGCATTAGCTTCTCTGATAAGGAAAGTATGGCTGAAACCAATCCTCCGGCATTTTGAATAGCATAGTTTTTATTCTTCTTCCTGACAAGTTTGAATGGAAGACGGTATGCTACAATTATTATCCTTTTAAAATCAATCTGGTCTAAAGTCTTCATAGCTTAAAGGAAAATTGGTTTGCTAAGTTTTGTCGACAGCCTGTAAACCGCATTAACAAGACCAACGTGGCTGTATGTCTGGGGAAAATTACCCCACTGACCGAAGTTCTCGTCAGCATCTTCACTGAATAATCCCAGGTGGTTGGATGATTTATTCAGCGTTTCAATCACCTCGAATGCTTTGTCGATCATGCCTATGGCTGCAAGAGCCTCTGCATACCAGAACCCGCAAATAATGAATGAAGTGGTTGGTCTGCCCAGATCATCATGGAGATACCTGTAAAACAAGTTCTTATCTTTAAATAATATCTTTTCGTGAGCTTTAAGATGCTGTAAAGCCCTGCCACCATTTGGGTTAAGATAGCTCATTGTTACCAGTTGAAGGTTGCTGGCATCCAGGAAATCGCTGCCTACAGATTGCATATATGCCTTATTGACAGGATTATAACATTTTTCGATATAATCCCTCGCTATTGATGCCAGGCGTGTTGCTTTATCAGTAATATCAGTCCGGTTAATTATTGTTCCAATTTTTATTGCAGCCTTGCTTCCTGCCCAGTGAAATAAATAGGTATAGCAATGAAGCTGGTTTGTCGTGCCAAATTCCCATGGACCGGAGTCAGGGACATCCATATATTCTTCAATGCGGTCGAGGAGCCATACAGTAATGAATTCTGATTTTTGTGAATCAATGTAATTCAGCCTTTTGTCGATGAACAACGGAAGGAGGCTGACCAGGATCTGGCCATAAACATCATTCTGTGTCTGATAAATAGCATTGTTCCCTATTCTGACAGGTTTGTTTTTCATATAACCTTCGAGCATTAGGACCTTTTCGTCAGGAACACGTTCACCTGTAACCGTATACAGGGATTTAATCTGTTGTTTCTCATTCAGAATAATATTCTGGATGAACGAGAAATATTTTTCGAGCTCTTCAAAGTGACCAATATTATTGAAAGCTGTTAGAGTATAATAAGTGTCTCTCATCCAGCAAAACCTGTAATCCCAGTTTCTGTGGCTCTGGTCGAATTCCGGAAGGCTGGTTGATGCGGCAGCTATTACAGCCCCTGTATCTTCAAACTGGTGAAGCTTTAGCACAAGTGCCGACCTGATAACTTCATCCTGGTATATATATGGTATTGAGGTCGATTTCACCCAGTTTACCCAGTATGATTTTGTTTTATTCAGGAACTGCTCCGCAGTTTCTGCCAGTGGTGCTTCCAGCGGAGCACCATAGCTGAAGACAAGATAATGTGTCTCATTTAACAAAAAGGCTTTTTCTTCCAGGATATAGTTCAGTGGTACATCAGTAGTGAGCCTTACCTGGCTGCTCAGATTCAGAAACCTGATATGATTGCTTCCGGCTACTGTCTGTGGTGTTATCTTCCCGTAATTGTCAACCGGGTGGCATTTAACTCTTATAAACGGAGTGCCTTCGATGAGCTCAATTTTTCTGAATAGCATCAATGGCTTGAAATATCTCTCGTACTGATAAAAGCGGGGAGCATAGTCAATTACCCTGAATTTTCCTTCATTAACCTCAAACTCTGTTGCAAGTATATTTGTGTTTTTAAGGTAGTATTGTTTCGATTTGTAATTGCCATTTTCAGGCGTGATGCTGAATTCTCCTCCTTTCTTTTCATCGAGTAGCGATCCGAAGAGAAAACTGCTGTCGAATCTTGGCAGACAGAGCCAGTTGACATTGGCAGTGGTATCGATGAATGCCAGGTATGAACAATTTCCGATTACCCCAAAATTATATCGGTTCATTTTATTCGTTGCTGTTTGCTGGTTATTTTTCCCTTGTTGCATGTTGCAAGTTACTTGTTTTTTTCTAATCGGCTAGCGGCTACCGGCTA
>CAYUQR010000142.1:0-1481 GCA_964446825.1 uncultured Rikenellaceae bacterium
CTTACTTTTCGGCCGCTCGGTTCACACCATTTCCGGTTTGCCTACCCGCCTAAAGAATTTGCTTAAGTTAACTGCGAAACACCCCCTCTGCTGCTTCGCTTTTCCTTCCCTGCAATCAGGCTCCTTCGCTAAAATAACCCACAGGGCTATTTCTTTACGCTCGGCCCTCCCAGAGGGGGAGAAAATTGAAGAAAGAATTTACATTGATGTTAATTTGGATGAACATTTTCCCCCCGTTGGGGGGAATTAAAGGGGGGTTTAAGCTTTATTAGAAAAGATTATTCAGGAGGGTTGGGGGGTAGAAAAGGGGGGTTGAAAAGAGGGGGCTGGTTGGAAATTTTCTAATATCTTTGCATTCAAATTTTTTTGAAAGGGATACAATGAAAAACGACAATAACACTGAGATCTTCCCCATTGTAGATGAAGACGGCAACACCATAGGCGAAGCACCCCGTTCTGTTTGTCACGACGGGAAGAGCAAGCTTCTTCACCCCGTTGTGCATCTTCATCTGTTTAACAGTAAAGGAGAGCTTTTTTTACAGAAACGTGTAATGACAAAAGATATCCAGCCGGGGAAATGGGATACTTCTGTTGGCGGACATGTGGGTGTGGGTGAGAGTGTTGAAGAGGCACTTGCCAGGGAAAGCCTGGAAGAGCTTGGACTGAAGGATTTCAATGCAATATTCTTAAGTAAATATATCTGGGAATCGGACCGGGAAAGGGAACTGGTTAACTCATATTACACTATTTCGGATGAGGTTCCGGTAACAGATCCGGGCGAAATTGAGGAAGGGAAGTTCTGGACCATGAAGAAAATAATGGAAAATTTAGATAAGAATATTTTTACACCTAACTTTGAAAATGAATTCAGGATGCTAAATATCATTTTCACTGATACAATAAATGCTCTGAAATAGAGTCTATTCATTAAACAAAATATATTTAAGATTAATCAGACCACTTTCTAAACAACTGTCTATGAAGCCTGATAAAATTAATGTGTCACTGACACTGCTGGGAATCTTAACATTCATTGCATGGATAACATCCTGCACTCATAATGCAAATATTTCGGATCTCCCGGAAATTTGTTTCGAGGGAGAAGTTCTGCCAATTTTTCAAAACAGCTGTGCTATTTCCGGTTGTCACGACGGACAAGGAAGGGGAGAATCTCACCTGGTCCTTAATAATTATGCTGATATTGTAAATGGAATTACCCCCGGAAATCCAAATTCCAGCAAGATTTACCAGTCTATTATTGCAAAAGGAGGAGAGGGACAAATGCCACCAGGTCAACCTCTTTCTCTTGATAACAGAACAATAATCAGAGTATGGATCGAGCAGGGAGCACAGGAAACATTATGTCAGACAGCCATGGGAGCGATTGCCGCTTCATCCGGAACAGGGATCACCAGAATGCCTCCGTCAGGTTCGTTGTCAACCTGCAAAATAAGGCAGTTTGAGATGTGGGTAAACAGCGG
>CAYUQR010000142.1:1581-3503 GCA_964446825.1 uncultured Rikenellaceae bacterium
CAGGTTCGTTGTCAACCTGCAAAATAAGGCAGTTTGAGATGTGGGTAAACAGCGGATTCCCGAATAATTAGCAATCTATAAAATATGAAGCGATTATATCTTACTATTGGTGCTGTTTTTATTTTATTCCTGTTTTTCGTATCGTGTTATTACGACAACGAGGAAGCACTCTATCCTACCCTCAGTTCTTCGTGTGATACTACAAATGTCACTTTCAGCGGGACCATTGTGACCATTCTCAGTGACAATTGTTATTCCTGCCATTCAAACAGCAAAGCTGCAGCATCAGGGAATAATATCCGTGTTGAAAACTATGCTGATGTGGCATCGAATGCCTTAAGAATTCAGGGATCCATAAAACACCTGGGGTCATATTCCCCGATGCCCAGGAACGGAGGTACACTTAAACCCTGTTCCATTACGCAGTTTGATATCTGGATCAGAAACGCGATGCCTAATAACTGATTGATCATTATAATCTTCATCATATGAAACGACTCTCTCTTGTTCTTATTCTTATTCTTTCCTCAATTAGCATTTTTGCACAGGATGACCTGATGAATCTTCTTGATAAAACCCAGGCGAAAGAGATAAATTATACGACAGCCACTTTTAAATCAACGCGTATTCTGAATGGACATTCCATTGAAAGAATGGCACCGGGGCAACTGGATGTAAGGATATCGCATCGTTTCGGTACGCTCAATTCTGGAGCCTATAATTTTTTCGGCCTCGACCAGTCAAATATCCATTTAAGTCTTGAATACGGAATTACTAAATGGCTGATGATTGGTGTTGGTCGCGGTTCGTATGAAAAGACTTTCGACGGCTTTACCAAGTTTTCAATCCTGAGACAATCTACCGGGGAAAGGGTGATGCCGGTTTCTGTTTCTATAGTGACCTCAGCAGCTCTTAAATCACTGAAATGGAACGACGCAACAAGAACGAATTATTATTCTTCGAGATTATCGTATGTGGCACAGTTACTTATTGCAAGGAAAATAAGTCAGTCATTTTCAGTCCAGGTAACACCGTCATATGTTCACAGGAATCTTGTTGCCACAGAACTTGATCCCAATGACCTGTATTCTATCGGAGCCGGGGGCAGAATGAAGCTTACCAAAAGGATCAGCCTTAATGCTGAATATTATTATCTCCTGAACCCCAAAGCAAATATGAGCCAGCAGATTTACGACCCCTTCTCTGTGGGAGTGGATATCGAAACAGGCGGGCACGTGTTTCAGCTCTTCTTCTCCAATTCGCTTGGTATGATCGAAAAAAGCTTTATTGGTGAAACAACTGGAAGCTGGGCAAAGGGTGATATTCATTTTGGATTTAACATATCGAGGGTATTTAATCTTAATAAACATAAATAATCTATTAATTATGAAACGTTTGACTTTCCTTATCCTCTTTCTAAGTGTTGCTTTTACAGTCAATGCCCAGAAATTTATAACCAGAGATGGCTACATAGGTTTCTATTCTCATACTCCGGTGGAGGATATCAAAGGAGATAATAACCAGGTTGCCTCTGTTTTTGACACTTCAACCGGTGAACTTGTCTTCCAGGTGCTTATCAAATCATTCCATTTTGACAGAGCTCTGATGGAGGAACATTTCAATGAAAATTATATGGAGTCGGATAAATATCCAAAATCAACCTTTAAAGGGAAGATCTCCAATCTTGCGGAGGTGAATTTCTCAAACAGCGGGACCTATAAGGTAAAGGTTGAGGGAGATCTTACAATACATGGTGTTACCAACAAGATAAATGCCGGGGGAAGTCTGGAAATAATAAAAGGAGGAATAAATGCCAGTTCAAAGTTCAATATTAATCCGGAAGACTATAAAATTAATATCCCCGGTGTTGTAAGTGACAAAATCAATAAAAAGCTTGAGGTTACCGTTTCGATGAAGTATAC
>CAYUQR010000143.1:0-3460 GCA_964446825.1 uncultured Rikenellaceae bacterium
TCATCCACCTCCACCTCTTTCACATTATCTGCTGAAAAATTCTTTGTAAGGCTTACCGATGTGGCCAGTGTCTGCGATCCTATGTAGGATGAATGTCTCTTAACAGCTTCCCTGACAAATTCATGATCTTCAATCAGCACTGTTATCTTATCGGTGACGTCAAATCCGGCCTCTTTGCGGATATTCTGGATCCTGTTCACAAACTCCCTGGCTATTCCCTCATAGCGAAGTTCATCCGACACTGTTATGTCAAGGGCAACTGTCAGCTTGCCGTCATTAGCGACCTGCCAGCCGGGGATATCTTCTGATATTATCTCAACATCTTCGGTGGTAAGGATTATCTCCTGGCCGTTAATATTCACAGGGTGTTTTCCGCTGTTCTCAAATGCCACGATCTCCTGTGGTGTAAAGGCTGAAATGGCATTGCTTATGTCTTTCATCAGCTTGCCGTACCTCGGACCAAGTGTCTTGAAATTTGGCTTGATCTTCTTGACAAGTATAGTAGCCGTATCATCTATATATTCAACTTCTTTCACGTTAACCTCTGCCAGTATCAGGTCCTTGACTGCTTCAAATTTTCCTTTGAAATATTTATCGGGAAGGGGAACCATTATCCTGGCAAGCGGCTGGCGCACTTTTAAACTCACTTTCCTGCGAAGACCAAGTATCATCGATGATATTTTCTGTGCAATTCCCATCCTCTCTTCGAGCGCTTTATCGATAAGCGATTCATCATGCACCGGGAAGAGAACAAGGTGAACCGAATCCTCCTTATGTCTTCCGGTAATATTATTAAGATCACCAAAAAGCCGGTCCATATAAAATGGAGCTATTGGCGCTGCAAGCTGGCTTACTGTCTCAAGGCAAACATACAGTGTCTGGTAAGCTGCCAGTTTATCTTTGTCATATTCCCCTCCCCAGTAGCGTTTTCTGTTGAGGCGAACGTACCAGTTGCTGAGGTTTTCCGTCACAAAATCCTGTATGGCCCGTCCTGCACGTGTCAGGTCATAATCCTCATAGCATTTCCCAACCTCTTTCACCAGCGAATTAAGAAGGGAGATGATCCATCTGTCAATTTCCGGTCTTTCACTTACCGGGATTTCCTGTTCTGTGTATCTGAAATTATCAACATTGGCATACAGGGCAAAAAATGAATATGTATTATATAGTGTGCCGAAAAATTTCCTTTTCACTTCATCAACACCTGATATGTCAAATTTAAGGTTATCCCAGGGTTGTGAATTTGTCAGCATATACCAGCGCAGCGGGTCGGATCCATATTCCTCAATGGTCATGAACGGATCAACGGCATTACCAAGTCGTTTCGACATTTTATTACCGTTCTTATCGAGTACCAGTCCGTTGGAGATAATGTTTTTAAATGCCACGGAATCTGATATCATTGTCGAAATGGCATGAAGAGTGAAGAACCAGCCCCTGGTCTGATCCACTCCCTCTGCAATATAATCTGCAGGATACATATCGTGAAAATTATCCTTGTTCTCAAAAGGATAATGTGCCTGTGCATAAGGCATTGAACCTGAGTCGAACCATACATCTATAAGGTCAGGCTCGCGGAACATCTTCTTCCCGGTATCGCTCACAAGTATTATCTCGTCGACAAAAGGGCGATGAAGATCAAACTTCTCGTAGTTCTCCTGTGTGTTATCACCTTCAATAAAATCATGAAGGGGATTCTTCTTCATGAATCCGGCTTTTATCGATTTTTCGATCTCCGTCTTAAGCTCATCTGCCGAGCCGATACATTTTTCTTCCCTGCGGTCCTCTGTGATCCATATGGGCAGGGGTGTTCCCCAGAACCTTGAACGCGAAAGGTTCCAGTCAACAAGGTTTTCCAGCCACTTGCCAAACCTCCCGGTACCGGTCGATTGTGGTTTCCAGTTGATGGTATTGTTAAGCTCTATCATACGGTCGCGGCAGGCTGTTGTGCGGATGAACCACGCATCGAGCGGATAATACAGAACCGGCTTGTCTGTTCTCCAGCAATGGGGGTAGCTGTGCACCTGTTTCTCTATCCTGAATACCTTGCCCTGCTGCTTGAGCATAACAGCTATATCTACATCCAGTGTTTCTGCGTCAGGAGAAATATCAGGATCATATTCATTTTTTACAGGACGTGCTTCAAAGCCTTTATAAGTGTTCGTATTTACATTCTCTTTTACAAAAGTCACATCAAGGTCCGCAATGGGCACCATGTAACCTCTTCTATCCACCATCGGCCCCAGGGTGCCGTCTTTTCTCTTTACCATCAGAGGAGGAACACCGTTTTCCTTACCCACTTTGTAGTCGTCGGCACCAAAAGTTGGAGCTATATGTACGATACCGGTACCATCTTCAGTGGTGACAAAATCGCCTGTCAGGACCCTGAAAGCGCCTTCACCCGGATTAACCCAGTCGATAAGCTGCTCATAGTTAATGCCTTCGAGTTCGGCGCCGCTGAATTCGTCCAGCACTTTGAAAGGGATCTTCTTGTCGCCCGGTTTATATTCGGAGAAATGCATTCCTGAATTCGATTCCGGGAACATTGCATTCAGAAGGTCCTTTGCGATTATTACTGTTATGGGATCTCCCGAGTATGGATTAAAACTCCTTACTTTTATATACCTGATCTCTTTTCCTACAGCCAGAGCCGTGTTTGAAGGAAGCGTCCATGGCGTTGTTGTCCAGGCCATCATATGCACATCGTCAGTGTCGGTATTGTTATAGAGGAATTCCGATTTGTTGTTCCTTATCAGTTTGAAAAGCGCTATGCATGTTGTGTCTTTGACATCCTTGTAGCACCCCGGCAGGTTAAGTTCGTGAGAGCTTAATCCTGTTCCTGCTGCCGGGGAATATGGCTGAATGGTATAACCCTGGTAAAGATAACCTTTTGTATACAGTTGTTTCAGCAGCCACCACAGAGTCTCGATATACCTGTTATCGTAAGTCACATATGGATGATCCATATTTACCCAGTATCCCATCTTGCGTGTAAGGTCCTCCCACATGTCGGTATATTTCATCACATCCTTACGGCATGCCTTGTTGAAATCTATGATCGATATTTTTGTTCCTATATCTTCCTTGGTGATGCCGAGAGCCTTTTCAACCTGCAGTTCAATTGGCAGGCCATGGGTATCCCATCCGGCCTTGCGTTTCACTTCATATCCGCACTGAGTCTTGAAACGGCATATTGCATCTTTAATCGCCCGGGCCATAACATGGTGAATACCTGGTATCCCGTTTGCAGATGGCGGACCCTCATAAAACACAAATTCACCCTTCCCGTTCAGTTCACGCACGCTTTTATGAAAAGTATCATTCTCATCCCATCTTTTAAGGATCTCCTTATTCACCTGCGAGAGATCAAGATTTTTATATTCAGGAAACCGTTTCCCCATTGTATCAGCCGATTAAAAAATTCGTTGTTTAAAAAAAATTTCGCACAAAGATAATAAAT
>CAYUQR010000144.1:0-3431 GCA_964446825.1 uncultured Rikenellaceae bacterium
GTGTCGCGGTACAAGTTTGAACGAAGCCGGGAAACTGTCGGGGTACATGATTTTTATTAGGGGCACTAGCGCAGTGTCGCGGTACAAACTATCTCGGAGCCAGAAATTTATCACGGTGTAGGAGTTTAATTGCGGGCAGATGCGCGTGTCCGGGTGCAACAACTATTACGAATCTGTCTTGAGAGCAGGAGCAAAAGCAAAAAGTGTGACGAACAACTTACCCATATTGTCCGTGTTAGGTTTAGAGCTATATTTAAAATTGTCTCGCTATAATCTTATTCTGTTCAATTGACATTAATCTCACACCTAGTTCGCAGTAGAATGTAAACCTCTTTTGCTTCCTTTGGTTTGTGTGAAAGCTAGCAGGGGGTAGCAAAAGTGGTTTACATTTCTCTTACTTATTTGTCTCAATTATTAAGAAACTTGCATTTGTTTGGTGAAAGTTGGACTTTTATATCAAATATCGAATCAGACTAGAAGTATAAATCACTCATATCTTAACGTATCTGCTGGGTTCCTCGTTGCTGCCCTCCAGCTTTGCCAACTAACTGTTAGTAGGGCAATCCCGAAAGCAAAAATTCCAGACAGGACAAATATCCACCAGCTAAGTCCTGTTCTATAAGCAAAGGTTTGTAACCATTTATGCATAATAATCCATGCAATAGGACATGCAATGACAAATGCAATAACCTCCATAATTAATAAGTTCTTATTTAGTGTTATTAATATTTCAGCAGCTTTTGCTCCGTTTATTCTTCGGATACCTATTTCTTTAATTTTCTGATTTGCGATATATGAAGTCAGTCCAAACAATCCGAGACAACATATCGCGATAGCAATAAATGCAAATAATTGAACCAGGTTGGCGGCTCGCTCCTCTTCTCCATACATATTTGCTATTTGTTCATCGAAAAAACTATAATTAAAAATATTATCAGGAAATAGCTTTGCCCATTCAGCTTTTATCCTGTCAATGGTTTCCTTAGTATTATTCAGGTTTGTCCTTGCAGGGCTGAATTTCACTGCCATTTCTTTTATGTTAAATGAAAGGTTACTGAATATAACGTTATCCATTGGGTTTTGCAAAGATTCAGAATGGAAATCCTCTAATACACCAACAATAGTGAACTCTGTTCCATCCCTGCCATATTTGAATTTTTTACCTATTGCATCATGCGGATCCTCAAATCCAAGAAGCCTGGTCATTTTTCTGTTTACTACTGCATCCCCGGTATTTTTCCGACTGGAGTAATTTTCTCCTGCAATAAATTTGAGTCTGAATAATTTAAAATAATCTTCATCAGCGGTTTTCAAATTCCCGAAGTAAATATCCTTTTCCAGGGTTGGATAGTTAATTTCGTTATTAACCTTCCAGTTTGCCAGGGGGCTCCTTGTTCCGAAACTGACCATTTCAATTCCGGGGTTTTTCAAAAGATCATCCTTTATAACTTTAAGCTTATCAATATTATCTCCAGGTAAAGTTGATATCAGGATTGCATCTTTATTAAATCCCAAATCAGTTTTTAAAAAATAGCTCATCTGCAGATCCATTACAATAGTACCAATAATCAATAATTGGGATATCAGTAACTGGATGATAACCAGGGCATTTCTTATACCTTGAGACCTAGGTTTATTTTTTGTCGGTAAGAAAGTTTTTAAAGATCTTGAAGGGTTTCTTCCTGATATTGTAAGAGAGGGATACAAACCTGAGAGCAACCCTACCACAAGACCAGCAAATATTAAAAAGATAAGACTATCAGTATTTGCCACAAAACCTGGACTTAATTTGTATCCAATGATATCTTTGATATAAACAAAAACAAAGTGAGCTATTAGTAATCCTGCAAATGCTGTTGCTATATATGAAAGCATGATAGACTCCCCTAGGAATTGCAGGATTAATTGAAACCTGCCCGCACCAAATATCTTTCTTATTCTAATCTCTTTAAATCGATCAGCTGCTTGAGCTGTAGATAAAATAACAAAATTGAATGATGCTATTAAAATCAGGAATAATCCAATAATGCCAAGTATCAATAGCTTTTTTTTGGAGGTCTGACGATGGTTGTAGTTATCAATCTTCCCGGAGTGTAATTCTGACAATGGTTGCAAAACATATTTATACTCTAACCCTGATTTTTTGTCATT
This sequence comes from uncultured Rikenellaceae bacterium, assembly GCA_964446825.1. Classification (GTDB taxonomy): domain Bacteria; phylum Bacteroidota; class Bacteroidia; order Bacteroidales; family VadinHA17; genus LD21. Next base: position 2,152 of record CAYUQR010000144.1, read on the forward strand.
GTATTTGGGGAAGAAAGTAACAAGTTGTTTTTCAAAATCTTTTGCAGAAATTCCGTCGGGCAATAACAGGTAACAATTAGTAGCAGAATTATATTCATTCCAGTCTGTACCACCATTGAAATAAGGATTTGATGCAGTTTGGGAACTATAATCTGCAATTATTTTAAATGGCAAATCAGTATTATCGGGTGGATCAGATATAATTCCGGTAATTTGAAAAGATGTCTTGTTGTTTATAATAATTAACCTGCCTAATGCTTCGTCAACATCCCGTGGAGAAAGTTTAAAATATTTTTGTGCCAAAGAAGAGCTAATAACCATGGACCCTTTATTTAATAACGCCTTAGACGGGTCTCCTGCCAGGAACTGGAAATCAAAAATATTAAATAGATCAGGTTCAGCATAAGCCAATCCTGAATTTTCCATGAATTTGTCTGAGGTCCCGTCTTTATTTTCAATAGTAATTTGTCCTTTCGCTGCATAAAAACACATAACAGCATCTATTCCGGGGAAGTCATTTTTCAATGCTTTTCCCAATGGATGAACTTGTGCTTCATCATAATTAAGACCAAGAACAGGATCATTATATTCATTGATCAGTCGATATATGTTTAAGTAATTCTTATGGTAACTGTCGAACCCTGACTCGTAAGAGATAATTTTATAAATGACCAATCCGCAACCAATACCTATCGCCAGTCCAGCAATATTTATAGTTGCATAGACCTTGTTATGAAATATATGTCGGAAAGCTGATTTGAAAAATTCTTTCACCTGTATATCAAATTTTTATATTTGCTGTTGTATTTTCCATCATATAAGCTCATGTTCTTCAAATTATTTGCATGAATGAGTTTTGGTCGGTTTTTCCATGATAACCTTTTTGTGTTATTAATTATTTTTTACAAACATAATGCCATAAATGTATCCTATTGATATGTAGTTATATATGTTTAAATGACATTCAGGTATGTAAATATATATTACAGGAAAACGTAAAAGTATTTTACAGATTAGTGACTATATCTTTGACTTCAAGTTGAAAAAAAGTGCATGGAAATCGATAAGAGATGTTAATTGGCAAAGTCCTGAAAGATGGGCAGAAGTTGTCATGTCATGATAAAATTGTCTAAATGGAGAACTCTAGAGAGATTAGTAGGATTTGTCACGTTGGAGTCCAGAGTTGGATAAAAAAGCATATGTTTGGCAGCAGCGGGGTCTGTCACGATAGGAAGCTGCCAAACTCTTTGCGGGTTGGATATCAAAGCTTTAAACCTAAC
>CAYUQR010000145.1:0-3120 GCA_964446825.1 uncultured Rikenellaceae bacterium
ACTTATTTGATTTGGATTAATTTAACGGCCAAATATAACTTTTATAATTTAGAATGGAATATTGAGTTTCCTGTGAAAAGCGCAAATAAATGCAAATAAATCCTTTTTAAAGGGGAATTATTATTCAGAATTCAAATTTCATCTGGGTTTCGAAGAGGCTGAATGATTTTCTGTGATATGGTGTTATTCCATATTTTAATAGGGCTGACCTGTGAAAAGAAGTAGGGTAGCCTTTGTTTTTTATCCACCCGTATTCAGGGAATTCATAATGGATCTTTTCCATGTACTCGTCACGAAATGTTTTTGCCAGTATCGAAGCTGCTGCAATGGAGAAAAAAATGCTGTCGCCTTTAATAATCGTTTTATGAGCTGTGGTTTTATACGGGTAGAACCTGTTGCCGTCGATAAGCAGGAACTGTGGTTCCTTATCAAGACCTTCAATAGCGATGTGCATCGCTTTTATGGAGGCTCTCAGGATATTCATGGAATCAATATCATTGTTGTCAATAAATGCCACGTTCCATGAAACAGCCGAGTTAATTATCTCATCCTTTAACTGAGATCTCTGCCTGGCAGATAGTTTTTTTGAATCATTAAGAACAGGATGCTTATAATTCTTTGGCAGTATTACGGCTGCAGCAACTACCGGTCCTGCAAGACAACCTCTCCCGGCTTCGTCGCAGCCGGCTTCGATAAGATTATGATACAGGTACGATTTAAGCATCAATTGTTATTCTGTTAGAATTCAGGAGTATAATTGCAAGGAATGAAATGAGGGAATTCAATATAAGATATTATGTTAACCTGAGGGATAAATTTATATGTAAGTTATTAACATATTTATCAACAAAAATTGTTGGTTTGTCAAAAATTTATTTATTTTTGAACCTGCTGACCTAAACTAAAAATGATAAAAAACACTGTAATCTTGCTTCTCCTGGTGTTCGTTTCTAGGACGGATATTTTTTCACAGGAATTGACACTTCAGGTACTTGTACCGGCAGCAGGGGAGGCAGTTTCCGGTAACATAAATTATTCACAGACATTAGGCCAGACTGCAGTTGATCTGATAGGCAGTTCCGGCTTTGAATTTACACAGGGATTTCAGCAGCCAGGCATTAAAATTACAGTTAACACTACTCCTGAAGGGAATGGTGTTGATGTATACCCTAATCCTGCAACCGATTTTATCAATGTAAAATTGTTCGGTGATGCTGCAAGAAATTTTCATATTGACATCATTAATATTACAGGTACAATTGTAAAAAGTATGACGATAAATTTTATTACGAGTTATTTTCATATACAACAGATTGGAATCAGCGATCTGAAATTTGGTTTTTATTTTGTCAGGATAACCAGCGATGACAAATTAATAAACAGGACATTCAAAATTGAAAAAATGTAAATTAAAAAGCTATGGCCACAAAGAAGTTGAATTGGTATTTTTTGATGTTCACATTCATATTTATAAGTTCAACCTCTTTAGGGCAGAATGTGCCGATGGGATTATATTACCAGGCCGTGGCAAGAGATAATTTTGGCAAGGAGATAGTCAACAAAAAAATTGATGTAAGGTTCTCTATCCTTTCGGGGAATTCGCTTGGAACTCTTGATTACCAGGAGCTGTATACAGGCGTTATTACATCAAAATATGGTGTTTTTACGCTAACGGTAGGGAAAGGAGAGCGTACAGACGGTATATACGAAACCTTCTCGCAGATTGACTGGAGTCAGACAAATCATTACCTGAAAGTTGAGGTCAAGTTTGATAATGATTTTCTTGATATGGGTACAATGCAGTTCCTTGCTGTACCCTATGCTCTCTATGCACAGAAGTCACTCGAACCCGGACCAGCCGGACCTCCGGGACCTAAAGGTGACACAGGCGACCCGGCGTCAGATGATCAGACACTTTCATTTAATGGCAGTAACCTTTCAATTTCCGGTGGAAATACCGTTAACCTTTCATCGCTAAATGTTCCCCATCAGCTAACGCTTATAGGAGATACACTTTCAATACTTGGAGGCAACAAGGTTGCTTTGACCAACCAGATACAGGATCTGCAGCTTGATGTGAACAATAAGCTGAAAATAACCAAGAATACTGCTGCTACGGAGATAGATATGAACACATTTATACAGAATCTTTCATATAACAGTAATACGGGTGTATTAAGTATATCAAATGGAACAGGGACTGATCTGTCTGACCTTAAAACTGCCGGAATACAGGACATACATCTTTCAGGCAATCAGCTTACAATTGATAAAAATTCTTCCTCTGCCGGAGTTGATTTGAGCAAATATATGGATAATACGGATAGCCAGATGCTTACATACAATTCATCCAGTAATGCATTAACAATATCCAATGGAAATTCAGTATCGCTTGGTTCCATGGTTGCCTTCAGAGCTCAGAAAACTATTGCAACCTCGGCTCCAACACCTTTATCTAATGTCGATTTTCTTCCTGATCAGGTGGAATATAATGATGGGAGTGGTCTCAATATCGGAACTGGTGAATTTACGGCGGCATACACGGGATTATATACTTTCGATGTTAAATATATTGCACCAGGTGTAGGTGACGGCAGGATGATAATGCTTTTTAAAAACGGGAATTTATACGAAAATCTTGAAAGCAGTATAAGTAAAAATACAACCCTCTTCAGAACTCTTACAATTAAACTTTTAGCTACTGATAAAATAAAACTGGTAATTTATACGGGAACCGGTACTGATATTGGTACCGGAACTTTTTCCGGGTTCCGGGTTTTCTGATGGAACACCTCCGGTGTTCGGTTGCATATTTCTAATCTCATAGCTAGTAATGGTGGAACCGCTCCGCGGTTCAAATGGTAATTCATTGTACATGGGCTAGTAATGGTGGAACCGCTCCGCGGTTCAAATGGTAATTCATTGTACATGGGCTAGTAATGGTGGAACCGCTCCGCGGTTCAAATGGTAATTCATTGTACATGGGCTAGTAATGGTGGAACCGCTCCGCGGTTCAAATGGTAATTCATTGTACATGGGCTAGTAATGGTGGAACCGCTCCGCGGTTCAAATGGTAATTCATTGTACATGGGCTAGTAATGGTGGAACCGCTCCGCGGTT
>CAYUQR010000146.1:0-2866 GCA_964446825.1 uncultured Rikenellaceae bacterium
ACTATACTACAAACCCATTTTTGGTTATATTCTTCGACGGACTGGAAATTTTGATGAAGCTGCAGACATTACTGCAGATACATTTTTCAAAGCATTTAGACATATAAAAAACTTTTCATACAAAGGGATTTCAATAAAAGTATGGCTGTATAGAATTGCTACAAATGAACTGAACCTCTACATAAGACAAAAGAAGAAACATAATTCAATATTTGAAAGGATAGACATAAAGGATAAAGATCTTTTTACAGACTACATCAGTGAAGATAAAAAAGAATATGAATTAGAACTTCAAAAACATGATCAATTTCTATTAGTACTGAAAGGCTTAAAAACACTGCCAATTAAATACCAGGAAGTAATTTCCTTAAAGTATTTTGAAGGAAAAGATAACAAAGAAATAGCTGAAATTCTGCTTGTTAAAGAAGGAACACTAAAATCTCTACTATCGCGAGGTTTAGAAAAACTAAGAGAAAAATGCAACCAAATTTAACTATTTACATTATTGGATATGGAAAAGGATGAATTTGAAAAAAAATTATTTCAGATGACAAAACCTGAAGTAGATCAGCTAAAACACCAAGATATGCTAGCTAATGCAATTGCAAATTCAAAAGATAAAACCGTTTTAAGCTTATGGTGGCTAATTATTCCACTATATATCATTATGATGTTTCTAATGAAAAGTCTTTTTATGCCCAATGCAACCTTATCGTCAAGCATTCATGATTTAATAACTAAGCAAAGATTTGTAGCGTATTTATTCTTTCTGATTTCGCCTGTCATTTTCATCCTGATAAATATCATTAGTGTTCGTAAAGTTTACATCCTCTCCGGTAGTCCAAAGTCCCTTAATTTTCTTAAGACTGTCTGGCTTAATGTTTTGATAATTATTTTCTCAATCTTTGTTTTAATAGTATATTCAATATAAAAATTTAAAAATGAAATTAATTTGGTTCAAACGAAATGGGATTATTTTTTCCCCTTCTTCGATAATCGGCTGGATAATATTGTTAATCGGTATTGTTTATTCTATTTATTCCTTCATCAAAATAGACAGCAGATCACATTCAGTAAGTGACACTCTCATTAATTTTGTATTCAAACTCTTAATTATTATTGCCATTTATTCATTGATTGCCTACTTGACAAGCAGGAATCCAAATAAAAAATGACAATTAATAACACCAACCGCCAAAACGGACAATAAAGGTAAGTTGTCATTTGCGCTACGCGCGTTAGATGGCCCTTACACCTTCGCCCCCTTCGGCAAGCTCAGGGTTGGCTACGGTGTACAGAGTCGGGCCGTCATTCATAGTCATTGGGCACTTCGTGCCGTCATTCATGGTCATTAACCTTCGGCGTCATTAATAATAAGACGATTGAATGACTATTGAATGACCATTGAATGTTGACGAACAAAGTGAGGAAACCCTGCTCTGCGGGGGCATCCGAATGACCTTTTATTTAGTCACTTTGGTTTATTCCGTCAATCATGTAACAAATTTGTTACAAACAAAAATGTTTCATATATTTGTATCATAAAACGAATATATATATGGAAACTCCTTTTGTTTTTGGAAAAATTGCTAAAAACGAGAATTTTACGGACAGGGAGAAGGAAACGAACCGGCTGGTTACGAACTTTGACTCCCTTATTAACACTATAATCATCTCTCCTCGTCGCTGGGGAAAAAGTTCCCTTGTTGAAAAAGCTGCTTCAATTGCATGCGCAAACAGTAATTCGCTTCGCATATGTAGAATTGACCTGTTCAGTGTAAGGAATGAGGAGCAATTCTATGAGCTGCTTGCCATGGCGGTTCTGAAATCGGCTTCTTCAAAGTGGCAGGAATCAGTCGATGCAGCAAAAAGGTTTCTTGTGCGGCTTGTTCCGAAGATAGTTATGAATGCTGATATAACTAATGAATTCTCATTAAATTTTGACTGGAAGGAACTAAGGAATGATCCCCGAGAGGTCCTCGATCTTGCAGAGAAAGTAGCATCTGAGAAAGGTTTCAGGATGGTAGTCTGTATCGATGAATTCCAGAATATTGCCGGTTTTGATGATCCGTTATTCTTTCAGAAACGTCTTCGATCGCACTGGCAGGAGCATCAGGATGTGTCCTACTGCCTTTACGGGAGCAAGCGTCACATGATGCTTGACGTCTTTACGAATCCTTCCATGCCGTTCTATAAGTTCGGGGACCTTGTTTTTCTTGAGAAAATCGATACTGCATCATGGATTGAATTTATATCAGAAAGATTTTCGGCAACGGGGAAGACAATTTCAAACAACCTGGCAGAGCTGATAGTCAAGCTTGCAGATAATCATCCATATTATGTTCAGCAGTTATCACAGCAGGTATGGCTGCGGACTGAGGATGAATGCCATGAAGTGATAGTGGAACAGGCTCATCAGTCCCTGGTTGAACAGCTTAGTCTTCTCTTTGCAACCATTACCGAGACGCTGAGCAACAGCCAGATCAGGTTTCTGCAAGCTCTTGTAGCCGGAGAAACAGCTTTATCATCAGCTGAGGTGATTGAAAAGTATCATCTGGCCTCTTCCTCCAATGTAACCAGATCGAGGAAATCGCTTATTGATAAGGAAATTCTTGATAATAATGCAGGTATGGTTTCGTTTCAGGATCCAATATTCAGGTTTTGGCTTGAAAAATATTTCTTTTCATTGTAATTTGGCCTTCGGCCGTCATTCGTAGTCATTAGGCCTTCGGCCGTCATTCATAGTCATTTGGCCCTACGGGCCGTCATTCACTTCGTGTCATTAATTTGTAATTATTTAATGACTATTGAATTACTATTGAATGACCGCCAACCTTCGCTAAAGCTACGGTTGACAGAGCAAGAC
>CAYUQR010000147.1:0-2837 GCA_964446825.1 uncultured Rikenellaceae bacterium
TCAGGGCTCAGGGCTCAGGGCTCAGGGCTCAGGGCTCAGAGTGAAAGCAGGGATTAGGGTTAAAAGAAATCGGAAGCAGCAAGCCGGTCGCCGCAATCCGGATCCTGAAAATAAATTTGACTTTAGAGGATTATCTGTAGTAACTTTGTATAAGTATTTTTAAGGTTTTTAAGATGGCTGCGAATGCCGGTAAATATAAAAAAACAGTAAAGGATATACTGGCACTTGCCGGGGTGGAGATAGATGGCAGTAATCCCTGGGATATTACTATTCATAATGACGAATTTTACAGGAAAGTCCTTACGGAGGGTGACCTGGGGATCGGTGAAGCCTATATGGACAACTGGTGGGATGCCGGAAAAGTTGACCAACTGATCTTCAAAATTGTAAGTGCCCGTCTCGAAGAGAAGGTGCGACTGAAATATTCTATCATCCTGAAAATTCTTTCAGACAGGCTCGTTAATCTTCAATCGAAACGGAGAGCATTTATCATAGGCGAAAAACATTATGACCTGGGAAATGATCTCTTCAGGAATATGCTCGACAGACGCATGAATTACAGCTGTGCTTACTGGAAAGATGCCGGTAACCTTGAAAAAGCACAGGAAGACAAACTCGAATTGATATGCCGTAAAATTCATCTCACACCCGGAATGCGTATTCTTGACATAGGCTGCGGCTGGGGCTCTTTTGGAAAATATGCTGCAGAAAGATACAATGCTGAAGTCGTTGGAATAACTGTGTCAAAAGAACAGTTGGAGCTTGGCAGGAAACTTTGCGAAGGTATACCTGTGGAGTTCCGGTTGATGGATTACCGCGACCTGGATGAAAAGTTTGACAGGATAGTAAGTGTTGGAATGATTGAACATGTAGGTTTTAAAAATTACAGAACATTTTTTGAGATTGCCAGTAAATGCCTTAATAATAATGGTCTTTTCCTTCTCCAGACAATCGGAAATATCAAATCAGAAAAATCGATAGACCCGTGGACAGATAAATATATTTTCCCGAACGGGATGCTTCCATCAGTGGCCCAGCTTGGGAAAGCTATCGAAAAGCTCTTCGTGATGGAAGACTGGCATAACTTCGGAAAAGATTACGACCTTACTCTTATGGCCTGGTATGAAAACTTCGAAATGAACTGGGATAAGATAAAAAACAATTATTCCGACCGCTTTTTCAGAATGTGGAAATACTTCCTGCTCTCAGCAGCCGGTTCCTTCAGAACAGGTATCCGTAACCAGTTATGGCAGATAGTATTGTCAAAAAACGGTGTGCCCGGAGGTTATCAGTCTGTCAGGTAAAACATACGACACACGACTCACGACTCACGACACAAGGGAGTTCATATCTCTTAGTCCCTTAGTCTCTTAGTCCTTATCCATCCTCTCTCCGATTCTGAGAGTTATTTCTGAATGGAATGTTTATAAAATTATTAACTTGTATCGCTTCTTTAAGTATAACATCGTAACAAAAGAATAATGATAGTAACGGTTATCATAATATTTGTACTCGGCTATATTGCTATAGCTATTGAACATAATATAAAAGTTGATAAGGCAGCCTCAGCTCTGGTAACAGGAGTGCTTTGCTGGCTTCTTTATTTTTTTGCTGAGCCATTAACCACAAAATCTGAAGGTGAACTTTTGCATCATCTGGGGGATATTGCTGCCATTCTGTTTTTCCTGATGGGTGCAATGACTATTGTTGAGGTGGTTGACTCCCACCATGGATTCAGGTTGATAACTGATGCCATAGTAACCAGATCCAAACCAAAATTACTGATATTGTTAACAATAATGACATTTTTCGTTTCAGCTATTCTCGATAACCTGACCACATCCATTGTCATGACTTCTCTTTGTGCAAAACTGCTTACCAAAAAGGAGGAGCGTTTATGGTTTGTTTCCATGGTTATTATTGCCGCAAATGCAGGCGGGGCATGGTCGCCACTGGGAGATGTCACAACTACTATGTTATGGATAGGAGGACAGGTAACCTCTTACAACATTATTGTCAAGACTATATTGCCGAGTTTAGGGGTAGCGCTGGTTCCACTGTTAATAGTTATGTATAAGTTCAGAAATCAAAAAATTGATGGTGCTTCAGAGAATACTGATATGCAAACAACTGAGAGTAAGATCATCTTCTTTACCGGAATAGGCTTGCTGATCTTTGTACCGGTATTTAAAACCTTAACGCACATGCCACCTTTTATGGGAATGTTGTTAGCACTGGGTATCATATGGATCGTCAGCAGTATAATTCATTTAAGAAAACATCCCGACGAACGTTATAAATATTCCGTTACAAAAGCTCTGCGCAAAATCGACACCTCAAGTATACTATTCTTCCTTGGGATCCTTCTGGCTGTATCGGCCCTGCAATCATTCGGTATCTTAAGCCATTTGGCACAGTACACCGTTAAACATATAGATAATGAGTATGTAATTGGCACAATAATGGGGCTGTTTTCCGGAATAATTGATAATGTCCCCCTGGTAGCAGCAGCACAGGGAATGTTCTCTTTGGAAATGTATCCGACCGATCATGTTTTCTGGGAATTTCTGGCACTCGCTGCAGGAACGGGAGGAAGTACCATAATTATTGGCTCAGCTGCCGGTGTGGCAGTTATGGGAATAGAAAAAATAAACTTTTTCTGGTATCTGAAGAAGATCAGCTTGCTTGCCCTGGCCGGTTTCTTTACCGGGTTGATACTTTATATATTGCAGCAATCCATAATAGGTTAGAACTTTAGTTTCACTAATTGAAAAACGATAAGATTTCTTATCTTAGACATCATCAATTCTTTAAAAAATGAAAAGATATCTACCTTT
>CAYUQR010000148.1:0-2772 GCA_964446825.1 uncultured Rikenellaceae bacterium
TATTTTATTAGTTTTGCTGCCTGAGTTTTGATTTTAAATTATTCACAAAAACAATTAATAATATGTGCGGAATAGTAGGAGTATTTGATTTAAAAGTTGACAATAATGAACTGAGGCCAAAGGTGCTTAAAATGTCAAAAAAGGTAAGACATCGCGGGCCTGACTGGTCAGGCATATTTCATTGCGACAAAGCTATTCTCGCACACGAGAGGTTATCAATAGTAGATGTTGAGTCGGGAAAACAACCTCAGTACAGTAAAGACGGCAATCTCGTCCTTGCTGTTAACGGAGAAATATATAATCACCAGGAAATAAGAAAACGCTATAAGGATTCATATGAATTTCTTACAAATTCCGATTGTGAGGTAATTCTCGCACTGTACCGCCATAAAGGTCCTGACTTTCTCGAAGATCTGAACGGGATATTTGCTTTTGCCCTCTACGATAAGGAGAACGACTGTTATCTCATTGCCCGCGACCATATTGGCATTGTTCCACTATATATGGGCTGGGATTCTTTCGGCAATTTCTATGTGGCATCCGAATTAAAAGCTCTTGAGGGTGTCTGTAATAAAATTGAGGAATTTCTACCTGGCCATTATCTCTTCAGCAAAGATGGTGTTATGAAGAAATGGTATGAACGCGACTGGATGAGCTATCAGGCTGTGGAGAACAATAAAACCTCAATTTCTGAACTGCGTAAAGCTTTGGAAGAAGCAGTTCATCGTCAGTTAATGTCGGATGTTCCTTATGGTGTTTTGCTATCCGGGGGACTTGATTCTTCAATTATTTCAGCAGTTGCAAAAAAATTCGCTTCAAAGAGGATAGAATCTGATGACAAAACAGAAGCATGGTGGCCTCAGCTGCACTCTTTTGCGATTGGTCTGGAAGGATCACCGGATCTTGCGGCTGCCCGAAAAGTAGCCGATCATATAGGATCCATACATCATGAAATACACTTTACAGTGGAAGAGGGCCTGGATGCTGTGAGGGATGTGATATATCATATTGAAACATATGATGTTACAACGGTGAGAGCATCAACGCCGATGTACCTTATCTCGCGTGTCATCAAATCGATGGGAGTGAAGATGGTGCTCTCAGGCGAAGGTGCCGATGAGGTATTCGGAGGATATCTATACTTCCATAAAGCGCCCGATGCAAAAGCATTTCACGAAGAGACCTTGAGAAAGATAGACAAACTTCACCTGTACGACTGCCTGAGGGCCAATAAATCGCTTGCAGCCTGGGGTGTTGAGGGTCGTGTCCCTTTTCTTGACAAGGAGTTTCTTGATGTTGCAATGCGTCTTAATCCAAAGGATAAGATGGCTGGAAAGGATAAAATGGAAAAGTGGGTGCTCAGAAAAGCTTTTGAGGATTACCTCCCGGAAAGCGTAGCCTGGCGGCAAAAAGAACAGTTTTCTGACGGAGTTGGCTATGGATGGATAGATACATTAAGATCGCTGGCTTCAAAAGAGATATCAGATGACCAGCTGGAAAATGCAAAATACCGTTTTCCTATTAACCCCCCACAGAACAAAGAGGAATATATGTACCGGGCAATATTCAGTGAACATTTTCCTTCCGATTCTGCAGCATCATGCGTTCCTTCCGTTCCTTCTGTTGCCTGCAGCACTCCTGATGCCCTGGCCTGGGATGAATCATTCAGAAATCAGAATGAACCTTCGGGAAGAGCTGTGAAAAATGTTCATGTCGCTTCATATAAGTAATTTTTAATATTCAGAAGAATGGTTATGCCATAAATCTCTTGATTTTTAAATTAAATATCATAATTTTAGGCTGATCATGGATCGTTTCGATAGAATACCATCAGCTTAAAGTTAATTGCATGAAGAACAAATTACCGCTTGCCCTCTGTGCATCATATGCATTGATGTCATGTACTCCGGGTCAAAAGAAAGAACCCCTTCCAAATATTGTCTATATTCTTGCCGATGACCTTGGTTATGGAGATCTCAGCTGTTATGGGCAGAAAAAATTTCAGACTCCCAATATAGATAGGCTCGCATCTGAAGGGATGCTGTTTACTCAACACTATACCGGCTGCACAGTTTCGGCCCCTTCGCGTTCCAGCCTGATGACAGGCCTGCATACGGGACATACTCCCATTAGAGGAAACAAAGGATGGGAACCTGAAGGAAACTGGCCGCTTCCTGCAAATACTTTTACAATTGCCGGTATGCTAAAAACAAGAGGTTATGTTACAGGTGCATTCGGAAAGTGGGGACTGGGTTATATTGAATCGGATGGTGATCCTAACCTGCAGGGCTTTGACGAGTTTTATGGATATAACTGCCAGAGCCTGGCCCATAATTACTATCCCGATCACCTCTGGCACAATCATGATAAAATTGTTCTTCATGGCAACGATAGCAGTAAAACCGGGGCATACAGCGCTGACCTGATACATAAAGCTGCACTTGACTTTCTTGAAATAAACAAAAACAACCATTTCTTCCTGTTTTATCCAACTACCATACCTCATGCCGAACTATTTGCCAAAGAGGAATATATGGAACACTTCAGGGGAAAATTCATGCCTGAAAAATCATATAATGGGGTAGACTCAGGACCGACCTTCAGGTTAGGGCCATATGGTTCCCAGCCTGAAGCTCATGCAGCTTTTGCAGCCATGGTTAAGGAGCTTGACGATTATGTAGGTGATCTGCTAAACAAGCTTAAAGAACTCGGTCTGGAGAAAAACACAATTGTAATATTTGCATCGGATAATGGCCCGCACCTCGAAGGAGG
>CAYUQR010000149.1:0-2729 GCA_964446825.1 uncultured Rikenellaceae bacterium
TTCCATATTGCCAGGACCAGTCCTGCAAGGGCAATACCCCAAATGATGAAAATAACTACAAGGAGAGGACTATAAGAAGGCTGCGTTAATCCAGTGGCCCTTTTTTGACCTTCAAGAAATTCTCCAATAAACATAACCAGAGTAAATACAACAAGCAGGGAGCCGGAGATACGGGCACTCCATTTAAGTGCGTTGTATGGATCCTTTTTTTTCATGGTGAACTGTTTTAGTCAGGGAATAAAATCTGTTAACCAAATTTAGCTTATTATTTTGAAAATCAGAGTTATTTAACTGGTATTTCATAAAAAGCCGCTTAGAGTTTAAAAGCCGGACGTTCTGACCGTTTTGGATTAGATTCGACAAATAAATTTTTTACTATTTCAAATATTGGAAAAGCCACATTAAAATATTCAATAAATACAAACCAGGATTGGATTACCGTTTTTCCCTTTTCAGGTGAAGTAAAAGATAAAACAGATACTTTATGGGTGACTATAAACAAAGCGGGATTATCTAACGATATACAGAAAGGTGAAATCATAATCAGCTCGGAAATTTGAAATGAAAATCCTTCAGCACTTAACAGGTGCTGCGAGATGCCTGAACCCGGCTTTAATGGTTTGAAATAAATTTGCTTTGGGGGACTGCCTTTTCTACCTTTGAGATAAAATGTAACCATTTTTGATAACAACATCCTGGTAACATTATTCATAAAATATCAGTTGATTAAACACTGAATGAGATTATGAGAACTTGTTTAATGATTTTATGTATTATTTCAACACTGACTTCTATTCAATTTTCCCAGCTAAATTCGCAGAATAGCATTTTTAAAGATAATCTAACAGTAATCGATTCTCAAAAAGGAACCATCGAAGCGCTAATTTCTCTCTTGAATTCCTTGTCAGCGAATTCAGATAATGCCCTGTTTTCGGCATCATTGCTTATCTATAATAAAAGTGATTGAAACAGAGCAGGTTATGAATAGCTTTAAACTATCCTTCCTGGAACAGATTTATACATCTTTCTCAAACCCGAATGTTGAATTTAATTTAAGTAATATTGGTTCTTATCTGGTCCGGAGACGACCATTTATCATATCGTGGGTTTCTCCAAAAGACGGAATTACTTCAGTAGCCTGGCTTCTTTTACCCAGAAACTGGGATCCGGATCAAACTTATCCGTTATATATAGTGCTCCATGGTATGGGAAACCAGTATAACGAGAAGATTGAATATATGGCATTGAACCTGGTTCCGGGTGCTCAGATGTGGGAGTCTTTCGAAGACGGGTACCTTTTATTTCCCTGGGGACAGGGTAATACTATGTATCAGGACATAGGAGAAACCGATGTACTGGAAAGTGTTGAAGCCTTAGATTCTCTGGTTAAAATAGACGATAAAAGAAAGTACCTTACAGGTTTCTCAATGGGAGGGTTCGGAGCATGGTATATAGGTCAGAAATATCCAAAAATGTGGACCGCCCTTGGGGTCTATGCCGGGTCATCATCTAACGGAGGCTTTTCTATATTGGATCCGGAGGTAATTCAAGCCCTTAAGGATGTACCCATATATTTTGTTTGTGGTGATTCCGATTATTCTTATGTTGTACTTCAGAATGCATGTCAATGTCTTTCCGATGCGGGAAATCGCAATGTGTATTTTAGCTCTTTTACTGGTGGTCATGAGTCAATACCGGGAAACTGGCAAAGCATGTATAACTGGCTAAGAGGATTTCCAAAAGATTCTTTAGACCAGAATGAGACAGATGCTCCTGTTGATGCTCTTTCCACGTTTAAGAATTACCCAAATCCATTCTCACGAAAAACTATAATAAGTTTTTCAGTTCCGGCTTCAGGGAGTCAGGTATATGGTTCACTTGTTCCATATATTGTAACATTAAAAATTTACAACAATACTGGAAATGAAATAGCTACACTTCTTAACGAACCCAGGGCAGAGGGAAAATATGAAATTGAATTTGACGCCTCCAGTTTAGCAAGCGGAACATATTATTGCAGAATCACAATTTCCAATCCGAAAATCCGGGCAAAGATTATTAAGATGAACCTTTTAAAATAAAGACAAAATCGTTTAGTCATACCATCTTCTTCTTCTTGCGTAACCACCACCACCACCGCCAAGAAGAAGAACAACACCCAAAATAAATCCCACCCAATATAACGAACCTGTATTATGTTCAGCATACAATCCAATATTCGCTCCCAATAATTTCGCAATCAATACGAAAGGGGAAATGAATCCGTGAACAATACCATATAGGAAACCATATTCCTCAGTCGTCATGCCGACAGGAGCACATGAAGTAACAAAAAACAGAACCAGCATTAATAATAATCCAATAAACATTCTTTTTGTTTTCATATAAATTAATTTTAAAATGTTCTTACTCGTTAATTGGTATAAATTTGAAGTATATGAAAAATGTTAAAATATTTCCATTCAGAGTTTTATTAAAATTATGCCGGATAACCTTAAAAGAGATCCAGGTATAATACAAAAAAGGTAAATTATTAAAGCTTATTATCTATCAATTATTTATAAAGGTGGGCATTTTTATACTAAAAATTGTTACACAACTTTAGAAAAAGATTACATAATTCATACTTTTCCCGGAACTATATATTATTACTGTAAATCAATTACATAGAGCACATCACATGCCTCAATATTAATCACAGTCATTTATATTAAGACTTGTCTTTATAC
>CAYUQR010000150.1:0-2729 GCA_964446825.1 uncultured Rikenellaceae bacterium
TTACTAATTACCTGAGTTATTTATTAATTTTGATGTCTGAATATTTCAGGGCCAGGGAAAAAGATTTAATAATGAAGGTGGGCGATAAAGATTATCAGAGTATTTGGCTTGATGAAACAGATCCCTCTGTTGTTAAGGTTATCGATCAGCAGAAGCTGCCATTCTTTTTTGAAATTAAAGAATTGCGTTCTGTTGAAGATGTTTATAGTGCCATAGATGATATGACAGTAAGAGGAGCACCGCTTATTGGTGCCGCGGGAGCATTTGGAATATATCTGGCGACACTCGAGATCAACTCACAGACCAATACCAGGGAGCATCTTTCCAATGCTGCCCGTTACCTGGTTTCGTGTCGTCCCACAGCAGTTAATCTTTCATGGGCTGTCGGTTTTGTTATGGAAAAGATAAACAGAGATCTCTCTTTAAGTTCCCTGCAGAAAAAGGCTCTTTCGGCAGCTGTTGAAATATGCGAAAAAGAAAAAGAGAACTGCAGACAGATAGGTAATCACGGATTAAAGCTTATTGAAGAAATCAGCATAAAAAAGAACGGCGGTCCGGTTAATATCCTTACACACTGCAATGCCGGATGGCTTGCCTGCGTTGATTACGGAACGGTAACGGCCCCCATATACCTGGCACACGAAAAGGGTATAAAGGTTCATGTGTGGGTGGATGAAACACGACCGCGCAATCAGGGTGCAAAACTTACTGCCTGGGAGCTTGGTCAGAATAATGTGCCTTATACACTGATCGCCGATAATACCGGAGGACATCTGATGCAACAAAAGATGGTGGATATTGTTATTACAGGCAGCGACAGAACAACAAGAACGGGAGATGTTGCCAATAAAATAGGAACTTATCTTAAGGCGCTTGCCGCCTACGATAATAATATCCCTTTTTATTCAGCATTTCCATCGACATCGATCGATTTCAACATCACTGACGGAATAAAGGAAATAACCGTTGAAGAACGCGACCAGGAAGAAGTGACACATATTTCAGGGTTAGCTGAAGGGAAAATTCAGCAGGTAAGGATCTGTTCCGAAGATGCCCGGGCGGCAAATTATGGATTTGATATTACTCCGGCCAGGCTCATTACCGGATTAATAACGGAAAAAGGAATATGCAGAGCCACCGAAGAAGATATAAAAGAAATGTTTTCAGATAAATTCAACTAAAATGGAAGGGGTAGTAAAATTCAATTGTCACTGGAACCAGTCTGGTCCCGTAATCTCTGACGAACAGTATGAGATAATTAATTACTGGAGGGAGGTGCTTTATAACATGGATCTTATCGGAGCCTACGAAAATGGTGTTGGATTCGGAAACGTCAGTATGAGGATCAGAGGCGGGAACCAGTTTATGATTACAGGTTCGGCAACCGGTGAGATCCCCGAGCTGGAGCCCGGACATTATGTAAAAGTCAACTCATTCAATATTGAAGATAATGCCGTTCAATGTGTAGGTCCGCTAAAAGCCTCATCAGAATCATTAACCCATGCAGCGATATACTCGGCTGACAGGGATGCAAATGCCGTTATACATGTTCACAGCATTGATCTCTGGAACGAGCTCATATATAAAGTACCTACTACCAATCCGGCTATGGATTACGGAACCATTGGACTGGCAAAAGATATTCTGAGATTGTTCAACGACTCTGATGTTTATGAAAAGAGGATCATTGTAATGGCCGGCGACAGGGCCGGTATCCTTACTTTTGGTGTCGACATGGATGAGGCGGTAAATGTTTTGCTGGAGTATCAAAAAAAATAAGAATGATCCGAATAGGAATTATTGGTGGTTCAGGTCTGGAAAATCCTGAAATTCTGAAATCTCCGGAACAAAAGCATTATGTTACACCATACGGAGCGCCATCCACTCCTTTGCTTTGCGGCTCTCTTAACGATACTGAGATTGTCATTCTTTCGCGGCATGGCTGGCTTCACACCATACCTCCGTCGAAAGTAAATAATCGCGCAAATATTTTTGCCCTTAAGGAAGCCGGCTGTACACATATAATATCATCAGCTGCCTGTGGCAGCCTTAGAGAAGATATATGCCCGGGGGATCTTTTGATACCCGACCAGTTTATAGATTTCACCCGACACAGAAGTACTACTTTCTTCGAGGAGTTTGAACCCGGGAAAATGAACCATACGCCAATGGCTGATCCGTTTGATAATAATCTCCGTAATATTATATTATCATCTGCCCGTAAAATTGGGCTCAGTATACATGAAAAAGGCACTCTGCTGACAATTGAGGGTCCGCGTTTTTCGACCCGGGCAGAATCGAGGATGTTCCGCCTGTGGGGTGCTGATATCATCAATATGTCGGTAGCGCCTGAAGTGATCCTGGCCAATGAACTTGGCATTCCTTATGCAGCAATTGCGATGAGCACCGATTATGATTCGTGGAAAGAAGATGAGGCACCGGTTTCGTGGGAAGAAGTTATTAAAGTCTTTAATGAAAATGTGGCCAAGGTCCTTCATCTGCTGGAGGAAGTAATTCCTTTAATAAGATAAATATTCTCCTATTCTTTTTATCAAGTATTTGCAAAATTGTGTGTAATTGACTAACATTGCAGTCCGAAAAATTGATCAGTAAGAACAGAGATATCTGTTATGAAGAGACAATCCGCCTTCGCACAAAGCTACGGCGGACAATGGGGCCCATAGCTCAGCTGGTTAGTAGCACCTGACTCATAATCAGGGGGTCGCTGG
>CAYUQR010000151.1:0-2652 GCA_964446825.1 uncultured Rikenellaceae bacterium
AGCATTTGTGCTAATTTTAAAATTGTCAAGATGTCCTGAATCTTTCTGTTTTATTAGGTCAAGAGATGAAAGAGTCATGGTACAACTTAACTTTTTATACTTGTTATATATGATTATTTTTTAGAGATTGTCTTTGATAGCCTGAATTAAATCATCCTTATACAATCCTATGGAGGAATAGACAATAAATCCTTTTTTATCAATTAGGAAAAATGTTGGAGCGGCATTAACTCCATAATCCTTGGAAACATTCTGTCCCATATATAAAATCGGATATTCAATCCCTTGTTTTTTGATATAATCACCAAGACTTTTATTTTCTGTCCGTGTAAACTCAATGCCATATACTTTTAAATTCTTTGTTAAATATGTATCTCGTATTTTATTGATTTCGGGAATAGCTTGAATGCAACCAGCGCAGTATGGGAACCAAAATTCTAGAAGAACTAAGCTGCCTTTTAAGTCAGCAAGCTGAACTGAATTGCCAAAAACCATGGGTAAGGACCAATCTGGGGCCATATCTCCAATTCGGACAAATGCTTTTGCCCTCATGCTTTCAACAAATTCTTTAGATGACATTCTCAGATATTCTTGCGGGAATCTATCATATTCCCAAATTGAATCTTGTCTTAAGGCAGATAAATTATAATTATAGAATGAAGATTTCCAATATCCATTGTTTGGATAAATATCTATTATTTGGGTCGGCAAATAATTTTTTTTTGATACAAAAAGCATATAGAATGGAGTTTTCCATTTTTCTTCTGTAATCATCAAACCTAACTTCATATAATTAGCTTTTTCCCTGATCGAAATTTTAAAGCTGTAACTCTTTTCCCCATTAATCAGAGTATCATTCTGTCTTGTAATGATGCACGTAGGGTCAATTAACAATTCTTGCAGAATTTTTTTGAGGATATAAAACGAATTATTCATGAAAAACGAGCTATTGACCTGCTCTATTCTTGGGTTGTCTGTATATATAATTCGTTTTTCCTTTGTGTTCACAGAAAACATCGCTTTGCCATTAAAAACATCTTCAATATGATTGATCGCGATATGATATCTTGGCCCTAATAAGGAATCTGCAATATTAAAATCAAAAAAGCATAATGCTGTATCAACTTCGTCGAGGCCAACATTTTTTTGTTGAATTTCAAGAATCACACGATATTGGATTGATTCAATGCTCTTTAATTTAGAAACAGTTTTACTTAAAATTGACTCATTAGATGTTTTACAACTGCTTATTATTCCGCATGAGAATAATAATAGAACATAGATTTTTCTAATCATAGTAATTACTGTAAGTGTTTAATATTCATGGCCATTTTAGAACTAAACGTCCCGGCAATAAAGGGAGGGGATGGAACTTGTTTTTGCCGTCATCGTAAAAAGTTTATTGCGTACAGGAGCTGTCGCGGTACAATTTTAATAGATGGTCAGGATATAGTCCCGGTAGATGAAGCACAGAAATGAGTAATAGCGCAATGTCGCGGTATAAACTGCCTCGGAGCCAGGAATTTGTCATGGTGCAGGATTTGAATTGGGTGTAGCTGCGGGTGTCCGGGTGTAACTCTCATTACGAATTTGTCTTACGTGCAGGAGCGGTCTGCAAAAACCGTGACAACAGCGTCAGCCGAAGCTTTAGCGAAGGCTGAATAACTTACCTATATTGTCCGTGTTAGCATTTCGGGCCAATTTTATAACTGTCAATTTTAATCAAATCTTTTAGTGTGGTCAGGATTTGTCCCAAATTATGAATTTGTCTAGGCTGCTGTTATTATTTATTTGTGTCTTCATCATCAAATACTTGTTCTTGTTGAACTTTGGTTCGTATATCATTTATCCACCTATGCTCGTCGTAATATGCATTTGAGAAGCCTATCATACATGCAGCAAGAATTATATATAACCATTTCCAAATCCATTTTGTAATACGCTTAATCCTATTGAAATAGCTAAAGAATATTTTAGTTTTATTATCCATTTTCCGTTGAGTAATTGATTCCAAGTAATATTTCCTACATCGTGCTGAATTGCACTTAAAAGACAGGATACCGTAAACGAATCTGTCTTAATGTTTGAAATATGGGGGTACTCAACGGATTTTCTTGGAGTGTGTAATTTTATAAATAAGAAGATTAAGTAATTGATGCTAATAAAAACAATGGATTGTGATATGAGTTTTACACTTACTATTCGATTAAAAAATATACTATAATCATTTGACCATGAATGTAAATTCAGGTTTGTGTCTGTAATGTAATTGAATTGATTATACTGATAACATTTTGAAACCGTTCCTGTTGGGATGGTTTTATTAACCCATTCAGACTGTTTATTGTTTTTGACATAGGAGACTGTAATAATACTGCTCTCTCCAAGTCCTAATAAACTGAGGATTAAAAAGAAGGAAAAAATGTATCTAAAAATGTTTTTCAAAGTAAGTGGTTGTAAAAACTTTCTGAGAAATTAAAGCATTCACGTATTTTAGAATTTGTGTAATCAAAGTTACAAACTATTTTGAATCTCAGTTGTCAAGTGAAATTATGCTTTTTCAGTTAGCATTTCAGCCATTTCTTTGCGTTACGTAACTGTCATGCTATGTGTAAATTGTCAACGTAGGCACACTTAGGCCTGAATGCTAAC
>CAYUQR010000152.1:0-2577 GCA_964446825.1 uncultured Rikenellaceae bacterium
GATTGACGACCTAATTGTCAGCTATCAAGACAAATAAAAAACTGGCCATAACACGAACAGCAACAAAGAGATTTTGATCTGTAAAATCAATTTTTTTTGTAACTTGTGTTTGCATAGTCTCTGTGTATTTAATCTATTTACGAACGATAATTTACAAAGTTATTGATATCGTACCGGAGACTATGCTTTTATCATAAGTGCTAAAGGTAAGTTGTTTGTCATGCTTTTTGCATGACTCTGAGCCACTTACCGGGACCAGCATCTAATCCGGCACCCGGACACGCACAGCTGCCCCCAATAAACATTCTGCACCTTGACAAATTTCTGCTTCGAATCAGACTTAAACAGCGACACTGCGCCAGTGCCCTTTTCTAACATTATCTACCGGAAGAAATACCCGGCCGTCTATCAAACTTGTGCCGCGACCGCGCCTGCACCCAATAAAACTTGTACCCAGACGGCAAAAAGTACGCCATACCTGTCTTGCACCGGGACCCCTTCGCTCCGCTCAGGGTGACCCGGCTAAAGTACCGATATAAATGTCAAATGTTTATATTAATTATAATGCCAACCCTGCAGGCAGGCTCTTCGCTAAAATAGCCCACAGGGCTATTTTTAAACGCTCAGCCCTCTTTATTGCCGGGCCGTTAGCATTTATGCGAAGTCGTTTTTCGAGACATATTACTTATAGTTAGACAGATACGTAATGATGAAATTAGCACAAATGCTAACTCACAAAAGCATATTTATTATCAAATATATATATCAAAAGGTTTTTGCTTATTACTTTTAATGCACACCTTGACAAATTATTTCTTGCTTGTTAACAGGGACTCATATTATAGAGAGTTGTGCTTTAAAGAGGAAACATCTGCCCATCTACTGGGACTTTCAAAAACCTCGCCATTACTGACACTTTCATATATTACCTGAACTTAAAAAATGTTTAATACTTATGATATTGAAATTTAAAGGGATAGTCTGTTGCATTCTCAGTCTCCAGATCTAAGTACCGTAATTGAAAAATACTACTATCATCTTTTTGGAAGTATTCTACGCGAACAGGATAAAAACCCTTTTTCAAAGGAAGAACAAATGATTTCACACTTTCAGTCTCATGAATACCATCATTATCAATAATCAGTTTATCCCCAAGGAATAATTTTGAACCATCGTTTGAAATAATCGCGAAATAATAATAACCATCCTTTGGAATTTCAAAATAACCTTCTAACAGACACGCAAAATTGGTTTTACTCGGGAGCTTATTAATATTAAAAACACTATCAGCAATACCGGTCTTGACCGGTGTGAGTTTTTTGAAATCAGGTAGTTTTTCCCAGTTCCCCTCGTAATAGGAATACTTCAAGCCACCCTGATTAATCTTTTTTGGTTTAGGTACTGAAGGCAATGCTTCACCGAATTTAAAATTACCTCTGATTGTTTTATCATATTTCCCACTTGTAGAAAATGATTTCAGAACTAGTTGAGATGGTTCTGTTACTGTAATCTTTGAATCCATCACCTTTTTGGATGTCATATCCGGTTCTGTGCCATCAATAGTGTACCTGAGTTCAAGGTTCCCGTTCACCCATATCTGAATTGGTTTGTCCTTTAATAAGATACCATTCATCGGATGGAAACTGACAGAAGAATTTGAATAACCCCAATATGAAAATTTTATTCCATCATACATCGCTTTTAATCTTACGGAATTATGGGTTTCGTTTGGAAATGTAGCCATTTTCCAATGCAGACTTGCAGGGGCTTTAAGTCGCAGAACCGAATCCAAACGATTGATTCCTTGGCCTTTGTAAGTTGATTCAATACCAGCAAGCCATAAAATTTTGTTAGATGGGAGATTTCCCAGTTTTTGAGCAGCCATTTTAATCAGATAATCATTATTAAACCTGAAAGGAGGATCAGTTGCATAATATGATCCAAATAATTGAGGCTCAGAAAGTAAAGCATACAACACAAACAAACCACCATAAGAATGTCCATAAAGTGAATTTGTTCCGTTAGTTGGGTATGTTTTATCAATATATGGGATAAGTTCATTTTTAAAAAAGGAGAGGAAATTAGCTGCTCCACCTGATATTGCAGGTTCGGGAACATGTGCCGGTAAGAAATCTCTGTCTCGCTGATTAGCTTTATTAATATAACTGTTGGGAACTGCCACAATAATAGCAGCTGGAACAAAATTCTCACCTTTTGCAAATTTGTATATATATGAGAACAGGTCCATTGCCCACTCTCCATCTGTTAAATAGATAACTTCATATTTCTCTGCTGATCCGGGTTTATAGGTCTCTGGTAAAAGTACTCTAATAGATCTCTCTTCTTTCAAAATACTGGAAAAGATAGAATCACTTATTACAGAACGATCCTGTGCAGAACTGATACAAAAAGGTTGTAAAATGAAAACCAAAATAAAAGTCAGAAGCGAATGGGAAACATTTTTCTTCATAATTACAGGTTTATTGGTTACCAAATTATTAAAAGACATATTAAAATTGTAAATGCTGCCTGATAAATTATATTTTTCTGAGATAAAATAAAAGCCTAAGCATAACA
>CAYUQR010000153.1:0-2531 GCA_964446825.1 uncultured Rikenellaceae bacterium
GTAATCAGTAATCAGTAATCAGTAATCAGTAATCAGTAATCAGTAATCAGTACCCAGTACCTAGTACCTAGTACCTAGTACCTGGTAGACAGTACCTTTATAAACTGAGTAATAATAAAAAATGAGAGTGCGTTCAATTGTAGTTTTACTTCTCAGCTTCCTTTTATCTGTTTCGTGCAAAAACAATACAGATAAACAATTTGTATCAAAAGTTGAGTTTATAAACCATGAAGCTGATAAAAAACTTGATGTAATGGTCGACGGCAGGTTGTTCACCTCATTTTGCTGGATTGATAGTATTTACAAACCTGTGCTTTACCCCATTTTTACATCAGCCGGAACAGAGATAACCCGTGGATTTCCCTTAAATCCCCACGAGGGCGAGCGCAACGACCATATGCACCAGATTGGCATCTGGTTAAACTATGGTAATGTTAACGGAATCGATTTCTGGGGAAATGGCTACAGGGGTATAAAAGAGCCCACAGGCGGTGTAATAAAACATATACGAATTGAGAGGCTCTCCAGTAAGCGTGGTGAAGGTTCTCTGGTTACAGCTGAAAAATGGCTTGATCCTTACGGCAAAAGAATTCTTGATGAAACTACTGAATATCATTTTATTGCCAGGGGTTCACTTAGAATCATCGATCGTATAACCACTCTGAAAGCGGGAGATACCGCAGTACTATTTAAAGACACCAAAGAAGGCTTTTTCGCTATACGTGTTGCACGCCAGTTGGAACTTCCGTCAAAGGATGGAGTTATCCTGCTCGATGCAGAAGGCCAGCCTTCATCTGAAAAGGATTACTTAAACTCAGGTGTTACAGGCAATTACATGAGTAGTGCAGGTGTTACAGGAGAAAGCGTCTGGGGCACTCGCGCCAGGTGGATGAACCTCACAGGAATCATTGGCAGCGAACAGATTTCAATCGCAATATGCGATCACCCTAAAAATCCCGGGTATCCCACTTACTGGCATGCAAGAGGATATGGATTATTTGCTGCAAACCCCCTGGGATGGTATGATTTCACAGAGGGAGAAAATAAATTTGATTTTACCATTCCTGCAAAAAAATCAGCCAAATTCAGGTACAGGATTATTATCAACTCCGGAAGTTTCCTTTCAGGCGCTGAGATTAACATACTATCAGATGAATTCAGGAAAAAGTATAAATAGCAAAGATCGAGATGATAACATTTCTGATATCAATCATAGTATTGCTTTTTGGTTATTTCTTTTACTCAAAATTTATTGAGCGTATTGAGGGTATTGATCCTGCCCGGCAAACTCCTGCCTTTAAGTTTAAAGATGGTGTGGACTATGTTCCTATGCCCTGGTGGAGGGTTTTTCTAATTCAGTTTTTAAATATAGCAGGCCTTGGACCTATTTTTGGAGCAATCGCTGGAGCCATGTGGGGACCCGTGGCTTTTCTCTGGATCGTCCTTGGTTCAGTTTTTGCCGGGGCTGTGCATGATTATTTTTCAGGAATGCTCTCGATAAGACATAATGGTCTAAGCATAACAGAAATAGTTGGAATTTACCTCGGGAAGTGGGCCAAACAATTCATGAGGGCTTTTACTGTTATTCTTATGGTGATTGTAGGAGCTGTATTTATAATGGGTCCTGCGAAAATTCTTGCCGGACTCACTCCGGAATATGCATCAATGACCTTTTGGGTCTGGGTGGTTTTCGGGTATTATGTTCTCGCTACAATGCTTCCGATCGATAAAATTATCGGTAAGTTATATCCTGTTTTTGGATTTGCTCTCTTTTTTATGGCTTTTAGTTTGATTATAGCTCTGTTTGTGAAGGGCTATCATATCCCGGAACTTTCTGTGGCTAACTTTCATAATTTTCATATCGACAGGGGCCAGTTCCCGGTATTCCCGATGCTGTTTATAACAATAGCCTGTGGAGCAATTTCAGGATTTCATTCCACTCAATCACCTCTTATGGCACGTTGTATCACCAACGAAAAACTGGGAAGGAGGGTATTTTATGGCGCAATGATTACAGAAGGAATTGTAGCGCTTATCTGGGCCGCTATCGGTATGAGCTTCTATGGGAGCATTAAAGGACTGAATGATGTGATGACAGCCAACCAGGGAAATGCTGCTTTTATAGTGAATGAGATCTCAAACTCACTTCTTGGTAAGTTTGGAGGTGCACTTGCTTTACTGGGTGTAGTGGCTGCGCCCATTACATCAGGCGATACAGCTTTCAGAAGCGGAAGGCTGATAGTGGCTGATTTTCTTAACTTCAAACAGGGTCCTGTGAAGAACAGGCTGGCCATAAGCATCCCTCTTTTTGCAATAGGCTTCCTGCTTACAAGGATAGACTTCAGTGTTATATGGCGATATTTCGCCTGGTCAAACCAGACTCTTGCTATGGTCGTTTTATGGGCAATTACAGTCTACCTTGCAAAGGAAAGAAAAATATACTGGGTTACTCTTGTTCCAGCAGTCTTTATGACTGCCGTTACAATAACTTATCTCTTGTTTGCACCTGAAGGCTTCTCACTGCCGATGAC
>CAYUQR010000154.1:0-1337 GCA_964446825.1 uncultured Rikenellaceae bacterium
GACGGTCCGATGGTTTCAATCAGGCATAACCTCGGAGAGGTTCCATCATTGCTAGAACAAAAGTCCCTATTCAAACCAGGCGCCGGAGCAGAAATTCTCTAAACGGAAGGGAAATTACAACCGGTGCAATGAAAACCGAAGGTTATTTGTTCATTTGGCTTCGCCGAGCTCGCAGTAGAAAATTAGAGGCCGTTTAAAATCCAAAAACATCGCTTCATAACCCCAATAATGACAATCTATTCCCAAAAAAGATTTGAAGGCATGGTTCGAAGGTGTTAATTCGTATTAATAACTTTAGCGTCTTCAATTGGAGGTTTATTGGTCCCTAATGAATTATCGGAGGCTAAAAAGAAATCATTGGCTATTATTTGCACAGCTTTATTTAAAGAGTTAATATCAACAGGGGCGATGTGCCAGTCAGCTTTCTGAAATAGAATAACAGGAAAGCTTTTAATACGCTGCTCCACATCAATTTCATTAATTATTGCTTTGTTCCTTGCTTCATTGAATACCTCAAGCCAGTTAAACATATAATGATCCGCAAGAGCATAGATATCAAAAACATCTTTAGGTTCATCGCGACCTGTAATTGCAGTGAGTTTATTTGTGAGTATATTAAGAGGCGTATCAACAAGGCCGTACCTATACCTATTCGGAACTCCGCTTCTGTAGGCAATATCATTCACAAATTCAATTTTAAGAACATCCCCCTCCTCTTCAATATAATATCGTGCAAAATCATCATAAACTATGCTTTGTTGTCTTAACAATGAAAATTTATCGTTAAGTACCTTTTCAATATTTTTTACCGATACATGGAAAGTGTCGCTGTTGTTTATAAAAAAATCAAGATCCTCGCTATAACGATGGTTCAGGTAAAACCTTCCTAACGCTGTGCCACCCGTAAGATAAAAAGAAGAGAGAACGGATTTTAAGGCCAGAAGTATCTTATCCTGAATCTGGTAGAGTTTCCTGTAATCTTTTTTTAACATACTCATATTGTTTTTGCACTGATCTTGGCCAGAGTGTTCCAATAACCTCATCGGTTAGCATCTTCTTTACATTTTCGACAGGCAAAAGCTGGATTATGGTATACCATGGTAACCCAGTAAGCATTTTAGTAAACAACTTTTCACGGGTATAATGACCCGCTTTATCAACTTTACCATTGAGTAGTTTTTCCATATCCCCTGCAGATATATCGTAATCCCACATAATCGATTGCAGTAATTTATGTTGTTGGTTCTTATCCATTAGTGATGGTAACAATTTCCCACAAATATAGTTATAATTTTATATTACCGGAGGGTGCGACGGTGCGATAATGGCTGAAGGCT
>CAYUQR010000154.1:1437-2507 GCA_964446825.1 uncultured Rikenellaceae bacterium
CTAAATTCTAAATTATTGCTTATCCTGCTGAATGTTTTATATTTGTAAAATAGTATCCAGTGTTAATGATTAAGGAAGCAAAAGATATCAGGAATCTGTTGAAACAGGAATTGGCTTACCAGGGGATTTTCTGGTCATATAAAAAGCCGGAACCCGATTTAATACCGGACGATATCCTTATTGAAAAAACCCTGATAAATCTTGATATTGAAGACATTAATAAATTGTTTCTCCTCTTTCCAAAAGGAAAAATAAGAAAAATCTGGAATGAGAAGGTAGTGATAAACGACGCTCAATTTCATTCGATGAATCTGCTGTTAGCTCTTCTCTATTTCAAAATTAAGAACCCGGAAGCTTACCTCAGAAGATGTCTTAACAAACACAATAAAGAGTTGCAGTTATTATGAAAGGATTGTCTCCTGATACTGAAGCTGTATTCAATTCAATAAAACGGTTTGAAATATTTAAAGAATACATTCTGGTTGGAGGTACTGCACTGAGTGTACAGATCGATCACCGCTTAAGTGAAGATCTTGATTTCTGTAAATGGCAGGATGATCCGAAAATCCTGAGTAAAGAAATTGACTGGCCTGAAATTGAGAAAAACCTCAAACTTTCCGGACAGGTTAAAACTGATATCCTGGATCTTTACCAGGTTAATTTTTCCCTGAATAACATTAAACTTTCATTCTATTCAAATGCCCTGGCTAATTCAAGGGAAGTTCAAACAAGCATTGCATTCGAACAAATCAGGGTCGCAGATATTAAGTCAATTGGGGCTATGAAGCTTGAAGTTATGTCGCGAAGAAATCTTTTTCGTGATTATTATGATGTATATTCAATTTTGCGGGAAGGGATCCTCCTGGAAGATCTTGTCAGGTATTGCGGTACTTATTCCCGGCACAGGTTGAAATCCAAAACAATTTTAAGTATCCTTTCAAATGGTTCATTATTTAAATATGAAGAAAATTTCGAACTGTTGGAACCAAGGTATACAGTGAATTCAAAAGATATTGAAGTATACATGAGATCCAGAATATTGAAAGAGTTTAGTTTTCGTTCAATTTAGG